>JAZNIW010000001.1:0-105435 GCA_045577695.1 Acutalibacteraceae bacterium
GACGAAAGTGCGCTCTTGGTGATATACTTTTCATTAGAAAAACAACTCCTTTGTGCCGATGTTGAGTGTGGTTACTTTCATCTTAACACATTTGAGTTGTTTTTTCTATTTCTACTGTTACCTATCTATTGTATCATAACAGGAAATATCAAGGACAAACCTACAAACAAAAAACGAACGATTTTATGAAAGCTTTGGCGGTTTTTGACTATTTATTCATTCGTTTTTCGTTTAAAAAGGCCAGATGATAAAGGGGTAATTCCAACATACGGCAAAACTTTTCGCATTTACACATAAACCAATAATAAATGTTTTTTCCGCATCCTTTTAGGGTCTCAAAATTTCCCATTCCTTTTGCAATCACCATATCGGCGGATTCGATTTTCTTTCGCACGGCTTCGTCGATACGGGAGAGCACCGTGCCGGCAATACCACAGCCGTTTGAAATAACGGGAAAAAGAGAATCCAGACCAATTTGCCGGGCGTCTTCTATCGTGGCATCGTTGAGGACATCCCGGCCGCGCACCACCACCTCGATGGAAAGGCGGGGATATTGGTTGCTTAATTGGCAAAGCAACAATTTATCCATAACGATTTCGCCGCAGTTGTCGGTTAAAAAGATGAGGGTTTTGGTGTGATTCAGTTCTTTTTGAAAATAAGAAAATTCCGCTTCATCAAAAGAAAATTTGTCTGCGTTTTCAACCAGTTCCAGAACCTTTGTTTCCGAAATATCCGAAACGGCACCAAAGTCAATGTAATTCCCGAGAAAGGCAAATTGTACAGCGCGGTACAATGGATTTTCGGCCGCTTCGATGCGACGATAGAGGGTTTTTTCGATGGAGAGCAAAAGGGCGTTATAGGTTTGTTTGATTTTGGTATAATCGGCGGGAACAATGCCGTACGAATGTTGCAAGGCAGTGATTTTTTCGACTAGTTCGGGAGAACTCATTGTTTGGGGAGCAGCCGATAACAGATGCAAGAAATCTTTAAAGTAATCGGTTTTTTGCCGGTTGGTTAAGTCATACGAATCGGGATTTCCATACTTTTTGAGTAGACATTGCATACATTTATAATCCGTGAAAACTTCCTTCATAGCAAACTCCTTTTGGTTTTGTTTTTAATTATATTATCAAAATTTTCTTTTCAACCGTTCTCTTTTCGTCTCCGGGCGTAAAATAAAAAATCCAATTTTCAACCCAAAAAATCCATTTTCTCGAAAAAACGACAAAACCCCTTTAAAAATTCATAAAATTGTGTTAAAATGGTTTGGTAATAACCAAAAAAAGGAGAGAAATAGGTTGAAGGCGGAAGTTCATTCTAGAAAAAAATCAAGCATATTTACGGTGCCGAATATATTATCCTTTTTAAGATTGTTGATGATACCGTTTTTTGTTTGGCTGTATATTCAAAAACAGGATTATGTGTCTTGCGGCGTGGTGCTGATTCTTTCGGGGCTTACCGATATGGTGGACGGCTACATTGCCCGCCATTTTCATCAAATCACCGATTTAGGCAAGGCTCTCGACCCTGTGGCAGATAAACTCACCCAAATTTTTATGCTATTTTGCCTTTGTACCACCTATCCCAAAATGTGGGTGCCGGTTATATTGTTAATTGTTAAAGAGATTTCGGCCGGCCTGTTTAATCTGATTATTTTTCGTCGAAAAAAAGAGGTGCACGGTGCGGTTTGGCACGGCAAGGTAACCACGGCTCTGCTTTACTCGATGTTGATTCTTCACGTGTTCTGGGTCACGATTCCGCCGGTTCTTTCCAATCTATTGGTGGGCGCTTGTGTTTTAATGATGTTGCTTTCATTGTTGCTTTACACCAAGCGCTATATCGGCATTTTAAAGGAGAAAAATCAGGGCGCCGAACAGGAGTAACCAACGGCGGGTAATGGGTGTTTTTGGTGCAGCGCTATTCCTTTGCCGAAAATATTTTGGAAAAAGCAAATCTTTGCTTTAGAAAAACGATAGTGTAACATACAAACAGGCACGGTTTATAAAAGAACCGTGCCTGTTTTATTTTTCATAACATCGCGTTTTTCGATTGGTTTGGTGAATTGTTAAATTTTTGGTAAGCTGGCAGCGGCTACCGACTGGCCAACACGGCGGGATTTTTCATCCGGAATGTGAAGCTGAATTTTCTTCGCCAATTCGGGGAATTCAGTATCCAATACTTCTTGCGCTTTGGAAAGGAGAATTACACCGCCGTTGCCGGAGGTCACGCGACCCATAATTAAAACGTGTTTGATATCGTAGAATTCGCTGTAATAGGCAATAGCATAACCAAAGTTGGTACCAATGGTGTCGTAGATGGCGGCGGCGCGCTCGTCACCGGCTTCCATCAAGCCTTGTACTACCTTTAATTTTTCGGCCGGCGAAAGGGATTCGTCCAGTTCAATACCGGCGCGAGGGGCAAGTTTAATCACACCGTCTTGCGAAAAGTATTTAACGCCGCAACCGTAGTCCCCCGACCATTCATCCACCATAGCATCTTCATTGTAGTCGACGGGGGCAAAGGCCAATTCGTTGAGCCAACCGGTGATATTGCCGTCGGTATCGACATAGCCGGCCGCCTCGGAGGTGCCCATAGCAACACCCAATACGCCGTTGTCATTCAGGTTCATAGCACCGGCTAAGGCGGTAACATCGCCGTCGTTAGCAACTTCTACCGGAATATCAGAGCCGATTTCCTTGGCGATATCAATGTACATATTTTTAACCTTTTTGTCAAAGTCCTCATCGCTGACCTTCAAGAACAAAGAGGCAACCATAATGCGGTTATCAATGTAAACGCCGGCGCTCGAAACACCAATGGCGTCCACCCGCGGCATCTTCGAAGCAGCTGTTTTCATCGCTTCTAAAATGCCTTGGTAGTGGTAGTCGGGGTCAGAATTGATTTTGGGGAACCAAACGACTTCTTCGGAATAAACACTTTCGCCATCCACCACGGCGCTGACTTTACGGTCGGAACCGCCGGCATCAAAGCCGATTCGGCAACCGTCCAAATGACGGCCAACCGGTGCAGCCGAGGAAATGTTTTGGGGGGCGTCTTCCAATGCAACCACCAAGACTTCAAAGGTGGATTCAAACACGCGTTCCATAAATCTTACGTCAAAATCGCGCGAGCCACCGTAGGAAAAGGCCTTTTTGATGTATTCTCCGATAACGGGTGAGCCCGCAATGACAATTTTATAACCGCCGGCTACCCACAAGAGGGTTTTAGCAATACGCTCAACAAATTTAAAGTTTTCGGCATCGTGACCGGTGCCGTCGGCAAAAACACGAGTTTTGTAGGTGGTAGTATAACCCTTGTTGCGAATGGCCGCAATGACAAGGTCTTGCCCGTTTTCTTTCGTGGCTTCTTTCATTTCACGAATGACAAGGGACATCGGGGCAAATTGGGGGTCGAGTTTGGCTTGGACTTTAAGCTTCATATTTGATTTCTCCTCCGATAATGGTTTTTTGAATATTGAATTCGCTGTCGGCGATAATGATATCGGCATCCTTACCGGTTTCAATGGAGCCCTTTCGGTCGGCTACTCCGATGGTGGTGGCCGGATTCAAGGTGGCACCGTTAACACATTCATACAACGGAATGTTGGAGTTTTTGTAAACATTCCAAACGCCGCGGTTGAGACCCAATACGCTACCGGCTACGGTGCCGTCTTCCAAACGGCAAACAATATCGCGGTAGACAATTTTGGTGCCGCCGAGAGTATATTCTCCGTAGGGCAGACCGCCAGCCGGCAAACAGTCGGTAATAAAGCAGAGTTTGCGGCCCTTTAACTTCCACAAAATATCATAAAATTGGGGAAGAACGTGGAAGGTATCTACAATCAGTTCGCAGGAAACATCGCTATCCAAAGCGGCAGTCACCACACCGGGGGCGCGGTGGGCCAAGGGGGTCATAGCGTTGAATAGATGGGTAACGTGTTTAACACCGGCCGCCACGGATTTTTTGGCCGTTTCATAATCTGAGGAAGTGTGTCCCATCGAAACAACGACATCGGTATCGCGACAGATTTCGCGAATGGCAGCAAAATCGTCGGTATCGGTTTCGGGGGCAAGGGTGATGATTTTAATGATATCGGCATACTCCTTGACAAAGGCAGCATTCGGCTTCAAAATATAGGCCGGATTTTGGGCGCCTTTTTTGGATTCGCTGATAAAGGGCCCTTCAGCGTGGCAACCCAAAATTATCGAACCGTTCCAATGTTCGCTTTCTGTTTTTAAATTGCGACAAACTTGCAATGAAGCCCGAATGGTTTCCATATCCACCGTCATAGTGGTGGGCAAAAAGGCGGTTACACCGTTTTTCAAAATGCCGCCGGCAATGGTGCGAAGGCTTTCCTCACTGGCATCGCAAACATCTTTGCCGAGGTAGCCGTGGATATGAAGGTCGATAAGGCCGGGAGCTACATAGCCACCCTTGGCATCGATGACTTCGACCCCTGCGGGAAGTTGGTCGGCTGACACAACTCCTTCAATTTTATCGGTAAAGAGCACTGCCGCGTTGTCCAACACGCGGTCTTTTAAAATGACCTTTCCGTTTACAATGGCTTTCATTACATTCACTCCTTCAAGGAACTTCGTGTGGCCGGGGGGGAAGAACCGAAAATTCCGACGCTAACCCAAGGATACACATCATAGAAAGTATAGCACAAGTGATTTCCAAAATCAATAGAATAACCGCCAAAAATTTACAAAAAAGGGAGACAAAAAAAACGGCGGGTATAACGGGAGATGCCTTCGAAAAAACGGTCTTTTTATGTTTCGTTTTATAAAAAAGTAACAGGCCGTTTTTTGAAGGTGTTAGGGTGGGTTTATATACTTTAAAAATCAACCTGTTCCAAAACAATAAGTGATATTATAAAAAGGGTTCATAATGATTTTCAACCTTACGGCAAAGTGACATTAAACCTTTGGTTTAGTTATATTACATTCGCCCTAAAACTCGCAAAGCGAATATCACTTGGGCAAAGCCCAAATATAACTGCGAAGCAATATAACTCACCGTGAATATAACGGAGGCACACTTCCTTACGGAGTGTGCCTCTAACGGAAGGTGCTTTATGCACGGCTTTTGGATTAAAACATTTATTTTTCGGCCTCGGCTTTTTGAATAATTTTGGCCTGAATTGGGGCGGGGGCATCTTCGTAGCGGGCAAATTCCAGCGTAAAGGTGGCACGCCCTTGGGTGATGGAACGCATAGCGGTCGAGAAGTCGCTCATCTCGGACATCGGCACTTCGGCCATAACTTCTTGTTTGTGCCCGTTCATCGGATTCATTCCGATAACACGGCCGCGGCGTTTGTTGATATCACCAATCACATCGCCTAAATTGTCATCCGGTACCGTTGCGGTTAGGGTTCCAATGGGCTCCAAAATGGTTGGTGAGGCCTGGCTGATACCATCTTTAAAAGCAATCGAAGCGGCGGTTTTAAAGGCCATTTCTGAGGAATCAACCGGATGGTAGGAACCATCCACCAAGACGGCTTTGACACCGACCATCGGATAGCCGGCCAATACGCCTTTTTTCATAGAATCCTGCAAGCCTTTTTCTACAGCGGGGAAGAAGTTTTTGGGAACGGCGCCACCAAACACCTTTTCTTCGAAGACTAAGCCGTCTTCCTCGCAAGGGGAGAATTCAATCCAAACGTCACCAAACTGGCCGTGGCCACCCGATTGCTTTTTGTGGCGGCCTTGAACCTTAATCGATTTGCGAATGGTTTCGCGGTAGGCAACGGCGGGGGTGCGAAGGTCCACTTCTACACCAAATTTGGTCTTGAGTTTGGAGGTGATAACATCCAAATGTTGTTCACCCAGACCCGAAAGAATGGATTCTTTGGTTTCGTGGTTAATGGCATAAGTAACGGTGGGGTCCTCTTCGGCCAAGCGGATGAGGCCGGCTGCAATTTTTTCTTCTTCACCCTTTTTCTTGGGGTAAACCGCCATCGAAAGGCTTGGAGCAGGGAAAGGCACCGTCACGGCGCTCACCGCCGCACCGGTGTAAAGGGTATCACCGGTGACAACATCCCCAAGTTTTAAGGCGCAACCGATATCACCGGCCGGAATTTCGGCCACATCGGCCTGTTTGCCGGCGAAAATGGTCGAAAGTTTAGAAAGCTTTTCTTCCTCGCCTGTGCGGGAAACTTTGACCCGCATATCCGGCTTGAGAGTACCGTTTAATACCTTGAAATAGGAAAGCTTACCGACAAACGGGTCGGCAATGGTTTTGAAAACGACGGCTGCGGCGTCGCCGTTGGAATCGGCCGAAAGGGATACGCTTTCATCGCCTTTTATCACCTTAGACGGAAGGTCGGCAGGCGAGGGAAGAATCTCAGACAGAATATCCAACATAGGAACGATGCCGTCACCCAGTTGTCCAATGCCGCAGAATACGGGGCAAATATCCCCGCTGAGAAGTCCTTTTTTCAGGCCCATTAATATTTCGGCTTGGGTGAAGACTTCGCCTGAGAAGTATTTTTCCATCAACTCTTCGTCGGCCGAGGCAATGGCTTCAAGCATCATTGCCCGCATAGCCTCGACGTTCTCGTCATTGCCGGCCGGTACTTCGGTCGCTTTGAGGCCATCAAAGGTATACCCCTTGCCATCCACCAAATTGACGTAAGAGACAACGTGGTCTCCCTCTACCACCGGTACGAAAACGGGACAGATAACGGCGCCGTAACGACCGGCTAAAATGGAAACAATACGGTAAAAGTGGGCGTGAGAGGAATCCAACTTAGAAACAAAAAAGGCGGTTGCTTTGCCCTGCTCACGTGCCAGTTCGAAGCATTGTTCGGCGCCGACCGTCAGACCTGATTTGCCTGACAAAACAATTAAGGCAGATTCGGCTGCCGTCAAGGCTTCACGCACACCGCCGGCAAAGTCGAACAGACCGGGGGCGTCAAGCAGGTTCATTTTTTTATTTTTCCATTCCAACGGATAGACCGAGGTAAGTACCGAGGTGGCGCGTTTTTTCTCTTCGGGGTCGTAATCCATTACGGTGGTACCGTCGGCCGTTTTGCCGATACGGTCGGTGCCGCCGGCGGCGAAAATCATAGCGTCGGCAACGGTGGTTTTGCCCGAACCGGCATGGCCGAGTAAGGCAAGGTTTTGAATGAATTCGGTTTGATAAACTTTCATATTGCAAGACCCCTTTGTAAGTAAAGTAGAGCCGCATTTCGGCGGTTTATTGTTTCTCCGCAAATATGGAGAAACAAGTATAAACTGATTATATCACACCATTTTGTTGTTTTCAACCAATATTTTTTGAAAAATTGAATTATTTTTAGACAAAACATTCAATCTATTTGGAAAAAAGGTCTTTTTTCGGGAAAAACGAAGAAACAACCTCTATATTGCGGCTCCTTCTTGAAGGAAGGAGCTTTTATTAGATTCGCCTTATGGCAATAGTGATATTGAAATCTTGCGGTTTCGGTGGTATTTTATTCGCCCTAAAACCGCCGAAGACAATATGGTTTGATGAATCCCGAATATCCCTGCGGAGCAATATAACTCGCCCCAAGACAAATAAAACGGCGTTGTATCCTTGCGGGTACAACGCCTAAGAAGTCTCCCTACGGCTGACGCGTATCGGTGGAATTTAATACATAGTATCAAAACTTCACTTTTAAGGAAACCGGTTTTATGGTATTAGGATTTTGTAAAGGGGGCTGACCTTGTGGCGGCGGAATGCTCTATTGCGAAAGTTCCTTGGAGCGGAGAATGGCAGCCTCAACGGTTTTGGTGGCAACGCCATCGAACGAGAGGCGGTTCATCGTGGTTAGCCCTGCTTCGGTGGTGCCGCCGGGAGAGGCAACGGCGCGAATGAGCTCATCCAAAGAAGCGCCGCTTTCTGCGGCCCATTTGGCCGTTCCGCCCATTGTTTGCAAGACCAAAGATTCGGCTTGTTCGGGGGTTAAGCCTTCGGCAACGCCGACCGCCGCAATGGCTTTGGCAAAGCGGAGGAAAAAGGCGGGAGAAGACCCACTGACACCGGTGACGGCATCAATTTTTTCTTCTTCTACCGCCACGGTGGTCCCGCAAGCGGAAAATATGGCGGTGATGGTTTGTTCCTCCTCAAAAGAGACACCGGCGCCGCGACAGATGGCGGTGGCGCCTGATTTTACCATTAAGGGGGTGTTGGGCATAACTCGCACAATACGGTCAAATCCGTTGAGGGAAGCCGAAATGGTCTGCAGTTTGACACCGGCCACCGGTGAAACCACAAGCGTTTCAGGGGAAAGAACGTCCTTAATTTCTTTTAAAACCGCGGGAAGAACCTGTGGTTTAACGGTTAAAAATAAAATGTCGCTTTGTTTGGCCAAGGCGGCGGCGGAAGAAACAGCCGAAACCGAGAAAGGGGCAAAGGCCTTGGCTTTGGCGGGGTCGATATCAAAGCAAAGAAGGGTTCTTTCCCGAAATACACCCGAAGAAAGAGCCCCTTTGATAATGGCGCTTGCAATGTTGCCACACCCTAAAAACCCAATAGTAGTCAAATTTCTTCTCTCCATTCTATAACAGGAAAAATAAAAAGGGTGAATGATAAAAAATGCGAGTCGGTCGATAAGCCGAGTTCTGTCGTGAACGGCTATCTATCTTGGCGCCGAATTGCTTCGACGCTCCAGCCACCCGTTGGAGCCCATCGGGCCGATGCATTGCTCCGGTCGGTGTTGCTTCGAATAGAGTTTACAGGATTCCACAGTCTCCTGCAGAACCGGTGAGCTCTTACCTCACCTTTCCACCCTTACCGAAAAAATCGGCGGTATATCTCTGTTGCACTTGTCCTAAGGTCGCCCTCGGCGGCGGTTAGCCGCTATTCTGCCCTGTGAAGCTCGGACTTTCCTCATGCCAATGGCACGCAGCCGTTTAACCAACTCGCAAATTTATCATACCACAAAAATTCTTTTTTGGCAATCTTTTTTCTGCAAAAGACAAAGGGGCAAAATCGGTCTTGTCGAATGCAAGTCTTTTCGGTCGACAAGAAAAATATTTTTCTTGTTTGAAATGCCTTTGTACGGCAAATACTGGGGGTAGAGAACAAAAGGGGAGGACGAAAAATGCAGTACGGAAAAGTGGTCATTTGCGGGGTGGATACATCTTCTCTGCCGGTGCTGCGCGAGGCCGAAAAAGAGGCCCTTTTAAAGCGGGCCAAACAACAGGACAAGGCGGCTCGTGACGCTTTAATTGAAGGCAATTTGCGGCTGGTGCTCAGTGTTATTAAGCGCTTTGCGGGGCGGGGTGAAAACCCCGACGATTTGTTTCAAATCGGGTGCATCGGGTTGATGAAAGCCATCGATAATTTTGATATCACTCAAAAGGTGCGATTTTCCACTTATGCCGTCCCGATGATTATCGGGGAGATTCGAAGATATCTGCGGGACAACAATGCGATTCGTGTGAGTCGCTCCATCAAGGATTTGGCTTATCGCGCTATGCAGACCAAGGAAAAACTGACCGCCCGGTTTTCTCGCGAACCGACCGTCACTGAAATCGCCGAGGTCTTGGAGGTGCCCCGCAGTGAGGTAGTGATGGCGCTGGAAAGCGTGGTGGATCCGCTTTCGCTTTACGAGCCGGTTTTTTCAGATGGCGGGGATACCCTATATGTTTTGGACCAGTTGGGAGATCGAAGCGACGAGGCCGGCCTGGTGGACGAAATCTCCTTTAAAGAGGCTATGAAAAATTTAAGCGATCGGGAGAAGAAGATTTTGAGACTTCGCTTTTTGCACGGCAAAACACAGATGGAAGTTTCCAAAGAAATTGGCATTTCGCAGGCACAGGTTAGTCGATTGGAAAAAGGGGTTATACAAAAAATAAAGGGATGAAATGGCACCCGACCGACTTTGGCAAATGTTGCTAGCAAACCCTTGCCAAAAGTTTCATTCGCCTTGCGGCGAGTTTATTGCTCCGCCGTGATCATTGGCTTACAGCCAATTGTTATTCGCTATACAAGTTTGAAAGACGAATGAAATATCACGGAACCCGTAAGGCTTCAATAACACTTTTGCATAGCAAAATATCGCTCCGACAAGGTTCGAATATCGCTTTACAAAAAAAGAAAGAGAAGACTCGCACTAAAAACGAATCTTCTCTTTTTCGGTTGTACGTGGGTTTGAGCTACCGCCCAACTGCTTTTGTAGACACAAATGTGATGTCGGTTCTAATGCTATATCTTTTCTATGTTCAAAAAATCTTCGCTAAAAACACGAACCATTTTTTGGTTGAGCGCTTTCAAACCGATTCGGTTGGTGATAAGTTACACCAAAGCAATTTTCATATAAATGGTGGTGCCCTCGCCACATTTGGTGTCAATCTTCATTTCGTCGGAATAGCGTTTCATATTGGGCAGACCCATACCGGCGCCAAAACCCAAAGAGCGGATATTTTCGCTGGCGGTGGAATATCCCTCGGTCATCGCCATTTCAATATTGGCAATGCCTGGGCCGTGGTCGGTAAGAGTGATGTCGATGGATACGGGAGAAATATCCACGTCAATTTCGCCGCCGCCGGCATGAATCACCAAATTGATTTCCCCCTCATACAGGGCGATGGCGGCGCGACGTACCGCATCGGGAGAGATGCCGAGTTGGCGCAGTTTGGATTTCACCTGACTGGAAGCCTCGCCGGCGTGGGTAAAATCTTCGCCCGAAACATCATAGTGTAAATGCATCACACCCATTGACTTGCGCTACCCCCTAACCCCTCTTGATAGAGCACTCCGCACGCACCATACATACGCATATTGGTGGCCATCAGCACGATATCTCGCTTTTTGGCTAAATCAATCATTGTTTGGTCGGGCAATTTGCCGCGAACAAAACAAATGCAGATAATATCCATCATTTCGGCGGTGCGAATGACCTGTGGATTGCACAGGCCGGTGATTAAAACGGCTTGGTCTTTGACAAAGGCCAAAACATCACTCATCATATCCGATCCGCAAGCGTTGTGAACCTCTTTGTCCAGCAATTCTTCGCCACAGATGATGTCGGCTTTTAAAATCTCTTTCATATCACGAATGGTCATAAAAAGGCCCCCTTCGAGAAAATTGTCGAGTGTATACTGTTTTTAGTATACCATATCCTTGGCCGTTTCGCAAGGGGCGAAAGAATGAAAAATCCGCCCAAAAAATTCACAAAAATCCGATTTAGGCCTTGTATTTAAAAGGGAAATATATTATAATATGATATATCACGCTTTGGGGCGTGTGAACGGGCGGGTCCTGCACGATAGGCACCCATGAACTATGTCAGGCGGGGAACCGAGCAGCATTAAGTGGATTTGCCCATGCGCCGCAGTCAATCGGTTCGTTCGCACACCCGAAAGCGTGATTTCTTTTGTTTGAAAAAATCGGTTCCAAAGGATGTGTTTTGCCTTGTATCAGGCTTTGTATCGCAAATATCGGCCCCAAACCTTTGGCGAGGTGGTGGGGCAAGAACCCATTACCACCACCTTAACCGGCAGTTTAAAATCGGGTAGGGTTTTTCACGCCTACTTGTTTACCGGCACCCGTGGTACCGGTAAAACCACCTGTGCCAAAATTTTGGCCAAGGCCGTTTGTTGCGAAACACCGGTCGAAGGGCAACCTTGCGGACAATGTGCGGCTTGCCGTGCCATTGCCGAAGGGGTTACCACCGATATCAGTGAGATCGATGCCGCCTCCAATACCGGTGTAAACGATATTCGCGAACTCAAAGAACAGGTGAGTTTTTTGCCCGTTTCATTAAAATACCGTGTCTATATTATCGACGAGGTGCATATGCTCTCGACCAGCGCCTTTAACGCTCTGCTCAAAACTTTGGAAGAGCCGCCGGCGCATGTTATTTTTATTTTGGCTACCACCGAAGTGCACAAATTGCCGGCTACCATTTTGTCCCGCTGTCAACGGTTTGATTTTAAACGGTTAGAGCCGGAGGTGATGAGCGCCCGTATGCAACAAATTGCCGCAAAGGAGGGTTTTACTCTCACACAAGGGGCGGCTACTATGATTTCTTCGTTGGCCGACGGTGGAATGCGGGATGCCCTCTCTTTGTTGGACCAATGCGCGGTGGCCGCGGATACCATTGATGAATCCTGTGTGATGGAGGTTTGCGGCATTGCCGGAAATGAGCGCATTTTTGAACTGGTGGAGGCCGTGCGTGACCGTAATCCTGCCGCCGCTGTTCAGGCGGTGGACACCTTGTATCGCCATTCGGTAGATTTGAAAAAAATGCTGTACGAACTGGTTTCGCTTTTTCGTAATTTAATGGTTATTCAAACCGTAAAAAACCCCAATGGATTGATTGTTTGTTCCACCCACGATTTGGAACGGATGAAACAATTGGCAGAAGAATTCACCCTATCGGCGGTTCTGGAAGCTCTTTCGATTTTGCAAGCTGCTGCTGAATCGCTGGGGCAGTCGGCCTCTCGCAGCGAAGTGGAACTCACCTTAGTACGACTTTGCACGCCGGAACTTTCAAGCACCGCCGCGGGGCTGAAACGCCGCGTAGAGCGACTGGAACAAACCCTATCAGCCTTGCAAAAAGGGCAAGTCTTTCCAACCTTCGGTTTGCCGAAGGCGGCTTCGCAATCTGCTTTGGCTTCGTCCGAACCAATCTTTGCCGGCCAAGAAACTACGGCGGCAACCACGTTGAAACCGGTCTCGGCGGAAGCTTTGGCTGAGGAAGAAATTCCGTTGCCGAGCGAAGAAAACGAACCGCCGGCCGAAACGATTTCGTCGGTTCAACCTACCGCGCCCGTCAAACCACAAGAGGACACGCGGGTTACCTCATCCCCTAAGGAGAACTCCGTCCCGTCGGGTCAACCGGTACCGGTGACCCAGTGGCCCGAGATTTTGGCCTTGGTGAAGCGCTCCTGTCCGTTGATGGTCGGCGTTTTGGCCGATTCCAAAGCTTATATCGGAAATGGGCGATTGCTGATCGACTCGAAACTCTCCCAATTCAAGGATATGATAAACTCCAACGCCAAGTACCGCGATTACATTCGCGAGGCGGCCGAACAGGTTTTGGGCACGGCCTATCCGCTGGGGCCCTATCATCCCCCGCAATCCGAACAAAAAACCGAGACAAAAGACCCTTTGTTGGCCTTCAAACAATCTCTTGAACAACCGTAAGCTCGGCATTTGCCGGCATAATAAGGGCAATCCGAACCGTATTTGAAAGGTTAGGATTTGCCGGCATTCTAACCGCAATCAACTCTTTTTTGAAAGGAACCAAAGAATATGAAAGTAAGAATCCCAAACCAAGGACCCAGCCGCAACGATATGTTAAAACAGGTACAACAAATGCAAGAGGATATGGCTAATTTGCAGGCCGATTTGGATGAACGCAACTTTACCGCCACGGCGGGTGGCGGAATGGTTTCGGTTACCGTCAACGGCAAACACCAAGTGCAAGAATTAAAGATTAACCCCGAGGTCATCGATCCCGAAGACCCTGAAATGCTGGAAGATTTTATCACCATTGCTGTTAATGAGGCCATTGCCAATGCTACCAAAACCTCGGAAGAGGAAATGAGCGCTATTACCGGTGGGCTTAACATCCCCGGTATGCCCGGTATGTTTTAATTATGACTTATCGCGTAACGCCCTTGGAACGATTGGTAGAGCAATTTGAACGTTTGCCCGGTATCGGACGTAAGACGGCCGGCCGACTGGCTTATCATTTGCTCTCTCGTAGTGAGGCCGAGGCCAAAGCCTTCGCCGAAGCCATTCTCGAAGCCAAGGAGAAAATTCATTATTGCAACTGCTGCCAAAATCTCACCGATTTGGATCTTTGCCCCATCTGCACCGATACCGGTCGCGACCGACGGCTCATCTGCGTGGTGGAAGACCCGCGCGATGTAATGGCCTTCGAGCGCACCCGTGAGTACAACGGAATGTATCACGTTTTGCACGGTGTTATTTCTCCGATGGATGGCATCGGCCCCGACCAACTGCACATTAAAGAATTGATGAGTCGCTTGGCCGATGGTGAGGTAGAGGAAATTATTATGGCCACAAACCCAACCGTAGAGGGGGAAGCTACCGCCAGCTATCTTTCCCGCTTACTTCGCCCAATGGGTATTAAGGTGTCACGGTTGGCCTACGGCATTCCGGTCGGCGGCGATTTGGAATATGCTGACGAAGTGACTCTTTCTCGAGCATTAGAGGGAAGAAATGAGATATAATAAGAACAAGAAAGCAGAAAAACCGCAAGGAGGGGGAAATATGGATATAGAATTGACGGCCCATTTGGCCGACCTTTCAAAATTGGCATTCACCCCCGAGGAATTGGCCGTGATGACTGAGGAAATGGATGGCATTGTCGCTCTGATGGATACCGTTTCGGACTTTGAGCCTTGTGCGACGATAACCCAAAGCAACGGCATTCCGCTGGACGGCTGCCGTGTCGATAAGAAAACTCCCTCGCTTGGGCGAGAAGAATTGTTATCCAATGCGGCCGAAAAAGAAAAGACCTTTTTCAAGGTGCCAAAGGTGGTATAATCATCAAACCGAAGGAATTTTTTAAAACCGCCACCCTAGCACAGTTGGCGGCCGGACTGCAACAAAAAGAATTTACTTCCAAGGCCTTAACCGAGGCCTATTTGTTGAGCACCAAAACCGAAAACAAACGGCTGGGCGCGTATCTTTCTTTGTGGGAAGAAGAGGCCATGCGACAGGCCGAAAGGGCCGACCGACGGATTGCCGAAGGCACCGCCACTCCCTTGACCGGTATTCCGTTGGCTATCAAAGACAATATTTGTACCAAAGGGGCAAAAACCACTTGTGGGTCGAAAATGTTGGCCGACTTCGTTCCTCCTTACGACGCCACGGTCATTGCCCGACTGAAAGCGCAAAACGCCGTTTTGCTCGGCAAAACCAATATGGACGAATTTGCGATGGGCAGCACCTCGACCACTTCCTATTTTGGCGCTGTTAAAAACCCATACGATATCAACCGCGTGGCGGGCGGTTCTTCGGGCGGTTCGGCGGTGGCGGTGGCGGCAGGTCTTTGTGCCGCAGCACTGGGGTCAGATACCGGCGGCTCGATTCGACAACCGGCCGCCTTTTGTGGCATAACGGGACTCAAACCCACCTATGGCACTGTTTCGCGCTATGGACTCATCGCCTTTGCTTCCTCGATGGACCAAATTGGCCCCTTGGCCCGTACTTCCGAAGATTGTGCACTTTTACTCAATGCCATAGCGGGTGCCGACCCAAAGGATGCCACCTGTCAAAGCGGGGCGCGGCCCGATTATACCGAAAAAATCGGAAGATTGAAAAAGGGAATGAAAATCGGTCTTCCTGTCGAATGGATGGAAACGGATATGTCCTCTGTCGTGCGCTGTGCGGTAGAGACGACGGCAAAACGGCTTCGCGACCTTGGTTTTGTAGTAGAATCGGTTTCCTTGCCTCATTTAAAATATGCCATTTCAAGTTATTATCTTCTCTCCTCGGCCGAGGCGGCCAGCAATCTCTCTCGCTATGACGGAGTGGTTTACGGGCATCGCCATCGGGGAAAGGAAAGTTATGAACAATGGGTCAAGCAGACTCGGCGCGAGGGGTTCGGCGATGAAGTTAAGCGCCGTATTATGTTGGGAAACTATGCCCTCTCAGCCGGTTATTACAACGCTTATTATCAAAAGGCGGTGGCCTTACGCGAAATCCTAAAAGAAGAATGCAAAACCCTGCTTTCATCCTATGACCTATTACTGTCTCCCACGGCACCCGGCGTGGCCTTTCTGCAGGAGAAGGAGCAAACACCGGCCGAAATGTATGCTGCGGATATTTGCACCGTGGTGGCCAATCTTACCGGATTACCGGCCCTTTCGTTTCCTGTTTTTATGGGGGCAAAAGAACTACCGGTTGGGGTGCAGTTGATGGGACGCCCCTTTGGGGAAGCCACCCTATTGGCGGTGGCCGATGCGTTGCAAAAATCCCTTTCGGAAGGAGGGGTATTGTGATGGAATACACCACCGTTATCGGGTTGGAAATTCACGCTGAACTCTTAACCAAAAGCAAGGTATTCTGTGGTTGCTCGGCTGCCTTCGGTGGGGAGGAAAACACTCGTGTTTGTCCCCTTTGTGCCGGATTGCCCGGCACCCTGCCCACCATCAACCGCGGCGCGGTAGAATTGGCGGTTAAGGCCGGCTTTGCTTTGGGGTGTCATATTCATCGATACAGCGCCTTTGACCGCAAAAATTATTTTTATCCCGACCTACCCAAGGCCTATCAGATTACCCAGTTTTTTCACCCGATTTGCACCGGCGGCGCAGTTCAAATCGGAAAGAAATCCATCGGCATCACACGAATTCATATTGAAGAGGATGCCGGCAAGCTCATTCACGAAGAAAAGGGAAATTCTTCCTTTGCTGATTACAATCGTTGCGGTGTACCGCTAATAGAAATTGTTACCGAGCCGGACCTTCGCTCCGCTGAGGAGGCACGCGAATTGGTTGAGCAGGTGGCTTTGCGGTTGAAATACGCCGGCGTTTGCGATGCGAAAATGGAGCAGGGCTCCCTAAGGTGCGATGTGAATATTTCCTTGATGCCAAGGGGAAGTGATGTTTTCGGAACCCGCACCGAAATCAAAAATTTAAACTCCCTTCGTAGTGTTGTGCGTGCCATTTCGGCCGAAGAGCAACGCCAAAAGGCAATGTTGGAAAAAGGCCAACCCATCTTGCAACAAACGCTGCATTGGAACGATGCCGAGGGATGTATTAAGGTGCTACGCACCAAGGAAGAGGCCCACGATTACCGCTATTTTCCGGAGCCGGATCTGCCGCCCGTTTGGTTGCAAGAAAGCGATATTACGGCACTTCGCAATCAAATGCCCGAAATGCCCGACCATCGCAAAGGGCGATTTATAAACGAAATGGGATTATCCGAAGCCGATGCCACGTTATTGGTGGCCGAGAAAGAATTGGCCGACTTTTTTGAGGCGGCTACGTCCTATTACCACAACCCCAAAGCGGTGGCTTCTATGCTTTTGGTTGAACTGCTTCGCCGCTTGAAAGAAGAGGGAAAATTGGTGGGAGAAACGACCCTTCCGCCGCGAGATTTCGCTACTCTTTGCCGTATGGCAGAAGAAGGGGTAGTCAATCGGGCTTCGGCCAAGGATTTACTTACCCTGTTGTTACAACAAGGCGGCGACCCGATGAAAACGGCCGAAGCACAAGGAATGTTGATGAGTTGTGATACCGATATGGTCTATGCGGCGGTAGAGGAAATTTTAAATCAAAACCCAAAAGCCGTGGCCGAATGGCAAGCGGGAAGCCAAAAAGTTTTTGGCTTTTTTATGGGGCAGGCCTGCCGAAAACTTGGCAAATCGGCCAATCCGGCCATCATTAAACAAGTGTTAGAAGAACGGCTCTCTTAAAAAAGAACCGGTCTTGCAAAAAGGGATGGTGTTTTATGTCGACCTTTTATCATTCGGTTTTTTTAGACCCTGACCGTTGCAAAGGGTGCATTAACTGCATCAAACGTTGTCCCACCGGCGCCATTCGAGTGCGAGGTGGTAAGGCTTCGATTATCAAGGAATTTTGTATTGACTGTGGCGAATGTGTGCGGGTTTGTTCCCATCACGCCAAACATACTCGCTACGACTCTTTGGATTCTCGCAAAGAGTTTGCTTATACGATTGCTCTGCCGGCGCCCTCTTTTTATGCGCAGTTTAACAATGTAAGCGATACCAGCATTATTTTAAAAGCCCTTTTAAAATTGGGATTTGATGATGTGTTTGAAGTGGCGGCCGCCGCCGAGATGGTGTCGGAACTCAGTCGACAGTATATCGCCGATCACCCCGCAGAAAAACCCTTTATCAGTACGGCTTGTCCTTCGGTATTGCGACTGATTCGTGTGCGGTTTCCTTCACTATTGGACCGTATTTTGCCCATTACAGCACCGGTTGATTTGGCAGCCTCTTTGGCGGTTGAACGTGCGATGAAGAAAACCGGTTTACCACGCGAAAAAATCGGAACATTCTTCATCTCACCTTGCCCGGCTAAGGTGACGGCGGCGAAAGACCCGCTTGGCATTGAAAAAAGCGAGATTGACCGCGTGTTGGCTATTAAAAAGGTTTACACCGCGATTTTACCCCTAATGGACCATAACGATGCCGGTGATACCGAATTGAAAAAGGCCGGACGCATTGGAATTAGTTGGGGCAAAAGCGGCGGCGAGGTTAGTGGTCTTTTGACCGACCGTTATATTGCGGCCGATGGCATTGAAAATGTCATTTGTGTGTTGGAGGATTTAGAGGACAGTAAAATTCAAGATTTGGATTTTGTGGAACTTAATGCCTGCACCGGTGGATGTGTAGGCGGAGTGTTGCAGGTCGAAAACCCCTATGTGGCCAAAACCAAACTTACCCTGCTTCGCAAATATATGCCCATTGCCGGCAGTCATTTGGACGGACAAATCCCGAAAGATGCCTTTTGGACGAAAGAAGTGGCATTTGAACCGGTTTTTCGTTTGGGGAATACCCCCGCAGAAAGCATTGAAATCATGCAACAAATTGACAACATTGCCGAGACCTTACCGGGATTGGATTGTGGTTCTTGCGGAGCCCCCTCTTGCCGCGCCTTGGCGCAGGATATCGTCCGCGGTGTCGCCAATGAGCGGGATTGCATTCATCTGCTTAAACGCTATTTACATAAAATCTCCAGCGATTTGAATTCGCTGTAAAAAATTTGTTAGGCCAAATGAGCAGGGTTGCTAAGAATCGTTATCTGTAAAAGGATTGGAATTTGCCGTGCGAATTCCCTGCTTGCTATCTATAAGACAAAAACTACCCGAAGAAGAGACAAACTCTTTTTCGGGTAGTAATTATTTATCGTGATATTCTGTGCTATACGCACAGAGTGATATTTTCCTTTGGCTAGGCGAATAAAACTGCCCAAGTGTCCTTAAGAACACTTGGGCAAACCTTGAGGCCCTTTTTAAGAAGATTCTATTCATACCAAAAAACAATACTTTCGTGGCAGAGGAGTTTCGGTAGGGTCACGTGGACAATGCCGTCGTTTTGGGAGAAGGCAAGCCTCTCGCCGGAAAGGGGTAGGGTTACCTTTTGAATGCGGTGGAGCAACCGCGCTGTAATTTCAATGTTATGCAGCGGTAAGATATCTTCAATTACCTCGGCAGCGCCGCGTTTCACCGGAGAAGCGTAGGTGATATTCATACAGTAACGGCGGTGTTGCGGTTGATGTATCAAGGTGGCGCGGCCGGCAGAACCCATTCCCTTTATGGTGTAAAGCGGGCCTTTGTAAAGGCGGGAGAGGGCAAACATCAAATATCGTTTGCTGTATAAACTGCCGAATTCAAAATATTGGCGTGGCATAGAGTGTGCCATATAAACCACATTCCCCTTTTGCACAATGGCGGGCAGGGGAGTTTTTTTCTTATCAAAGGGGGTGTTTTTGTGACCGCAATAATGCCCATAGGTGCGGGAAAAATAGGGTGTCTGTATGGTGGCCAAACATTCGCCGTCGGTTAGGGTGACACGTTCGGCCGGAAGATTGCAGAGCATAGGAGCATCGGGCAGGTCAAGGTCACTTTTGACAAGCAGACGGATGTAGTCGCAGTCAAATTCCGGTTGGCCGAGATAGGCAACACCGCCATCGATTTGAAAACGTCCGTTTTGAAGCAGGGCATCCCCCATAAAGAGCACTTTGCCACCGCCTTGCAAAAAGTCATTGCATTTTTTAACTCCCTCATTGGTGAGGCGGACACCGTTGGGGAAAATCACGGTATCGAATCCTTGGTAGTTGTCGTCGAAAACCAAGCGGTAGTCGAGTTGGTTTTCCAGCAGGATTTTGGAAAGCCCTTCGTTGGCATCGTGGTCGGGGGAAAGATAAATGCCGAGGTTGGAAAGTGTTTTTCCATTAAAACAATACGGCGCAATTTTTTCAAGATATTTGTAGGCGTAGCCAATGTTATGATAGGTTTCCAATTCCATTTCCCCGTCAGGGTGCATATGGTCACCAATGGAACAGGCGGCACCATAGGTTGCCATAGTGGCGATTTCATATTTCAAAGCTTCTCTACTTTTAAAGCCACCGAATTCACCCCACGCAAGGTGGAATTTTCCGGTCATACCCAAAAAAGGCTTGTGTAATTGACTGAAATATTTCGCTCGAATCGGGAGCTTGTCATATCCATCCCACGCAGTGGGTAGGTCTTCCATTTCGTAGTGGGTTTGGTAAGGGTGATATTCGGGACGGTATTGGTCGGCGCCACCCGAATTGAAAAAGAGGGTGGCGTTCGGGTGATAGGAGTGCAAAATGCGGCGGCACTTTTCCATAAATTCGGTGCGTTTTAGGGCAAAGTAGGCTTTGGCATTCGCCTCATTTTTCGGGTCGAGACCCATTTTCCTCATACCGGTCAAACACTCGTCGCAGTAGCACACATCTCCCACCACGCAGATATCGTAAAACAGGCCGTCTAATTCCTTATAACGTGCACAAATTTCTTCGGTTTGGGCATAAATTTGTTGCGCGTAACTGCCGTCGTTCAGGCAAAGGGTGCGCCAGCAGCATTCGGGTTTTTTTGAGGTTGTCGCAGCCGATTCGTCGTAGTCGTTCATTGTTTGCATACTGCCGTCTTGATAGCGACTAACCCATTCGGGATGGGCATCGGCATCGAGGTCGGACCAACCGGCCGTGATGTAAATAGGGGCCCGTACCCCCATTTCGTGGGCGGCTTCAACCATTGCACCGGTTAGATCGAAGGTGAGATTTGGGTGCATTTTACCGATTGTGGTGGGGTAGTAGCAAAGTCCGTGATGGCACTTGGCAAAGACGGTGATGCTATCGATATGCCCTACCTGCAAGGCTTTTTGAAAATTCTCTTTCGAAAACCGACTGCCGATGTCGGGCAGGTCAGGCGAGGTATGGAAATCCAAATGGACTTCGCGGTAGGGACGAGCCGATTGTTTCATAAGTTGACACAACCTTTCCATTGAACCGTTCCATTACAAAAGTTTATTGGTATGTTTTTTCAGCAATAAATAAAGCGGAATGCCGAGTCCGTAGCAAACCACGGCTTGGCCGAAGGCGACCTGTAATGCGGAAATCAAAAAGCCGATAACCGAAATTCCCTCCGGTAAAAAAAAGGCAACCTCTGCCCCGATAATCACCGCGTTAAAGAAAACCGGAAAAAACAAAGAAAGTAAGGGAAGCCGTTTCAAAGTGATGCGGCGGGTGGCATAACTGCAAACAGCAGATAAGGCGGTGGCTAGGGTGCCCAGAAGAATATCCACCATTCCAAAAGGGCTACCAAGGTTGCCCAAAAAACAACCAACAATTAGACCCGGAATGGCTGCCGGTGTCAAGACAGGCAAAACGGTGAGGGCTTCCGAGAGGCGAAATTGAATGCCGCCGTAGGCCAGACCCATAGCGGCCGCAAGATAGGTTGCGGCGGCGTAAAGGGCAGCAATGAGTCCGCCGGTCACTAAAAATTTCGTTCGTTTTTGGGAGTTCATAATCGTTTTTCCTTTTTAATGATTTTGGTTTTCGATCAGCAGTACAACGCCCTCTCCCGCCAGCGTGAGGGTGCCGTCGGTCGGAGGAGCACCCAAAATGGTTTGATATCCCGAAAGGTCGACAGAGAGGAAAATTTGTTCGGGTTGGTTCCAGCGGTTGACCCCGATAATGGCCGAACCGTGCTTATTTTGACGGCGAAAAACAACATAGCCAAGGCCAACAGCCAAAAATTCAAGGGTTCCATCGACAAAGGCGGGGCATTCCCGTCGCGCTTTGCCCAGTGTGCGGTAGTAGGAAAGCAGGTCGGTATCTTCTTTTCCCCACGGGTAGCAACCGCGGCAAAAGGGATCGCCGTAACCGGACATACCGACCTCGTCCCCGTAATAAAGCGAGGGGATTCCCACCAAGGTATATTGCAACAAAGCGGCCATTTTTAGGCGGCTTTTTCCCGTTTGATATTCGGCAAAGGAAAGGGTTTGCATTGCTTGCCAATCGCGGTCGCGACCGCGGCAGGGCTCCCCTCCCAATCGGGTTAAAATGCGTTCGGTATCGTGTGTGCCAATGTGATTCATTAGGTTGTGCAGTGCCGGTTCGGGATAATTTTCCAATACGGTCAAAATCGCTTCGGCAAAATGATAACCGGTGCCGCCGGTCACAAAATCAATCATAGCATTGGCAAAGGGATAGTTCATTACACTGTCCAACTGGCGGCCACGCAAAAAGCGGCGGCGGGCGGAGTAACTGATTTTATTGGAGGCATCCTCCCACACTTCACCCAGCAGATAACCCTCTTTGTTTTCGGCCTTGACGGCACGGCGCACCTTGTCCAAAAAGGCGTCGGGCAGTTCGTCGGCTACGTCCAGACGAAAACCGGCCGCCCCTTTGCGCATCCAATGGCGAATCACTCCGTTTTTTCCGGTGATGAATTTGGTGAAAGAAGGATCGTTTTCGGCTACTTCGGGTAGCGTTTTGATGCCCCACCAACTATCATAATCATCGGGAAAAGTACGAAAACGGTACCACGAAAAATAGGGATCATCTTTATCGTTATAGGCACCGCCTTTGCCGTAGCGTTGTGCGGCATTAAAGTAGCGGCTGTCACTTCCGGTATGGGAAAAAACGCCATCTAATAAAATGTCAATGCCTTTTTTCTTGGCCTTTTTGCAAAGCGTAATGAAGTCTTTTTCGGTGCCCAGCATCGGGTCGATGTTAAAGTAATCGGCCGTATTGTAGCGGTGATTGGAGTGAGCTTCGAAAATGGGATTTAAATAAATCATAGTCACCCCAAGCGAAGAGAGATAATCCAGTTTTTCGGTAATGCCGTTTAGGTTACCCAAAAAATAATCGTTGCCGAGGCGACAGGGGTTGTTTTTATCCCCCGTATGGGCGGGAATGCCGCCCCAATCATTGCGAATAAAACGGTCTGCCGGAATATTACTTGACGAGATTTTCCCTCGATAAAATCGGTCGGGGAAAATTTGGTAAATGATACCTCCGCGGGTATGGGTCGGTGTTTCAAAGGTTTCCTCATACACCGTCAACTGCCAAGGGGTTCCGTTTTTCGGGTCGAAATCCCCATAGCCGTTACCACAGTGGAGCAACCGTCGTTCGCCGGCGGTAGTGTGCAAAAGGAAATGGTAAAAATAAAGTCCTTCGTCTAAAGAAAGATCGCAATGAAAGGTATGAAAACCGCCCTCGTAGGTTTCGGGGTCCTCGGTTAGTTTAAAAAACTTTTTGCCCGTCCCATCTTTGTCCAACACGGCAGTGACGCCGGTGACATACCCATCACGCGGCAAAAGCACACGGAGTCGAAAGACTCGGTGTGCTTGAATACTGCCGAAGATAGATTTGTAAAAGGGATCGCGCGAATGAAAAGGCATCGTGCGCATAACTATCACCTGTTTTATTTTGCGGATTTTCGTTTTAAGGGTTTGACGTGCCAGATGTTTTCAGCGTAATCCACGATCGAGCGGTCGGCCGCGAAAATGCCCGAAGCGGCAATGTTATGAAGCGACATTTGATTCCAACGGGTTGTATCAAGATAGCGCTTGGCCAGTTCTTCCTGTGTTTTTTTGTAATCTTCAAAATCGGCCAAGGCCATATAATGGTCGTGGTAGTGGAATTGGTCTATCACGTGACGGAAGTCAGCACCGCCAAGTCCGGTGGCCAAAAAGTCCATCACGGCGCGCAGTTCGGGATTGTTGTCGTAATAGGCGGTAGGGTGATAGCCGCTCTTGCGCAGTCGGTTGACCTCATCGGTTTCCATACCGAATATAAGGATGTTTTCATCCCCAACGGCTTTGTGAATTTCTACATTGGCGCCGTCCTCTGTGCCAATGGTAATGGCGCCGTTCATCATCAACTTCATATTGCCGGTGCCGCTGGCCTCGGTGCCGGCTAAGGAAATCTGTTCGCTGACATCAGCGGCCGGAATCATACGTTCGGCCAAGGTGACACGATAATCTTCCATAAATACGATTTTCAGTTTATCGCGCACGGCAGGGTCGGCGTTGATGACCTCGCTTAGTCGATAAATCATTTGAATCAACTGTTTTGCCAAAAGATAGCCGGGTGCAGCTTTGGCGCCGAAGATATAGGTTTTGGGAGTAAATTCCATGGTGGGATTGCTTTTCAGTTGCAGATATTCAGCTGTGATGTGCAAAACATTCAAATGTTGGCGCTTGTATTCGTGCAAACGTTTTACCTGCATATCGAAAATGGAATTCGGGTCAATAACGGTGCCGGTATTTTCTTCCAAATAGGCGGCAAAACGCTCTTTATTGGCCAGTTTGATTTTGCCGAGTTCGGCCAATACCGTTTTATCCTCAGCAAAGGCACCGAGTTTGTTCAGTGCGGTGGCATCGTGTTTGAAATCTTCGCCGATTAAATCGCTCAAAAATGCGGTGAGTTTAGGATTGGCTGAGCAGAGCCAACGACGGTGAGCAATACCGTTGGTAACATTGGTGAATTTTTCGGGGGTTAAACGGTAGTAATCGTGGAACAAATCGTTCTTTAAAATTTCGCTGTGCAGTTTGGAAACACCGTTGACGCTATGGCAAGAGGAAGCGCAGAGATTGGCCATACGAACAATTCCACCCGAAAGAATGGCAGTGCGTTCGACGTAATCGGCGTCGTGGGTTTGTTCCCACACCTTGGCGCGTAGGCGGTTGTCAATTTCGGTGACAATATCGTAAATGCGGGGCAGACGTTGTTTAAACAAATCGCACTGCCAACATTCCAATGCCTCGCTCATTACGGTGTGGTTGGTATAGGCGGCGGTACGGGTGACAATATCCCATGCCGCATCCCAAGAATAGCCGCATTCGTCCAGCAAATAGCGCATCAGTTCGGGCACTACCAAAGCGGGGTGAGTATCGTTAATGTGAATGGCGGCCTTTTCGGGCAGATTATCCAGCGTGCCATAGGTGCGAAGATGGCGGCGCAAAATATCCTGAATCGAGGCGGAAACCAAGAAATATTGTTGGCGCAGACGGAGAGATTTCCCCTCCATATGATGGTCTTCAGGGTAGAGCACTTTGCTGATTACTTCGTGCATAGCCTGTTCTTCCAAGGCGCGGACATAATTGCCTTGGTTAAAGGCGGCCATATCAATCGAGGGGGATTCGGCACTCCACAAGCGAAGCACGTTAACCGTTTTTCCGTCGTTGCCGGCTACCATCAAATCATAGGGAACGGCGTGTACAACCGTGTGATTTTTCAGTTCTACGTGGTGATAGTCGCCGTCCCACCAATCTTCGACATAGCCGTCAAAGCAGACGTCAACCGCCGAGGTCGGGCGAGCCTCCAACCAAACACTTCCGCCGGGCAACCAAAAATCGGGCATTTCGGTTTGCCATCCGTCAACCAGTTTTTGGCGGAAAATACCGAATTCATACTTAATGCAGTAGCCCATCGCGGGGTAGGAACCGGAAGACAAAGAATCCAAAAAGCAGGCAGCCAAACGGCCCAAGCCGCCGTTGCCCAAACCGGCATCGGGTTCGAGTTCGTACAAATGATCGAGTTTGACGCCGAAGGAGGAGAGCGCCTCGCTCATCGCATCTTCCATTTCTAAATTATACAGGTTGTTTTTGAGGGAGCGACCCATCAAAAATTCCATACTGAGGTAGTAAACCATTTTGGCTTTTTTGGATTCGGTTTCCTTGCGGAATTTACTGCGGCGTTCCCGCATTAGTTGCAATAATACCATTACCGTGGCTTTATAGAAAAATTCGTCCGACGCTTGTTCGGGCGAAACACCGAAATTATGAGATAACGCCGCGATAATGCGGTTACGAAGGTCTTTTGAGGTATAAGACATAAACAGCGCTCCTTTGGTTTTACGATTCGCGCCGCCGATGACAAAGGGCGCGAAGGGTTTTGATTTTTAATTAGTATATAACAATACATAACAGTATATAACATTTAGCATCATTTTGCAAGGGGAGGGTATCCCTTTTTTTGAGAATCCGTCGATAATCCACAAAAGAAAACAAAACAAAAAGGGAAAAGATGTCATTTTGCCCTTAAATTATGTTGTTGGAATTCTTTGCTGTGCCGAACCGAGACGGCAAAGGGGCGT
The DNA here is from genome assembly GCA_045577695.1 of Acutalibacteraceae bacterium. Classification (GTDB taxonomy): domain Bacteria; phylum Bacillota; class Clostridia; order Oscillospirales; family Acutalibacteraceae; genus UMGS1279. Next base: position 26,050 of record JAZNIW010000001.1, read on the forward strand.
CACACAAGGAACCATAAAATAATAATTGCAAAATGGCGGTTTTTATTATATAATAAAACTGTTATAAAATAGGTGTTTTTTCAAAAAAAACCAAAATACTGTTGCAAAACAGGCAGGAGGCTTTTGCGTTATGATTTGGCATAGTTCATCCTTAGAAGCAATTCAACAGGAACTTTCGGTTGATCCCGAACAGGGTCTTTCGGCCGCCGAAGTAGTGGCCCGCATACAAACTTACGGAGAAAACAATATCAAAGAACCCAAAAAGGAAGGATTCCCCCGTCGTTTGTTTTTGCGTGTGACAAAGGGAGCTTACTTGTTCTTATATGCGGCGGCGGCCGTTTTTTTGGCAACCGGCCTCATTAACCGAAGTTTGGATTGGTATCAACCCCTGTTGGTGGTTGCGGCGGCGGTGCTGCATACCGCACTCGACCTTTGGGCCGACTGCTGGTTGGAACGGCGGCAAAGCAGGCGTAATCAGCGGGTCTCGGTTTCGGCTAAGGTGCGCCGTGACCAAACGGTAAGTGTTGTAGATGCTGCCGCGCTGGTGCCGGGCGATATTGTCTTATTGGAAGCGGGAGATTATATTCCGGCCGATGGTCGGTTACTGTCGGCGCATACCCTTATTTGCGAGGAATCCGCCGTGACCGGTGATGCCGCTCCCAACAAAAAACAAGCCGAAGAGATATTGGCCGATATTTGCCCGGTGTCCGAACGGAGCAATATGGTGTATGCCGGTTGCTCGGTGACCTACGGATACGGTGAAATGATTGTGACCGAAACGGGATTAAATACCGAAATCGGCCGCCAAAAGGAACTTTCTTCTCTGGATGAGGGAAACGCCTTGCCGATTCGAAAAAAACTGGCAAACCTTGGTCAATTTATCGGATATGGTTCTTTTGTGGTTGCCGCCTTGATTTTGTTGTTCGGTTTGATCAGCGGCCCGAACGGTAATGAAGGGTTTAGTCATTTCTTCTTTGGTTTATTGCTATTAGTGGCCACATTGGTGGTTACCCTTAATTCACAAGCGGCGGTGCACGCCGTTGATACTGCCTTTGGCTTTGGCGTAAGAAGGTTACAAAAGAAAAAGATTATATTGAAAGATACCGCATCGATGGAGCGATTGGGTGCTGTTTCGGTCATTCTTTCGGATAAAACCGGTACCCTAACGAAGAATCGTATGAAGGTAGCGGTGGCTTACGACGGTACCGCTTTGACCGAGCTGGATTATGATGCACCAAGCGAAACGGTTACCACCTTGATTCGCACTGCTGCCCTGTGCACCAACGCCAATGTTACCTTGCTGCCGAGCGGCAAGCAAAAAAGAGAGGGCGATGCCACCGAGGCCGGTATAGTCGCGGCGGCCTTGCAATATTGTGGTCTGGCCAAAGAGGAACTGGAAAATATTTATCCCCGTATGGCTGAAGTGCCTTTTGATGGCGAGCGTAAGCGGATGACCACTGTGAATATGATCAACAACCGCCCCTTTGCCATTGTACGCGGCTCGCTGGATATGGTGGCTCCCTGTTGCACGGCCGGTCACACCGAAAAAATTGACCAAGTAGCCGAAGAACTGGCCGCTCGCGGAATGCGTGTGATTGCGGTTGCCATCAAACCGCTCGAAGAAGTGCCGGCCAACCCTACGGCCGAAAATTTAGAATATGGTCTTACGATGTTGGGGATGTTCGGTCTAAGCGATTTGATTAGTTTGGAAACCCGAAATGCCTTAAAAGAAAGTGCCGCGGCCGATATTCGCACCGTGATGATGACGGGCGACCATATCACCACCGCCACTGCGATGGGGAAAAGTTTAGGGCTCTTGTCCGAAGGGTACCGCGCGGTTACAGGTGAAGAAATTGCCCAAATGGATGATACTGAATTGATGGAACAGGTTGACTCTATTTCAGTTTGTTCCCGCCTTTCGGGCGAGGATAAACTTCGCTTGATTGAGGCTTGGCAGGGCAAGGGACGGGTGGTTGCCGTAACCGGTGACAGTGTGGCGGATGCCGCCGCCTTAAAGACGGCCAATATCGGGTGTGCTATGGGGGTTACCGGCACCGATATTTCCAAAGGTTCAGCCGATATCATCTTGACCGAAGATAGCTACATTTCCATTGTCAGCGCCGTGCAAGAGGCCAAGGCCGTATATGCCAATTTGAAACATATGACTGCCTCGTTACTGGGACGTTATCTCGGCATTTCGTTGTTGTTTGTGTTGAGTTTAATCGGGTTTGGAACTTTGCCCCTTTCGGCTTTGGCCTTATTGTGGGCGGTTGCCCTTATCGGTTTTGCTCCTACCAAAGCGCTGGGGGCTGAACCGGTTGGGAAAACCGAAAAAATTGCGCCCCCCTTGTCGGTGCGGGGTTCTCTGTTCGGCCAAGGATTCGGGCTTTCCGTGCTGGGACAAGGCCTGTTGCTTAGCCTTCTTTCGCTGATGGCTTATGCGTTGGGCAGAACAAACGGAGAAGCGACCGGTTCCGCTATGGCCTTTTTGGTTTTTGCATTGTCGCAAACGGTCTTATCGTTCTGCTTGCGAAAAGAACATTCCTTATTCCTTGACGACCCCTTTACCAATCGAAAACTGTGGTATGCCGTCTTAGCAGCTCTGCTTCTCGCTATCCTTTCGGTGGCCACCCCGTTTTGTCAGGTGCTCGGATTAGGTTCCCTTTCGGCCGGATTGGTCGGACACGCCATTTGGCTCTCCTTGATGCCCTTGTTTATCACCGAAGGAGTCAAATGGGGAAAAGAACTTTATGCAAAACGAAAAAACAAATAAAGAATGGTTTTTCGTTCATCAAAAGGAGAAAACTCGGATGAAATACAATCTTTCCGATAAGCGTACAATAGACCGCCTTTTATCCGAGGCCGGCTTTACCTTTAAAAAATCTTTGGGCCAAAACTTTTTAACCGACCCGTCGGTCTGTCCGGCTATGGCCGAAGCGGCGGCCGATCGCGATACCGGTGTAATCGAAATTGGCCCCGGCATCGGCGTATTGACGGCTGAGTTGGCCGAGGTGGCCAAAAAGGTGGTCACCATTGAATTGGACGAACGATTGCGACCGATATTGGCCAAAACCTTAGCCGATTATCCCAATGTGACGGTGTTATTTGCCGATGCAATGAAATTGGATTTAGCCGCTCTGATTGCCGAACAGTTTGCAGATTGCAAGCGGGTTACGGTCTGCGCCAATCTGCCGTATTATATCACCTCCCCTATTTTAATGGCATTACTGGAACGGCGTCTGCCGGTGGAAACCATTACCGTAATGGTGCAAAAAGAAGCGGCTGAGCGGCTTTGCGCACCCATTCCCGACCGCGCTGCGGGGGCGGTGACCTTGGCGGCAGCCTATTATGCCGAACGGGAAATTTTGTTCTCGGTTCCGCGGGAGAGTTTTACACCGGCACCCAAGGTAGAGAGTGCCGTGATTCGTTTTACCGTTCGGGAGAATCCCGCCTTTCCTGTGTCCGATGAAAAACTTTTTTTCCGTCTGATTCGCGGCGCCTTTGAGCACCGACGAAAAACCCTTGTCAATTCGGTTTCGGCCTCCGGCGTGGTCCCTAAAGAGGGGCTTTCTGCCGCCATCGAGGCGGTGGGACTTTCACCTACCGTACGAGCCGAAGCTTTGCGGATGGAAGATTTCGCCGCACTGACAGAATTTTTAAAAACGGAGTAGATAACGGATGTCTTTAGAATCTGCAAAAAAACATTTGGCCGCTTTCGGTGCGGCCGATCGCATCTTAGAATTTCCGGTTTCCAGTGCCACGGTGGAATTAGCTGCCAAAGCGCTGGAATGTCGACCGGAAGAAATCGCCAAAAGTCTAGCCTTTTGGTCGGAAGAGGGCGCAATTTTAGTGGTGGCAGCCGGTGATGTCAAAACCGACAACGCCAAATTCAAAACCACCTTTCACAAAAAGGCAAAAATGCTGACACCTCCGCAAGTGGAGGAATTGGTCGGACACACCGTTGGTGGCGTTTGCCCGTTTGGGGTGAAGGAAACCGTCTCGGTTTATTTGGATGTGTCGCTTGAGCGGTTGGAGTGGGTCTATCCGGCATGCGGCAGCAGCAACAGTGCCATCCGACTCACGGTGGAGGAATTGCGAACCTTTGCGGGCAACCCTGTGTGGGTGGATGTATGCAAGCCCATACAATCGTTGGGATAAGGATGCGGGGAAAACGCGCGCGACCGAGAAAGAGCAAGAAAGAAATATGCAGTTTAGCCGCCGAAAACGGCCGACAAAAAATTGCATTTCTCTGTAATTTGGTATTTACAAAACGTGTGAATTATGGTAAGATAATCACAATGATTTGATTGGGAAAACCCAAGAAGGAAGGATGTTATGGGAAGGCTTTTTGCCATCACCTCCGGCAAGGGCGGCGTGGGAAAATCCAGCGTGGCCACCCATCTTGCTACGGCACTCGGCCGTATGGGGCATCGTGTACTGCTGGTCGATTTGGACGCCGGTATGCGCTGTCTGGATTTGATGCTGAATCTTTCCGACCGGCTGTTGTTCGATTTGGGCGATGTGTTGTCGGGTGAAAAAACGGTGGAAGAGGCCTATTTGTTCGATGCGGCCCGCCCCGGCGTTTTTTGTCTGGCGGCTCCCTTACAAGGGCGCATTGTGCCAAACACTCTTCGTGACTTCGTCACCGAAGCCACCGATCATTTCGATTTTGTGCTGCTGGATTTTCCGGCCGGCGGGGTGGACGAGTTATACCACGCCCTTCCCCGTTATACCGAGGCTATCGTAGTTTGCAATGCCGATGCCGTTTCCCTGCGGGACGCCGCCTGGGTGGGGCGGGATTTGAAAAAGCTGCAACTGCGTTCGGTTCGTATGGTGCTCAATCGGGTATCGTTCGATACGATGCGCCGCGGTATTACCGCCAATATTGACGAAGCGATTGATCAATGCGGGCTTCGGTTGATTGGGTTGATTCCCCAAAGTATGGATTTGTATTTGTCTTGTTGTTCAGGCGTGCAATTGCCCCCGAAAACACGGGCGGCAAAGGCGTTCGAACGTCTGGCAAAGCGCCTGTTGGGATTTGATATTCCGCTGGCGAATTGGAAGAAAATATAATTACAAACCCTTTTGCAAAAGGGAGAATATAGGCTTCAAGGAGAGGAAAGTTTATGAACATTGCAATCATTGCCCACGATGCAAAAAAGGAACTGATGGTGCAATTCTGTATTGCTTATTGTGGCGTACTCAGTCGGCACCGCTTATTTGCCACCGGCACAACCGGCAAAATGGTGGCCGAGGCCACCGGTCTGGACATTGTGCGATTTTTGAGCGGTCCCCAAGGCGGCGCCCAGCAGATTGCTTCCCGTATCAGTTGCGAAGAGATCGATTTGGTGTTGATGTTCCGTGACCCAATCACCCCCAAACCCGGCGAACCGGATGAAAAGGTGTTGATGAATCTGTGTGATGTTCATAACATTCCCGTTGCCACCAATATCGCCACTGCCGAAGTCTTGATTCACGGCTTGGAACGTGGGGATTTGGCTTGGCGTGACATCGTTCGCTCCGGCGAAGCAATATAAGAAGAATTTCATTGGGCGGACTGTATGTTTCGGTTCGCCCAACAACTATGTGGAAGAGGGTTAAAAAAGATGACGTTAGATACCTTACAAGGGTTAAAAAGAACCCATTATTGCGGGACACTTCGTCCTGCGGATATTGGGCGTGAAGTAGTGGTTTGCGGTTGGGCAGCACGCCAGCGTGACCTTGGCCAGCTAATTTTTATTGATTTACGTGACCGGAGCGGATTGTTGCAACTCGCTTTTGATGATACCACCGACCGTGCCGTTTTTGAAAAAGCTTTTGCCGTACGCAGTGAGTTTGTTTTAATGGCAAAGGGTACCGTGCGGGCGCGTTCTTCGGTAAATCCCGACCTCGCGACCGGCGAGATTGAAATTGCCGTATCCCAACTGAATATTTTGGGTCGTTCTGAAACTCCGCCTTTCGAAATTCTGGACGATACCCAAGTCAAGGAAGAGCTTCGGTTGAAATACCGTTATTTGGATTTGCGAAGACCGACATTGCAAAACAATTTACTGTTGCGTCATAAGGTGACCAAGGCCACCCGTGACTTTTTCGATAAAGAAGGGTTTTTGGAACTTGAAACGCCGACCTTAATAAAATCCACTCCGGAGGGTGCGCGCGACTATTTGGTGCCATCCCGCATTCATAAAGGCAGTTTTTACGCCTTGCCGCAGTCGCCTCAAATGTATAAGCAACTCCTAATGCTTTCGGGGTTTGACCGTTATATGCAAATTGCCCGTTGCTACCGTGATGAGGATTTGCGTGCCGACCGTCAACCAGAATTCACCCAGATCGACTTGGAAATGTCCTTCGTTGAAATGGAGGACGTTTTGTCCTTGGGCGAGCGTTATGTGAGCGATTTGTTCCAAAAGGTGTTGGGGGTCGAAATTCCCACTCCCTTGCGCCGTATGACTTATACCGAAGCAATGGAAAAATACGGCTCAGATAAACCCGATACCCGCTTTGATATGACCATTACCGATTGTTCGGATTTGGTAGAAAACTGCGGTTTTTCGGTCTTCGCCGATACCGTAAAAAATGGTGGAACCGTGCGGGGTATTACGGCCAAAAAAAGCGCCGCCATCCTTACCCGTAAAGAAATCGACCGCTTGACCGAACTGGTGCGCGGCATTGGTGCCAAGGGGTTGGCCTTTATTCGTTGGCCGCAAGATGCCGAGGCCCCGACCTGCGCCTTCTCCAAATTTTTAAGCGAGAAAGAAATGGCCGCCTTGCTTTCCCGTATGGCGGTAGAAAAAGGCGACGTTGCCTTGTTTATTGCGGATCGCAAATCCACTGCACTGAGTGTGTTGGGTGCCTTGCGTTTGCAGGTGGCTGAAAAGTTAGAAATCATTCCTGACACGTTCTCCTTTTTGTGGATTACCGAATTCCCCTTCTTTGAATATGACGAAGAGAGCGGGTCATATGTCGCTATGCACCACCCCTTTACCTCCCCGCTGGATGAGAGCATTCCGTATTTGGATAGCGACCCCGAAAAAGTTTTTGCCAAGGCCTATGACTTGGTGCTCAACGGTGTGGAATTGTCCTCCGGTTCGATTCGTATCACCGACCCCGACCTGCAAAACAAAATGTTTGCGGCCTTGGGTCTCTCCCCCGAAGAAGCACATGAAAAATTTGGCTTTTTAACCGAGGCCTTCCGATTCGGCGCACCGCCTCACGGTGGTATGGGAATTGGATTGGATCGTTTGGTTATGCTTATGGCCGGCGGTGAATCGATTCGTGATGTTATCGCCTTCCCCAAAGTGGCTAACGCCAGTGAGCCGATGAGCGGCGCGCCCGCCGCGGTTGACCCTGTTCAATTAACCGATTTAAACATTCAAGTTTTTTGTAAAAAAACCGAAACAGATAAGGAGTAAACGTTATGGGAATGACTATTGCACAAAAAATTCTTGCCGCTCATTTGGTAGACGGCGAAATGAAACTGGGACAGGATATCGGCATTAAAATCGACCAAACGTTGACCCAAGATGCCACCGGCACTATGGCTTATTTGGAATTTGAAGCCATGGGGGTTGATCGCGTCAAAACCGAGCGGTCGGTTGCTTATATTGACCACAACACCCTGCAAACCGGCTTTGAGAACGCCGACGATCATCGCTTTATTCAGTCGATTTGCAAAAAACACGGTATTTATTATTCCCATCCCGGCAACGGTATTTGCCATCAAATCCATTTAGAACGCTTTTCCAAACCCGGCAAAACGTTAATCGGATCCGACTCGCATACCCCCACTTGCGGCGGTATGGGTATGTTGGCTATGGGGGCCGGCGGTATGGATGTAGCGGTTGCCATGGGCGGCGGTGCGTATTACATTTCCACCCCCAAAATGCTTAAGGTAAATTTAGTCGGCAAACTTCGACCCTTTGTTTCGGCCAAGGATGTTATTTTAGAGGTTTTACGTGTTCTTTCGGTAAAGGGTGGTGTCGGCTATATCGTCGAATACGGCGGCGAAGGGGTAAAAACCCTCTCGGTGCCGGAACGTGCTACCATTACCAATATGGGTGCCGAACTCGGCGCCTCAACTTCGATTTTCCCGTCGGATGAAGTTACCAAAGCGTTTTTAAAAGCCCAAGGCCGCGAGGAAGATTTTACCCCCCTGGCCTCCGACCCCGATGCGGTATATGACAAAGAAATTACGGTGGATTTGTCGACATTAGAGCCGATGGCTGCTATGCCTCATTCCCCCGATAATGTGAAAAAAGTCAGCGAAATCGGTCCTATGAAGGTTGACCAGGTTTTGATTGGCAGTTGTACAAACTCTTCCCTGTTGGATATGTTGAAAGTAGCCGAGATTTTGGACGGAAAAACCGTTCATCCCAATGTCAGCGTCGGTATTGCTCCCGGCTCGAAACAAGTTTTGTATATGTTATCCCAGTGCGGCGCATTGGCAAAATTGATTGCCGCAGGCGCCCGTATTTTAGAGTGCGCTTGCGGGCCGTGTATCGGTATGGGGCAAGCCCCGAATTCGGCCGGTATTTCTTTGCGCACCTTCAACCGCAACTTTGAAGGTCGCTCCGGTACGGCCGATGCCGGTGTCTTTTTGGTTAGTCCCGAAACGGCGGCCGCCGCGGCACTCACCGGTGTTTTGACCAATCCGATGGAACTTGACGCCGATTTAACCGGAATCACATTGCCCGAAACCTTTGTCGTCAACGACAATTCCATTGACCCGCCCGCCCCCGTTCAGGAGGCCGACGCAGTAGAAATTTTGCGCGGACCAAACATTAAGCCATTCCCCAAAACCGAACCGTTGGCCAAAGATATTGCGGCCAAGGCCGTGTTGAAGGTGGGGGACAATATCACCACCGACCATATTATGCCGGCCGGTGCCAAGATTTTGCCCTTCCGCTCTAATATTCCTTATCTTTCCAATTTCTGCTTTACCCGTTGCGATGAGCAATTCCCGGAGAATTGCCGCAAAGAGGGAAAAGGTATTATCATCGGTGGCGAAAATTACGGCCAAGGATCCTCGCGTGAGCACGCTGCTTTGGTGCCGTTGTATCTCGGAATCAAGGCAGTTGTTGCGAAAAGTTTTGCTCGCATTCATGTGGCCAATTTGGTCAACGCCGGCATTGTTCCGCTGACCTTTGAAAACCCGGCCGATTACGATAAGATTACCCAATTTGATGAATTGGAATTGCCGGATATTGCCGCCGCCGTTGCCACCGGCAAAAAGACAACCTTGGTCAACAAGACTACCGACGAGCAATACACCTTAAACATTGCCGTTTCGGATCGTTCAGCAGACATTTTGTTGGCCGGCGGGTTACTTAACTACACCAGAGAAAACAACTGATTTCAATAAAAAGGAGAAAAACGATGGCAGATAAAATTCAAATGAAAACGCCGTTGGTCGAAATGGACGGCGACGAAATGACCCGCATCATCTGGAAGATGATTAAAGACATTTTGCTCACACCGTATATCGATTTAAAAACCGAATATTACGATTTGGGTTTGGTGCATCGCAACGAAACCAATGACCAAGTCACCGTAGATTCGGCCGAAGCTACCAAAAAGTACGGCGTTGCCGTAAAATGCGCCACCATCACTCCGAATGCCCAGCGCATGACGGAATACAACCTGAAAGAAATGTGGAAATCTCCCAATGGCACCATCCGTGCTATTTTGGATGGCACGGTGTTCCGCAAGCCTATTTTGGTCAAGGGAATTACCCCCTATATTCCCACCTGGACCAAGCCCATTACCATCGCTCGTCATGCCTACGGTGATATTTATAAAAACACCGAATTGCGTGTGGCCGATGGTGGCAAAGCCGAGTTGGTTGTTACCGATAAAGAGGGCAACGAAACACGCGCATTGATTCACGAATTCAAAGGCTCGGACGGTATCATTCAAGGTGTGCATAATATTGATGCCTCAATTGCCTCTTTTGCGCGCGCCTGCTTCAATTACGCGCTGGATGCAAAAGAAGATTTGTGGTTTGCCGCGAAAGACACCATCTCGAAAACCTACGATCATCGTTTTAAAGATATCTTCGCCGAAATTTATCAAGCTGAGTATAAAGAAGCATTTGAAGCCGCCGGCATTGAATATTTCTACACCCTTATTGATGATGTGATTGCCCGCGTTGTCCGCTCCAACGGTGGCTTTATCTGGGCCTGCAAAAACTACGATGGCGACGTTATGTCGGATATGCTGGCTACTGCCTTTGGTAGTTTGGGTCTGATGACCTCGGTTTTGGTTTCGCCGGACGGCGTTTACGAGTACGAGGCTGCCCCCGGCACCGTCACCCGCCACTATTACAATCATTTAAAGGGTGAAAAAACCTCCACCAACCCCATTGCCACCATTTTTGCGTGGAGCGGCGCGTTGCGCAAACGAGGCGAATTGGATGCCATTCCTGCCCTTTGCAGCTTTGCCGATAAGTTGGAACAAGCTTCCGTGCAAACGATGGAAGATGGTATTATGGATAAAAACTTGGCGGCAATCTCTACCTTGGAAAACAAAACGCCGGTTGATACCGAAACATTCCTGCGTGAGATTGCAGCACGCCTGCAAAAATGTTTGTAATCGGCAATAAAAATAGGAGCAAAGGATATGAATAGAGAAAACGGTATTTCCGAATCGGTCATTAACCGTCTGCCACGTTATTACCGTTTTTTGGGAGAACTGAAAGAGCAGGGAATTATCCGCACCTCTTCCCGTGAACTGTCGGAGCGTATGGGGTTTACCGCCAGTCAAATTCGGCAAGATTTAAACTGCTTTGGCGGATTTGGGCAGCAGGGATATGGTTATCATATCGACCAACTTCATACCGAAATCGGCAAAATTTTAGGCTTGGATAAATCGCGCAAAACCATTTTAATCGGTGCCGGCAACCTTGGCCGCGCCATTGCCAGCCATATGGTTTTTGAAACCAAAGGCTTTCGCCTTATCGGTATTTTCGATAAAAAGGAAGCCCTAAAAGGCCAAATCATAAAAGGTCTTCCGGTACGTCATATTGATGATTTGGACGATTTTTGCCGTGAAAATTTACCGGTCTGTGCCGTGCTCTGTATTCCCAAGGAAGAGGCCGAGGCTATGTGTAAGCCTTTGATTGCCCGCGGTGTAAAAGGATTTTGGAATTTTTCGCACTGTGATTTAACCGTTAACCACCCCGATGTCATAGTGCAAAACGTTCATCTGGGAGATAGTTTGATGAAACTTTCCTACGGCATTCAAAACAAATAAATCATTTCTTTAAACGCCTCAAAATCGAGACCTTTTGTAAAGAAGTTGTCGCAATTCAGGCTACCGACAAACCCATCGTAAGAACGGTGGCTTTGAGTATATTCGCATACAATTCAAACAAAACTCGCAACCATCCCTGTTCGTAGGAATGATTGCGAGTTTTGTTTTCGGTTATTTGGATGTTGTTGACTCCAGCCTTCAAATCTTTTTATGCGGTCTTATCTTTCTGCAAAGAAAGACTTTTGCTTTTCGTGCTTCTCTTTCAAAAAATTTCTTTGTAAGTTCTTTTTTTAGACATAATATTCAATCCCTTTGGAATACACTAAACTACATTCTTTTTCAAAAAGGGGTTGTTTTCTTTTGAAACAAAGATTTTTATGGTTTCAAATCATTGGCTTTTTTGTGGTTAATTTGTTGGGTTCGTTTTTGCACTTTCTATACGATATTACGGGACAAAGTGCCTTAGTAGCGCCCTTTTCAGCCAACAACGAATCCACCTTTGAACATATGAAAATACTTTTTTTCCCGCTTTTGCTTTGGACCTTGGTGGAGGCCTTTGCCGTGGGCGACAGGGTAAAGCATTTTTGGTGCCGCAAAACGGTTGGCACACTGCTTGGCGTTTCTTTTATTCCTATTTCCTTTTATACGCTAAACGGTATGTTTGGTCAAACCTCTGCATTGGTTAATATTTTGTTGTTCTTGGCCTCCACCGCGGTGGCCCTTACTGCCGAATACTACGGATTTCCTCGCTTTTTGTTGCGAAAAACCAATCCCTTGTTTTGCCTTTTTCTCTTAGGATTGCTCACCGTTTTGTTTGTGGTGTTTACCTTTTTTCCGCCGGCTTTTCCCCTTTTTACAGACCCCACCCTTTGAGGAGCATAACAAATAAGGATGCATAAAGGAATCACTAAACTTAAAACCGAAATCAATTCTGCTTTATCAAAAGCAGTAATCCTTAAAAACGAAGCGTAGTGTTATTTTTTCTGAACCACCTCCAAGAATAAATGTCATATTATTGGAGGCGGCAAACGATGAATTTTTTTGGCATCCTTAAATCGAAGCATCGCTTCGCAATAGATAAAAAAATCCAAGTCTTGCGACTTGGATTTTTTGGCGGAGACGGCGAGATTCGAACTCGCGGGGGATTGCTCCCTAACTGATTTCGAGCAAAAGGCAGTATCTACCGCACTGCCCCTCTCCGTCCCTGAAAACTGCAATATTTCCATCTGTTCTGCGAGATTTTGAAAAAGTAATGATTTTTTGCGAGAAAAGTGCGAGATAGATGCGAGAAATCTATCAAAACCTTTGTGTGTTCTCGGGCAAAGAAAACACAAGGAGAATGAAAATGAACCAAGAAAAACAAAGAGAAGCTTATGAAAAGATGCTCAAGAAATGCCCCGATATCCTAACCCCAATGAAAGCAAACCGCTGGTCGCCCATCGGCAAGAACACCATCTACGCTGCACTGAAAAACGGTGAGATTGAATCCTATACCTATAAAGGCGGTTATATCTTCACCAAGGAGGCTCTCATCGATTACCTCGTCAAGACTGCAAACGATAAAGGAAAACGATATAGCATACGAGGTGATAAGAAATGTTGAGCAGCTTACCACAAGTACTGTCGGGCGAACAAGTGCGGTGTGCCTTGCATATCAGTAAACGCAAGTGCGCTTGGATGCTGAACAACGGCTTCATCAAATGTCAAAACACCGGCAAAAGAACAAGAAAATATACCGTGCTGAAGGAAGACCTACTCACCTACATAGAGGACTCTACAAAGCACCCCGAAAAATACGTTACACCCCACGCCGAGTTCTCAACGGCAAAATATAAGAAACCCCGACCGCGCAAAACAGGATTTCCTTCCTCTCTGCCGTCAACCTTTCGCCCGTGGCTCGAACAGGAATTCGAAGCCGTCCCCGATGCACTCACAATACCACAGACCGTCGCCATAACTGACTATACCGATAACACCGTCAACCGTTGGCTGCGACAAGGGCACCTCAAATCCGTTCAAACCCAAACTACAAGAATTATCCCAAAGCCCTGGCTCATCGACTTCTACTGCTCCTACGCCTACACCATAACAAATATGTCCGATAAACACATCAAACTCCTGCAAAAGTTCTTTAAACAAAATGAATAGAATCACTACACAAAATGAACTATTCGAGATTTCCGAATAGTTCATTTCTCTATAAAATAGTTTTTCAAAGAACGACTTGAATATAAAATATTTTCTAAATATTCAAAAAATATCAAAAATATATGTTGACAAATTTAAAAAATATTTGTAAAATAAAATCGAAATATTTAAAAAGGAGTGCTGGACATGGAATCTAAAAAAGAAAGATTTGTCAGAATAGCCGAGGCAAGAACCAATAAAATCATTGATATGATTCGATTGCTTGGTAATTGCTCAAGCAAAGCTACTTATGAATATTCTAAGGAAGATGTGCGCAAGATTTTCAACGCAATAGAATCTGAATTAAAAACCGCAAAAGCCAAGTTTGAATCTTCAAGTGACGATTCTGCAAAGTTTAAATTATAATCAGGAGGAAATAAAATGGCATATTGGTATTTCCCTTCGAATGACCATGGTGAAAATAAAGGTATTAATGATTCGGGTGTTGCCACTTTTAGAGGTACACCCTTAAAGTCTTTGGCTCGAGAGATCTGCCAAAACTCTCTTGATGCGGCGACAGGAAAAACTGTTCGTGTTGATTTCGCTAATTATGAAATCTATACGGGTGATGTTCCTGGTGCAGATGTATTGAAAGAAACTTTTGAAAAATGCTTAGCGTACTGGAACGGACAGAAAGCCAAGACTACTAAGGATTTCTTCAAAAATGCGTTTGAAAAAATCAGCGCTGAAAAAATAAGCGTTTTAAGAATTAGCGATTTTAAGACAAAAGGTCTTACTGGGTCTAAGAAAACTACGGATATAAACACCGACTGGATGAGACTAACCAAATCTTCCGGTTCTTCTGATAAAAAGGGACCCGCTGGAGGATCATTCGGTATAGGTAAGTTTGCGCCGTTTGCTTGTTCAGATTTTTCAACTGTATTTTATAATACATATGATATTGAGGACGAGTGCGCTTATCAGGGCGTATCCAGATTGGTAACTTTCGAGCGCGATGATGGTGAGACCACACAAGGTATTGGCTACTATGGCAATGAGCGAAATACTCCCGTTTTCGAATCCTTAAATTTAGATCCAAGCTTCAAAAGAGATCCTGGCGATTATGGAACAGATGTGTATGTTTTGGGTTACCGTTTTTCTCAAGAGGATTGGGAAACTGCAATCGTTGTTTCTATTTTGGATAGTTTTCTTGGTGCAATTTGGAATGAAAAACTTACTGTTAATGTAGGCGATGTGAAAATTGATAAATCTACATTAGCAGATCTTATGGAAGAATACGCCGAAGAACTTACAAACACTTACGTTCTGGAATATTACCAGGTACTAACAAGCCCTGAAACCAAATGGTTTGAAACCAATCACCTGGGATTAGGAACAATAAAGCTTGGTTATTTGCTTAACGGCAACGAATTTCATCGCAAAGTGGCTATGATTCGTCAAACGGGAATGAAAATCAAGGATGGAGATAGAATTAACGGTTTTATTTCCTTTGCGGGTGTTTTGTTTATCGATGGAGACGCAATTAACGAAAAGCTTCGCGCCCTTGAAAATCCCGAGCACACTGAGTGGCAACCCGACCGTGCAGCAAATCCTTTTGAAGCAAAACAGCTCATCAAATCAATAAATGATTATATGAAAAAGTGCTTGGAAGAACTGGTTGAACAAGGCCCCCAAAACGAAATGGATGCTGTCGGTGTAGGAAACTTCATACCTGACACTCCTGATGATGAGAAAAACCAGAATAAAGAAGAAGCTATTTCGGACACCGTTTTGGAAATAGAAAAGCGAGTTATTGATCGTAAATACATTCCGGATGTTGTATCTGTGGAAAACGGCGATGACGAATCTGAGAAGAAGGTAGATCCTGTAGATGGTGAACTTGATGAGGATTGGGTGCATGAAAAACCTAAGAATCCGCCTGTCGATCCTCCAAGACCTCCGCAACCGGTAGACTATGTTGACGGCACAGAGAAAACGGTAAGTGCGCCTAAAGAAATTAGGCCCTCAAAATTTATGTATATTTGTAGCAATCCGGATGAAGGCAAATATATGGTGGATTTTATTCCTTCTGAAGATTCGGATTACGGAACATTAAGTTTTTTCCTCTCTGGTGAAACCGAAGCCTATAAAGCGGAATTGGTTAGCGCTTCGCAAATCGGCGGTTCGGGATTGAATATAAAAGATAATTCGCTGACTGGATTACGCTTTGAAAAAGGCCAACATATCAGAATAAATTTGCAAATAACTCATAAAGATTATTGTTCAATGGAGGTGAAGGCATATGTTAATAAGAAATAAGTATTTTCCGTATCCAGTGATTGCTAAGGGAAATGAATCATATGCCACAGCTACATTTACCAGTGATGTGGATTTTGAGAAGAATGGTTTTTACGTAAAATTCATTCTTAAAGCATCTTCAAACAATGATGGTATCAATGAGTTAATTAAATCCAAGAAAGTGTCTTTTGTTCATCATATTGAATGTGTGCAAACCTGCTATAGACATGCGGTAATCACTCAAGAAGAGGAAGAGATATTTCAGATTCATCAAAGCAAGCTGAACGGTGCCGTACAAATAAGCACTGTAATTGTTGCAAACGAAGATCTAATCGGATACAAAAACCCTGACTTTTCTGCTGATTACAAAGGATTCTCTTTTAATATCAAAAGAGGATGTCTTCTTGCAATAGGCGGATGTGTTGAAATTGAACTCAACAAACAAAAGGACGATTTGGAAAACACGTCCTCTATCTTTTCTATTGCTCCAAATCTTGATCCTAACGAAACAATTATAAATGTTGATATCAGCAGTACTAAGCCTAAAATTGTTATTAAAATTCCTGTTAAAGGTTGTAACATTTATAAAAATTTAAGTACCAATCTTGAGTTACAGAGTATAATGCATTCAATGATTATAATTCCTGCGTTGGTCCAAGTATTTGATGAATTAAAAGCATCACGATATGAATTATATAACTTTAGTGAGTGCAGATGGTTTAAAGCGCTTACAAAGGCCTGTAAGAATTTAAAAATTGAACTTAATGAGCAAGGTTTGGAAAATTTAGATTCTTACAGAACAGCACAGTTGTTAATGGATTCGCCTACAATGAAGGCGCTTACATACTTGGCAGGAGGTTCTGACGATGAGGATTAAGTTTATTACAGAAGAGGGCCTATTGGCTGCCAAAAGTAACTACCCTACTATTTTCAAAGAGGTAATTAAAAAGAAGTCTGCTGATCTTCCCACTCTTATGAATGACAACACCATTATAAGAGATAGTTCCATAGAGATTGAAGAGTTTTCTTTTGATATGTCACAAGATCGGCCCACTGCAACGGATGTTGAGAATATTAGGCGTGTTTACAACCATATGAAAGGCCTTAGCGAATCTCAGGCGTCTGATGAAAGAATTTGGGTTGCCTTTACACTTTATCAAGGGTTAGATTATATGAGATATCGTTGGATGCCCGAGAATGAAGGAGATAAATTTGACCGCTTCTTTTTTAAGAATGCTAAACACGGTTATAGTAAAAGGCCTCTGTTTAGAAACGGTGTCGCCCGTTTGTGGTGGATAGGATATCACACTTATGATGCAAAAAGAGCAAATCCTTATGAGCTGACCGAATTTGTTTGCAGAGATCAGGACTATATTAATAATCTTTTGGATATCGGTTTTGCAAGCAATGCGACAATTTCTAAGGCGGTTATTGGGGCCTTGTTGGATGCAGAAAAGAATGGTGTGGCCATAAATCGTGATTTGGTCCGCTCAATTTCTCAGTATGTAAATTTGCTTGGCGGAATTTATGTTCTTGACTGCTTGTCTTATGATGAGATTTATAGTAAAATAAAGGAAAAGATTGGTTTTTAATAAATTACCGGAGGGTTAATGGATGAAATGTTTTAATTGTGGATGTGATATAGTTGATACCGGGCTTGGTTCTTGCGCCAACTGCTCGGCAATACTTAATACAACAAAAAGCAATTTTATCTCATACATTGGCACTCCGGATAGCCTGGCTGGTTATCAGAAGTCGTATAAATTGTTGCTACTGAAATACATTATTGAAGCTGTGTTGGACGAAAGCGAGGCCTCTGTAGCAAGGGTAATTCCCTCCATTAAGGAGTTTTACCTCGAAAGAAAAAATAAGGGATTGCAGCCGGATTATGAGGTTGATACACGCATTTCCGAAATTGAAAACTCGTCAGATTATGATGTGTTTGCAGTTATCAAAAGTCAGCCGTTTAAGGTTATAAACGAAAAAGGTTATTTGTTTTTAAATCACAATTCAAACGATAAACTTGTTTTTGTTTTTAATGACGATATTTCCGACGCTATGTCGCGTGACGAATGGCGTAAACTTTTGGAAATTATAAACGCGAAAATTGCTCTTTACTTTAATCGTTATGATAGTCTTAATAATGTTTCGGTTACAATTGAGGAAACGCCTTGTGTCCAGGTTGAAGAAATTATAAAAGCGAAAAGCAAGGATAATTTAGATCTGTCTTTGTCTGTATTGGAAATTATCAACCTAAGCGTAAGAGCAAAAAACATTTTGATGCGCAATAAACTCTATACTATTGGCGAAGTTATGAAATTTATTGAATATAACGATTTGCGATATCTGGAAAACATGGGCCAAAAAACTTATGAAGAAATTATGACGTTGATACAGTCTTCTGATTTTCGGGTGTCTGCAAGTTCAAATCCAAATAGTATAGCCTCGTTATTTGCTGGCAATACATACCACTTATTTGTGGAGTTTTGCGAAAGAAATGGTATGACAACACTATCAGATCTTAATGGGTTTGATTTTACATTATTGCTTAACGAACCAGGGTTTGGAGTCGGGAAATTAAATGCTATAAAAGAAAAATATAATAATTTGGTGCATGAAGGATCTTCTTTTCATAACTATGATGAGCAGGAAGAAACTTCTGCGGAAGCACAACCAGCAATAATTATTGATCAAAGTAATGTTGATTTGGGTATTTCATATTTAAGTTTGACAAGAATCACCGCAAAAAACATTGCAAAATTTTTTGAAAACGGTTTCTCTAAAATCGGCGATCTAAGCACTATTACTTTGGGGAAATTAATTCAAATGTTCGGGCGTTTAAAAGGAATTGAAACTCTTGAAAAGATTAAAGTGTTTGAGAAGGCCTTGTTGACAATTGCTACAGAAAGATTGAATGATCATAGGGATAACCGCGAGTTTGCTATATATGTTGATAGAGCTAACAAAAAAACTCTACAAGAAATTGCGGACAATTATGGTTTAACGAGAGAACGCGTTCGACAAATTGAGTCGAAATTTTTCAAAGAATTTGCTCCGTTGTTTGGTTCTCTTGTAGAGCAGCATATGACACATAACAATTTGTCTTATATTACAACGCAGGATGTTCTGGAATTCTTTGATGATGATGCTTTTGATATGGTTATAATGTATACTCTTAAGGAATCCTATTCATTAGAATATTTGTCTTTTGCTGATATGTTTATTAAAAAACAAAGCGAAGCTCAAGATACCGTAAAAAAATTAAGCAGACTGACTGATGAATTCATAGGTGAAGATGGTATTAATTTCTTCGAAAGTTTACCGCAAATAGAAGAAATGCTAAACAACTCCGACTTAGGATTCATATCTGCTGATGCATATTTGAATTACTTAATTGAAAGCGGAGCGTATTTTTACGGCGATTTGGTGTTTCTAAAGAAACAAACATACGCGAAATTATGCTTGATGCTTATTGCTAAGCATTTTAAAGATGGCATATCGCTATCTTGCGACGAGGATATGAATTTGCTACGTGAACTCTTTCACGCAGAATATGGAGAATACAATCTTCCTGAACAAAACCGCGCGATAGGGGCACGACTTTCAGAACATTTGATTTTGTGCGATCGTGGAAAAGCAAAACTCATTGAATATATCAATTTCGACCAATCCGTTATAGAAGATATAAAAAAATATATTGATACAAGTCCGCTTAAAACTCTTTATTTTATGGAGATTTTTAATGAATTTGAAGGAGTATTGGCGTTTACGTCGGATATCACCAATTACCATGGATTGCATGGACTGTTGGCCTATTTATATCGCGATGAGTATGAATTTTCAAGAGATTGCATAACAAAGAAAAATGTAGAAGGAACATCATTAAGTCTTTCTGATCGTATTGTCATGTTCATTTTAGAGAAAGGACGTGCCGTTACTCGAAATGAGATAAAGCAGAAAATAGGTGGCCTGTCCGATATTATGTTGGTTAACGCTATTAATGGTTCAAAAAAATTATTACAGTGGGATTATAATAGCTTTAACACTCAAGGTAATCTGAAAATAAATGACGAAGATTCCAATGTAATTTCAGAAACACTTGAAGAAATTTTTGCTCAATTCAAAGGCTATTGTAGTGACAGATTGATATTTGAGAAGATAAACAATCAATATCCCGAGTTTTTATCTCAAAATGGTGTTGAGAACGCTACAAATCTGTTCTATGTGTTGCAGAATATGCTTGGCGAGAAGTATCAATTTAGTCGTCCCCATATTTGCAAAAAAGATACTGTTGATTCTCTAACTACAAAAAATATTGCTCTGTATTTGTTGGGCACAACGCAGCAAATAAGCAGGCGCGAGTTCATGCGAATAGCAAAAGATGTATACTGGTCGGAAACTACCGCAGATTTAATTTTTTACGAGCTTGAAAAAGATTATATACGCATTTCGGATGATGCTTATATTCTATATAACAACTTTAGCATTCAAGAAAATGTATTGAGCCAAGTCGCTACTTGGCTACAGAATCATATTTCAGCTCATGGGTTCCTGTCTATGATAGGTTTTGATGACTTTGAAAATTTGCCGGTAATACCGTATGAATGGAATTCCTTCTTGCTTGTTTCTATAATCAAAAAATACGAGTTGGGATTTAGACTGGTTTCACCGGCGATTAGAGATAGGAGATATAACAAAGAAATAATTGTTTTAAAAGATTCGGGTTACTATCATTTGGATGATATTGTTTATGATTTGCTCGCAAAGAACGGTATCAATTTTATCGACGAATCAAATCTCCTTTCTTTCTTGGTGATCAATCATCTGGTTTCCAAAATTATTCCCAAAGAGTTAGTCGATTCCAAAATTTTAAATTATGCAGATGGATATTTTAAAATAGCATAACAAAAAGGAGTGGTGATAAACCACTCCTTTTTGTGTGATTATTCCATTTCTGAACGAACAACAGAGAAATCCATTAAGAAGTGTTCGTCATCAAGTTTTGTGAAGATTACATCTGAACGACCATAAGCCTCAAAATGTTCTTTTGTCACCTTTACTCCTTCGTGAATTCCAAGACGATTTCTAAAGTATCTTCCGATTTCAGCATTATCGCTTGGTGTAGTAATGGCTTTATTTCCGGCTTGTTCAACGCGCATGATAAAGCATTCTCCATCGTCGGCAACAACGGTGAAATAGCGCTTGTTTAATGGGAAAAATCCGGTCTTTGAAATTTTAGATGGCAACGGGATATATGCTTGGTTCGGATCACGATGTTCTCTCTGCCCCCAGTTCAAACTTGAAGTTGTTGGAACTTCGCCAGTGTTGGTTAGGAAGGATAATGTTTGTTTTTCTTCTGAGTTGAAATCGACCATTGTCGCTTCATAACTGTAATTAGGACTGGTGCGATAAATGCGAATGTAATTTTCCACTTCGTTAGCGGTGCAATATATGGTTTTGGCTTCCACTTTATCGAAATAGGCAACCGCATCATCCAAATTGCATTCAGTAATAAATTCATCACAATCTTTACTAAAACCTTTAAGTGTATAGTTGGCAGAGCCGGAAAATGCTTTGTATGGCTTGCCGTTCTTCATCCATAAATAAAGCTTTGAATGAACAGCAGGGGTTTTGTATACATACTGACAACTAAACGAGGAGAAGTCGGGGCCAAAATCGTTTTCGGACAATTTTTTGAATCCCGAATTAGTAACCTGACTGAGCCCGTCAAATGGGCACATGCCTACAATTAATTTGATTTGAATAGGTTGTAATTTCAAATCTGCTAATGCCTGCATATGCCATGCCACCATACTTGGAGAAGCATATGCCGATACAACGCGTAACTCGTTAGCACCTTCTTTTACAGGCTCAATTAAAACTTTATTTTCTAAATCAGAATCAAACTGCCATTTAATTTCATTGTCGCCGTTAAATAGATATTCCGTTGCATTACATTCTACAGAGTCATAATCAATGCCTGCAAAACATTTTAATATAGCCTCGAAAATTATTTTTGCACCCTCGCAAGGGACGGCCATTCCAATTTGCTTTCGAACACTTTCTTTGTTGCCGTAGAATTCGTATGTATCAGGGAATGTTTGTAAGCGTGCACGCTCTCTATTCGTTAAAGCACGAGGCTCTTCCCAGTGATAAATGTGTGTTCCTCCGCCACCGCTACCGGTGACAGTGTAAGCCGGTTTGTCGGGATCTAAACGCTTGTAAATCTGGCTGATTTTTGCGCCGATAACATTTAGTTGCAAGTTTTCGGGCAGATTTGCTGTGAAAGCATTTTCACCAGGTTGGATATAACGCAATCTTTCTACAACGGCAGCCGATTGGCGCGTGAGTTCGTTGTTGGTTGCATCTTCTGGAATAGGAGGTTCTTCTATTGCTTCTTTACATGTTTTCATTTTGTATTGAGCGGGAGATGGAACCTTGTATTCAATATCAATATCATTGCGTATACCAACAATAATGATTCTATGACGTGCTTGGGGAATACCATAATCTTCGAATTGATACAAATGCGGATATAAAGTATATCCTGCAGCTTGCATTTCGCCCAAAATTTTAGAGAAAGCTCGTCCTTCATTTGCATTACGAAGGCCCCCGACGTTTTCGGCTAAAAACCATTGGGGTTGAAAACGGATTAACGCTTGAACACCATAGGAATACAGGGGCCCGTAATTACCATCCATACCCTTTTGTTCGCCAACGACACTATAGTCATTGCAAGGGAAACCAAAAGCCAGCGCGTCGATGGGGGTGAGTTTTGAATAATCTAATTTTCTTACATCACTTTCAAAAACACTATCGCGATTATTATTGCAGATATTATTTCTATACGTTTCGCAAGTGTCATGATCGTAATCGTTAGCCCATTCGTGTATTATTTTAAATTTATCATTTTTAATGTCTGCGTTGGTGGCCCCCCAGGCGATCCCGCCCGGCCCGCAGAATAATTCGCCTAATTTAAACTCCATTGTTCAATCCCTTTTCTTTCAATATAAAATCTATTTCATCTTGTATATGTTCTATTTCAAAATTATTAAGCAACTCAAGATTTTTTAACGGGGAATCGACTTTTTCGCAATAACCTTCTTTGCATAAAAAAGAAACCAAAGGAATTTCATAAAACTTAAGTAGAGTACTTATATCATCTAAACTTGGATGTTCGGTAATTCCTCTTTCAATTTTAGAAAGCCTACTATCCGATATCCCTGTTGCCAATTCTACAGCTCCTAAGCTAAGATTTTTAGAATTCCGTATATCTCTAAGCTTTTCTCCAATCATTTTATCACCCTATGAAAGTATAACACACTTGCTGCGAAAACACAATAGTTTGCTGCGAAATTAAATGATATTGAAAACTGTACTATTATTTGGTATAATGTCAGATAAGGAAGAAGGTGTTTTGATGGCGAAAAAAGACACAAAATATGTTGATGTTCATTCCATGCTAAAAGCGGCAGGAAAAACGATATTCATTAAGTTTTATAATGATTTAAAAGACTTTTCTCTTTCTGATAAATATTTATGTGAAAAAGTTTATAAAGAGAGCCCTACGGCTAAGTCGCCAAACCAACGATATAAAGTTCCCAGAGCCAGAGAAGTGTTTAGGACCAATCAACAAATTGAAGCACTGGAACTTGTTATTCGCAGCAAAAAATTATCCGCTAACACTATTGCTGAAGCAAAAAGACTTCTTGAAGTAGAATTATGCCTTGTCGAATCAAACGAAGATAGCTCTTTTGTTAATGAATTTAATAATGAATTTGATTCAAAAAATTCTGACGAGCCATTTGAATACAATAACACTCCAGAAAAGCCAAGAGAAAAATCAAAAAATTCATCTTATGTTTATCCGCGTAGCAGAAAAGTCGCTTTTAATGCATTAAAGAAAGCAAGTTTTCTATGTGAAGTTAACTCATCTCATGATGTTTTTATACGTAAAAATGAAGATACTACATATACAGAACCACACCATTTAGTTCCATTATCCGCTCAAGACGAGTTTTCTGATGTAAATTTAGATCGTGAACAAAATATTGTATCATTGTGTAGTGCTTGTCATAATCAATTACATTATGGCAGAGATTTTGAAAATATTTTGAAACCGTTATATGAGGAGCGCAAGGAACTCTTAAGATTGATTGGAATTAATATATCTTACGAACAGCTACGCACATATTATATTTAATAAATGTGGTCGGAAATTTACTAAAGCGGAATGTGGCGATTATGTTGATTAAAGCATTCTAAAGTTGTAAGGTTATAAGCCTTTTAGCAAACAAAAATTAATGGAGGAAAAGCACTATGGCTCAAATAGATATTGAAAAAATCGAAAAACTTGGCAAGGACAGAAACACTATACACGAGAAAGTATATACTACATATTCTTCATTTGATAAGTTTGGTGAACATTATCTTCAGATAGATATGTATGGACGAAGTGATAGAGAACTGCCGGGCAAAATAAGTCAATCTATACAGTTCGATAGAGAAGCTGCTTTTTATTTGATTGATTTACTGAAGAAAGAATTTAATTTTTGATATGATAAAAGAGGTAGTACACGATCCGATATTTCTTGCAGGAAAGTCGGAATTGGCGACAAAAGAAGATTTGCAGGTGGCACAGGATTTGTTGGACACACTCATTGCCAACAAAGATGGTTGTGTTGGTATGGCAGCGAATATGATTGGTGTACGCAAGCGGATTATTGTTTTCGATAACGAAGGTACATATATGGCGATGTTTAACCCCGAGATTATCAAAAAATCAGGACTTTATGGTACTGAAGAAGGTTGCCTTTCTCTGCTCGGAGGTCCCCGTCCGTGCAAACGCTATAAAACCATCAAAGTTCAATGGCAAACTGCAGAATTTCAAACTCGCATTAAAACCTTTACTGGTTGGCCTGCACAAATTATTCAACATGAAATCGATCATTGCGATGGGGTATTAATATAGGATAACTAAGCAAAAATTGTATCTTGTATTTCTTTTTAATTTACTTGCTTAAAGGACGATAAAAATGATTATAACTCTCTCTAAAACTCAAACTGGAAATGATACTTCCATATTTGAAAAGTTTCTTGATTTATTAGGTCAAGCGCAAACAATATGGAGCATCTTACTTTTTCTGGCGTTTGTAATTTTATTTGTTTTGTGTCTGTTTTTGTTCAGAAAAAACGTAAATAAAAACAGCAAAAAACAGATTGATGCTTTTATAAAAGTAAAAAAATACTCTCCAGAGCTATATATTGAGTTAAACGAAAACATGGAGTATTTACGCTACTTCATATTTTCATATCGTTGGAAATGGAGAATTATAAGAAGATACAATTTGTTATTTAAAGGTTATGTAGGAAAACAACTAAAGCAAGCGCATAAAAACAATATATGCTATAGACTTTCTTATTTTTCGAAGTATAAAACCGTAAAAAAGCAAATTACTAATACTAATGAAGTTTTAACTAAATTTAGAGACGACCGAGAAGATAAAAGAGAAACTTTAGGCGATTTCTATTTTTTGGCTAAAAGCTTATCTTATGATTGTATTAATGTCACCAGTGAACTTTTATCGTACTGCTCTAAAATAGAGAACAAAAATATAATTGTGGTAGGAAGTGCCGGTAACGGCAAAACAAGCCTACTTTGCCGTGCAACCGAAACCGCTATAAAGAATAAATACCCATGTTTACTTTTGAACTCAAAAGATATTGATAAAAATGCTGTTGATTTTATTTTAGACAAATTGCCTTTAATCTGGAAGGTGAAGAATTATTCTAAGTGGTTTTTGAAAGCAATTAACTTTTTTCTGCTTATTAGAAGGAAATACCTGTTTGTTCTCATTGATGCTATCAACGAAAATGATTCAGAAGAATTCTTGAATTCTGTCGGAACAGTGTGTGATTACTTTGATAATTATAGCAGGGTTAAAGTTATACTCTCTTGTAGAAGTGAGTATTTCGATTATAGATATAAAAAATTGTTTGGCGAAGGCGAAAAGAATCTTGATATATTTAAGTTGTGTACCACTGACTATGATCGGCGTGCTGTTAATAAATTCTTCTTAAAATATAATAGTTATTATGAAGTTCCATATAGATTTTCTGATAACATTCACAATAAAATAAGAACGTCATTGTTTCTTATGCGAATTTTCTTCGAAGTTAATAGTGGGCTTCCTTATGAAAATTTGGAATTTCAAAACGCTGAGATTTATAAGCAGTATATTGACAAAGTTGCTTCGGAACATAATGATATCGATGTAAACAAAATTATTAGGCAAATTTCTTCTAAAATGATTGATTCTAAATGTTATGACAAAGTCGAATTATCAGTGTTGAATCTTTCAAACACAGAGAAAAATGCTTTATTAAATCTACTTGATAATAATCTGCTTATTAATAAAACTATCCAATTAGGCGTTGGTATTTCCGAAAGGACAACGGAATTTTTATATTTTATTTTCGATGAATTCAGAGATTTTTGTATCGCCAAGGAGCTTATTATTCGTGATGAAGACAATAATGATCAAGATTACTCGTTGTTTTTTAATACAATTAACTTTATGAGCGAAAATGCTTTGGCTCCGCTTGAGGGAATATTAAAATATGGCTATTATCATTTCAAAAAAATCGATAAAGTTGAATTGTGCAAAAAGATTTTAAACGCATTTGGGAAATCAAATATACAGCAGGCAAATTTCACGCATCGTTACGATCGGGAAAGAACTTACTATTTTGATGATTTTGGTCTGTCGCTGATCTATATGGATGGCAGAACATTACAGGATTACGAACATAAATATGTTTATAATTCACTTAGAACATCCAATCGCAGTAATATTCAGATATTCTTTTTCCTCCTCAATAATGAAATTGCAAATGAAGAACCAAATTTGTGTCAATATTTGGACATTGTACTCAATGAAACGGATGAAAAAATACTGTCTTCTTTGGTCTATGAGCTTGTAGAGGAAGAAAAATATTTCAGAAATACCCCAAAATTGATTGATACCTTCTATAAACGGATTAATATTACATATTCCAATTCATCGCAAATTTCTGAAAATATTAAAAAGATGTTAATATTGATTTTTTCTTATGAGCCGTTGGAGTGGTATCAGACAAAATCGGGAGGGCCTATCGAGTTTGATGATTTATTATATGATGCTGTGATTTCAGTAATAAAATGTAAAGAATTGAAAAAATCTGTTCAAGAATTAAAGGATTATAGGAATCCTACAGTGGATAGTATTGATGATATTATGGCTCTCATTAGTGGGATTTACGGAAAGAAGTGAAAATATGAAAATAGGTACTTTGGTTTTCTATAAAAAAAGTTTCAAAACATCACCCATAGGTGTTTATCACTTTTTTGGCGTAAGAAGGAGGAGTTATGCCGGCAGTATCGTGAAAAGGATGTATGATTATTTTTGTGGTGGGGCAAAGAATTTGTTTTTAGAATACCTTTTATGTTACAGTAAGGAATATGAATCGTATAAGCAATTCCTTTTGGAAAAATACAATCTGTTTGAATATGAGGTTGAAAATATTATTTCTTGGCGCCTTTATTGCAAAGATTTATCCTGTACTCCCGATATTAATGTGAAAGAGTTTTTAGAGTATGATGAAATGAAAAACGCTATAAGTGACTTGTTGGGGGAAGTTGCAGATGAAGATTAGAGATGGTTTTGTAACAAACAGTTCATCAACAAATTTTATGATAATATGTAAGGAAGAATTAACCGCTGATTATTTAGCAAAAAAGTTGGGATTTAAAAACAACTCTTTTATTAGAACTTTAGGAAATGACTTAGCTCATCAAATTATCTCAGGAACCAGCAGAGGTGTCAGGTGGTTTGAAATAGATGAGATTAATCACGAAAATGTTTTAAAGATTTTTGGGGAGAAAAGTGCGAAAAAATACCGCGAACTTACTGAAAAAGGTTTTTATACATATGTGGGATATACCAGTTCAGATGATGATTGCCTCTCTTCGTTTATGACTATGGACAGTTTTATCATAGATGAAAAAGACTTCTACATGGATGGAAAGAATTGCGCGTGGTAATATGATATTTTATAAGGATAAAAATTATAATTTCATTGAGTATTTCAATGAACTCAACGGATTTTTGCTAAGGAGCAATGTGTTGAAAAATGGAGTAGAAACAGATGTTGTTCCATTTAGGCGTTCATATCCGGAGTTGATTGATGTTGGTATTATGGGAACTTGCACAGCCTGCGATAAAGGAATATGCAAAGCTGCAGGTATTGATTGTTATCAAAACGCCTCGTTATCTAAGCGCCCCAACATGTCATTGAAGATTTATAAAGCAATTGTTGAACAGAGCAAAGGAAAAACATTTCAAATTGCTTTGGGCGGTGCTGGGGATCCAAATAAGCACGAAAGTTTTAGAGAAATTCTTGAATTGACGCGCGAAAACCTTATAGTGCCCAATTTAACAACAAGCGGTTATAAACTTACCGATGATGAAATATCATTGATGAAAAAATATTGTGGAGCGGTTGCGGTTTCATTTTATTCCAGATTGCTCCCCAATAAACAAGAATCAAATGAAATTACTATTAGCGCCATAAAGCGTTTAATCAGTGCTGGATGTACTACAAACATTCATTATGTTGTTTCAAAAAACAATTTGGAGGAAATAATCTATCGTTTACAAAACAACCTTTTCCCTGAGGGTATAAATGCGTGCGTTTTTTTATTATATAAACCTGTTGGTCAAGCTGATTGTACGAAAATGCCAACAATAGATGATGCAACATACAAAAAGTTTATTGATTTGGCAACGAATAAAAAATATAGATTCAAAGTTGGTTTTGATACATGTCAATCGCCTGCACTTAGGATGTTCGGAAAAACTATTTCTGAGGAATCTTTGGATTTTTGTGAATCAGCAAGATTTTCTATGTACATAGATTGTGAGAATCAAGCATATCCTTGTTCGTTTGGTTGGATGACCGATGAATATAGGGTGGATTTAAATGATAATACCATTTCTGAAGCATGGAATTCCGATCAGTTTAATGATTTTATAAAAGCACAACATTTAAAATGCGGCAGGGATGATAAGACGGAATGTCGGTGTTGCGCATTAGACTTAGGCATTAAATTATGTGATAAAGTATCTTTTTAAAAGTGTTGCAGAAATGCAGCACTTTTGATTTTTATAAAGATTTAAAAACTAATAAAAACCAGTTTTATATCTGCATTTGTGAAATTTTTTCTGAAACACGTATGTAAAACTCTATTTTTTATTGTTTCAAATATTATCTGGACTTGTGGAAAGTATTGTGGTATGTGTTTGTGTTGCAAAAGGAGGTGCAACGCACATGACAACACTTGAAGATTTATACTATGGAAACATTAGTCCACACGAAAGGTATATCAAGCGCGGAACGAGGGTTGACAAACTTGTGAAGCTGATATGCAAAAACGAGGAAGAACTGAATTCGGGACTCACAGAGAAACAAAAAGAAACTTTTGAAAAGTTCAAAGATTGCACAAGCGAACTGTCCTGCATAACCGAGCGTGAGGCATTCAGTTCGGGATTTATCCTCGCAACACGCATAATGGTGGAAGTGATGCAAGGTTTAGAGGAAGTCGAGGATATATGAGAAAAATCATTATCCTTCTTCTCTGCTGTGGGCTGCTCGTAAGTATGGTAGGATGCGGTGGCAACACCGCACTGCCACCTACCGAGAGTCCGCCGACAACGGCATCGGAAATGGTAATAACAGAACCGCCCACCGAAACAGCACCGCCAGTGTCGGCGGCAGAGCCTACAGAGAAAGAAAAAGAATTTCCCTCGACTGAGAGCAAGGAACAGGCAACCAAACCGACTGTAACCGCCACAGAGCCTCCAACGACGGCAAAGCCGAAAGAGGAAACAAAAATTACCGAACCGAAGATTGAAGAACCTCCAAAAGAGGACGAAATATATGTGAACAAACAATGGCCGGAGGTTGATTCTGCGGATATCGAAAAGCTCGTAATTGAAAAAGTAAATGCCTACCGTATAGCGCAGGGTGATACTGTAGCTACGATGCTCCCCGGACTGACTGATGTGGCACGGTACAGAGCGAAAGAACTTATAACGAACTTTTCCCACACAGACATTCGTGATGTGTGTAAAGAATTAAAGTATGGCGAGTTTGTAGATATGACACTCTACGGTATGACCGCCGAGGATAGTTACTATCAGGGTTACAGCCGTGAAGCCATAGGTATGGGAGAATGGTTCGGCACGGCAGAAGGTATGTCAGATCGTATCGCTGATGGCTTTCATCACAGCAAAGGTCACTGGTCGTATGTCGGCAGTTCTAAATATCCATACATTGCTGTTGGCGTAACCAAGGCAAACGATAAATGGTATATCTGCATCTGTATGAGCAAAGAAAACTACGGTGGATAAAAACAAAACAAGGCGATTTAAGGCGGGTGGTTACTCAGGTGAGTAAACACTCGCCTTTTTCTTTTTAATCGCAACGTGGGGCAAAAGAATGCGCCGAAACGCCAAAATTATAGTAGATCAAAAAAATTTTTCAAAAAATTTTTCGCAGAATATTTATTATTAAAAACTACTCAAAATAAACAAAAATACTGTATGGAAATATTGGACGATTTTTTGCTGAAAACGTTGATGCTATGCGGTTTTCGGGGTGTTGACAAGGTGATTTTCGGTTGTTATAATGAGGTTGCACCAATGGAAAATGGTGCTTACAATTGAATAAAAAAGGATGTCGGGTACAAAGCCGTCGTGACCTTAACGGGAAAGCTAAGATGGACAACGCCGCCAAGACCTCACACATGTGAGCGAGCGATAAAGCGTATGTGCCGAACCGAAATAACAACGTCTTTCAGTTTGCGATGACTCACGATTGGTATGATGATACTTCTGCATGGCAGCTCATAGGCATATGAGATGTGGACGATAAGGTTGGAATCGATACCTGTTTGTTACATATGATTCTCGTTCTCAAGGAATCAACTTATTCCAAGAGATAGATGTTACGAGAAGCTCTGCATCCTTCGTTTAACAAAGTAACTCAATTTTAGCACAGACCTTGTCAATATCACTTTCCTTATTCCCCTTATGCGAAACAAAAAGAACAAAGAAATTTTATGTGACTCTTATGCAATGCCAAGGGGTCACTGTATCTAAAACTAAATACTGACAGTAAGACCACTTACAATGAAACGATACGTTTCTTGTAGGTGGTCTTTGTTTTTGAAAGGAGAAGTTAAATGATCAATACACGACCATCAAGGAGAGATTTCTTTATAGTGGCAAACAGAATTTTTGAACTCCAACTCAAGCCGCGAGATTTTACAGTGTACTGTTGTCTGCTACGACACGCTGATATTGCAAACCATACTTGCTTTCCGTCAAGGCGAACCATTTCGAAAGAGTGTCGGATTGACAAAAAGACGGTAGACGTGGCTCTCAACAGTTTAATAAACGTCGGGTTAATTCAAAAGATAACACGAACACGATATGACGGCAGTAAAACCTCAAACCTCTATTATGTAGTCGATCTTACGAAAACCAATAGTGAATAAATCTCAGTTGGGTAGGTTCGAAACTTCTTATCAATAACAAGACCCATAGAACAAAACCCAGAAATCTTACAACAGAATAAAAAATATATAAGCAGCTAATTTAAAGCGCAATAAGCTGGTGGGAATGCAATCTCTGCCTTATTTCCTTCTTTTCTGCCGTAGTGGTAACACACTTGGATGAAAAGAAAGCAGGAGAAAGGAAAGGTGCCGCAAAACGCCACCTTTCCGACTCACATCGGACGGCAATGCCGACCGTTAGGGGCTTTGTAGGCTATTCACAAGTTAAATTACAGGTGTGCTACCTTTTTGCGATTAGCGCCGCAAATGTGCTACCTTTGGAAATTATTCCACCACCCATTTAATACTCGAAATATCGAAAAAATGAAAGGAGAACTTCATGAGTTACAGATATTATTTCAAAATGTTTAAGAATGAACCCGATGTGTTGACTGTACCGGATGTGGTAAGGCTGTTGAAGTTTGGTAAAAATACCGTCTACGGTCTTATCAAGGAAGGTAGGATTAGTAGTATCAAGCAGGGCAAGAAAATTATCGTGCCGAAGGTGTGCTTGGTTGAGTTCTTGACCGATGCAGGAAACTATCAGACACCGTCCCCGACAGTCCCGAATAATCTCTGGACTTGTGGAGAGTGTTGTGGTAGTGTTGGTGTTGCCCGAGAAACCGAAGGACAACTTCAAAAGAAAGGAGCGTGAGTAAATGAAACGAATCACAGGACACCTGACTGAGAAAAACAAAAAGTGGTATGCGGTCATCAATTTGTATGACTCGGATGGTAAACGCAAAGAGAAATGGCAAGGTCTGAATCTTGATGCGAACAAAGGAAACAAGCGTGAGGCGGAACACCGCCTCCGCCAGATCCTTGATCAATACAATACCGATGACCTATACAAGCGTGAAAACATGTCCCACGCCGACAAAGAGCGTAGCCGTGTGGCGCACATGCAGGTGGCGGATTACCTTCCCGAGTGGTTGGGGTCGCACAAGGTGAACGTATCGGAAACCACCTACGAGGGTTACAAGCTGATGATACAGTCGCGAATGGTTCCGTTTTTCCGTGCCTGCGGTGACCTAAAGGTCAAAGACATTACGGG
Organism: Acutalibacteraceae bacterium; assembly: GCA_045577695.1. GTDB lineage: Bacteria > Bacillota > Clostridia > Oscillospirales > Acutalibacteraceae > UMGS1279. The sequence goes on from JAZNIW010000001.1 coordinate 58,434, forward strand.
TGATGAAATCAACGATTACTATATCCGCATCCGCAACGACGGACTCAAAGGCACGACTGCCCAACGCCATCACGCACTGTTGCATCTTGCTTTTAAGTCGGCGGTCAAGCGCAGAGTGATACCGAGCAATCCCGTTGAGCAAGCTGACAGACCGAAGGCGCAACAGTATATCGGCAAATATTATAATGCCACCGAGCTGAAAGAACTGCTTGACAAAACGGTGGATGACCCGATACACATCGTAATATTCCTCGCAGCGTACTATGGGCTTAGGCGAAGCGAAGTGCTCGGTCTTAAATGGTCGGCGGTGGACTTTGAAAATAAGACGGTCAGCATCAGTCACAAAGTGGTGCAGAATGACAAAGGCGTTGTGGGAATGGACGTTATGAAAACAAAATCTTCTTACCGCACTCTGCCTCTAATACCGCAAGTGGAAGAAGTTCTCCTTGCCGAAAAGGAAAAGCAAGAAGAAATGATGCGAGTGATGCGCCGAGGTTATTGTAAAAAATACACCGACTACATCTGCGTAGATGCAATCGGTGAACTGATAAAACCAAACTACGTGACCGACCATTTTAAAGTGGTGCTGAAAGAAAAAGGATTAAAACCCGTTCGCTTTCACGATCTCAGGCACAGTTGCGCATCGCTGTTACTTGCAAACGGTGTGCCGATGAAAATGATTCAGGATTGGCTTGGTCACTCTGATATGGGAACAACCGCTAATATTTACAGCCACATTGATAGCGAAAGCAAAAAGGCAAGCGCGATGGCAATAGGTTCAGCGCTTTCCTAAAAAGAGAAAACTCCTTGAAGGATAAAACCTTCAAGGAGTCCTTGGCGGAGACGGCGAGATTCGAACTCGCGGGGGATTGCTCCCTAACTGATTTCGAGTCTTTTAGCCTTTGGACACTTGCTGATTTTAGTAGGCATTTTCAGGCAGCTTTGTATTCGCTGAAACCCGCATAAAATAAGGCTTTTTCGGGTGTCACTCTTTCAAACCTCGCATTTCCCTAAGTGCGTTCGAATCGAATCAAAAATCGCATTTAGGAGAGAACTAAGGGCGTTTTGGAGAGAACTCAGGAGAGAACAACCGCAAATCAAAACACATTGGCAATACACACAGGACGAACTTCAAACCGACAAATATGTTTGAAAGGCGTATTGCTATGAAATATCACAAACCGATCAACTGGAATGAAGTTCCCGACGTTATTACCAAAGAGCAATTCTATCGTATCTGCCACATCAGTAAATCTACTGCTCTGTATCTGCTGAAAAGCGGAGCTGTCTCGTATGAGTATTCGGGCAAGAAAACCCGATGCTACAAGATCAAGAAAGATGATGTAAAAAAGTATTTGGAGAGCAAAGGTAAATTCCCCGAATACTATGCCACACCTAAAGGCTGGCATCGGGGTTATCGTAAAATATCACTACCAAGTGAAATGTCCGAAAATACATTGAAGCTGCTTCACGAATATTATGCCGATCTTTTATCCGACTACAAGGACGTTATTTCCTCTCAGGAGGTCGTTAAGCTGACCGGATATGCAAAGACTACCATTAACAATTGGTGCGGCAAAGGGCGACTCAAGCACTTTATAAAGCACAATACATATTACATCCCCAAAGTGTTTCTCATCGAATTTTTCTGCTCCCCATATTTCCGAAGTATTATCCGTAAGACTTCTTGGCATATACAGACCATCAATGAGTTTCATCACATTATGCAAAAAGAACAGAGTAAATAACCGCTTTTGAGCACCTACCTTCGGGTGGGTGCTTTTTCAATGTGCGATTTCAAAATTTGCACAATCGCACTCTGAAAAGCATTTTGCTACACTATAGCCGTAAGGAGGTGCAAACAATGGCACGATTTATTGAAGAGTTTTATTACGGCAACATTGATCCGCAAGCACGAAGTACACGGCAAAACAAGACGGTGCAAAAAGAAATGGCGGTGCTAACAAAAACCGAAGAACAGCTCACCAACGCCCTGCAGGATGAGCAAAAGAAATGGTTTCTCGACTTCTCAAATGCGTGGAGCATCGTCAACGGCGAATCCAATCTTGATAGCTTCATTATGGGTTTCCGTCTCGGTGCAAACTTCGCATACGATGCGTTTATCTCAACCGAAACACCATTTGAAGATTTGCTGAAGGAAACATAAAGGAGGATTACATATGAGATCAATATTTGAACAACAGGGCGGCGCTTACACAATGCAAGGCGATTATCAATTTCCAAACCTACTCCCACCCACCGAAGAAGAACGCCCCATCGGCGTATGGGGACAGCGCCGACTAAACTACTTAAAGCACCACCGCAAAGTCTTATATTACAATCTTCTCACTTCCGGCAAACTCCATTCCCACCTCGCAGATGTCGAAGAACAAGCTCAAGATCTCTTTTCTCGGATTGTAAAACAATACGCCGAAAAAGATGGCATCACCGAACAACTCAAAACAGCTGACTCAATGAAGTGGGTGCAGAAGATGAACGATATCCGAGAGCGTGTAACTGAAAAAATCAATGCAGATGTGGTGTTCGCATGAGAAAGCGAAAATACTATCTTCGTCTAACAGGAGCTGAATACCACTTCATTCTTCAATGCCTTATCGATTACCGTAACAAGCTAATATCTCAAGGCAAGTATACCGACGGCGTAGATGAGCTTATAATCAAATGCACAAAATAACAACAGGCACGGGAGTCAACCTCTCGTGCCTGTTTCTTTAAAGACTTTTTCTTAGATTTTCCAATCATCCTCATAGTCCATAAGACTAATAGGCATTATTAGTTTATCTTTTGATGCTTCTCTTTTTGGCTCTTCGGCTATATTCACACATAAAGATAAATTTATTATCGCTTCACGAAGAATTTTCAGCAACATAAATGTTACATCATACATCTCTTTTTCAGATACGTATAAAGCTAAACCATCTCCATATTTCTCGGTTAGTTTATCAAAAAAAGAATCATTGATCTTAACATATTTATGTTCTAAGGCATCACGTATATCTTTAATTCTTTTCAATTCAGGGTTTGGAGAATCCTCGAATTTCTCAAAGAAATCTTTGCTAATCCAATATAATGATGACAATGCAAAATTCTGCTTTGGATTAAGAATATTCTTGTACGCATATTTCTTGTTACCATAACCAGCCGAAGTTCGCCAAATTGAACGATAATTGATATCACGTTCTTTTATTCCCAAGTCGAAATAATGTTCAATGAAAAAGGCAATTTTATCAAACATACCATAAAGTGTTTTGAATGCTGTTTTTAATTTTTCCAACCGAATTGAATATTGAGCGTAGTCGGTATGTGCCTTTATGTAAGTTTCTTTATCAGCAAAATGAGGCTCTTCTCCTGAATTAAGAGCGCTGTAGTAAATGTATCTCGCATAGATGTATTCTTGTTTGAGTTGGCTAAACATCCCATGAAATACTGGTTTGGCACCAACATCCACTATCATATTTGGAAGTTGTATAACATCTCCGGCAAAGCACAGTTCGGCTATTGGCAAATCATTTAATGTGTTTAAAAACAACCCCTTTTTTAAACACCACTCCCTATAAGCCAACTCTTCAGAGTTATCGTATACATATTGGTTAAAGGACAACTCGGCAGTAAGTACATTTTCAACATACTCAGGAGCATAGGTATTCATTGTTGCTTTAAAGCATTTCTTAGCATCATCATGAGTATTTGGATCGTCGCATTTAGTTGCTTTGTTTAGATAATGATATGCAAAAAAATGAAACAGATCACGATGCTCATTATCATATTCAAGCATACCATAGTGCTGATATACTCGACCCAAATTGCCAAGAGCCATTCCGAAATCTCTATGGAACGATAACACTTTTTTATATTGCTCGATTGCCGCAATTTTTCTACCACAGTGGTCTAATGCATTTGCGTAATTGGTATAAAGGATCTCTTTTAAACCAAGTACATATGGGCGATATATATCTTTTGTGTATTCATCTTGTTCAATCAGATTGATGCTTTTTCTAAAGAAATACAATACTTTTTGAAAAGACGCTTCCGTTCTAGTTTCGGTTAATCTTGCAAAATCATCATGTGCAGTTCCTAAAGAGTAATAAATCATAGCCTTAGAAGCATCGTTTTCTTCATCTATGGATTTTTCCGCATTGTCAAGCAAATCCCTCAGAACATCTACATCTTTATTCAATGTAGCTGCATCGAACTCCTGTGATAGTTGTTTGGCTTTATCGGAAAAAGGATCTATGTATTTATCCATTAAATTATGATTATTTTTCATATTTCCCCATTTCGAGCCTGCTCAAGAATGTTTTCAATACGTGCTTTCACAGAAGTCTTTATTTCTGCAGAATCCACAATTGGAACATAGTTCAAGTGATTAACATCAAACGGAACAGAGGTGCATTTATCTGATGCCTGAAAATAAAACAGCATTCTGGAAGTCTTAACATGCTTTAATGCATATCCAACTTCGATCATAACGTTGTGTCGAGCACCTGAAAGATCGGCAATGAAAATATCACATTCTCTTATGTCGTGATACATAACATCTCTGATATCGAACGTACCGGTTTCCCTTGTACCTAAGTCGGTCAGTTCCAAATTTAGTTGCTGAACAATTTCTTTTATAGCGCTAATGCGGCTTTCTGCTTTTCTGTATTCGTCATCGCCATCATGTTCCGCAGACGGATACCATCTTGCAATAAACACTTTTTTCGGAACATGCTCATAGATTTCGTCATACAAGTTGATAACATCATCAATATGCAGTTTTTCAACATTGCCTATGTTGTTCTTCTTTATCCACGAAAGAAATCCACGATATTTTGATTCGTTTGTAAGTCTATAGTAAGCTAATGCTCCAATAATAGCAATATTGGTTGTGGTAGCAGTTATTTCGGAATCTACTAAAGCTTGGTTTACTTCAACCAACTGAGATTTGACCGTTGCAATAGCAGAATCGTTTTCTTCAATGCTTTTGTTTTCAATTAAAAAGCCATACAGATCAACAAAAAAACTGTATTTAGCACCGCTAATGTAAGCTTTTATGGACGGAAAATATGTAAAATCAATAGTACTAATAGTTTTTCTTGCGAGGTAGTACTTCCAGCCAAATGATGGATCGGTTTTTAGTTTATCGTCTGAAAAAACCTCCGGACTTTCAAGAATAACTTTCAAGTTTTCTTCGAGATCCAACGGTATTTGCTTTGCGTTGATATTGTGAAATATTGCCCTTGAATAACGATTTTCTTCATCGGGATTTTGACACAGAATGAGACAAAACGGAACCTTGAAATCGCCAGTTACCTCATTTGCTGCACTTAATCGATGATTTCCATCTATTCGATTCAGCTTTATTTTTGTTTCATCAAAAGAAATATGTGCAACTCTATTTTTATCTCCGGCATCATGATTAAATATGGAAATATTGATATCTCCCAGTTTTTTGTTCCATTCTTTTTTGGAAATTACAGCACTAAAGAATTCACCGACCTCTGAATGATTGTTTCCTGTTAAAAGCGAAACAGACAACACAATTTCGGGAAAGAATCTATAATCTCCAGAATTCAAAAATGCTGCCATTTCTCCTTTATGTTTTTCTATCAGTTCACGTTGCACATCTTTGTTTTCTTTCGATATACCACTAAGGGTTTTATAATCGGCATATCCTCTTAAACAGAGAAAATTGCCCATAGAAAACTCTAAAATTCCGCTTAATGTTTTCATTTGTATATCCTTTCTGTCTTAAATTCTTTACATTATCAAACCTCATATTTTTTAGCTTGATTGTTGAGTTTCCAAAGAAATAGACCGTTGTGTTCATGTACATCCGTATAATATTTTCCAATGTCAGATATGCCCTTCACGAAGGCCCCAGCTGCGCCAACAGCAGTAATCCCTCCCGTTGCAAAACTTGCAATTAAACTACCTGTAAGTGCTAACGCATCAAGCTTTAGCGTGCGGCTAATCTTACGATATTCCTTTTCTACTTCCTTAACTTGAAGATTGTTCAATTCATAGGAAATTGTATCTAGTTGTCGTCTAAAACTCTCTACGTTATCAATAGAATCTAAGCTTAAGAGTTTGGAATTAAGTTCATTTCTGAAATTGTGAAACGCTTCACCATAATTATTCCTAATATTCAAAATATCCGTGATAGGAAGCTGATTTAAAACGGGTAAATCTAATTGCAATGCCATTGATGATAGTTCCGAATCCTTAGAAGGCTTTTTAATTGCCATTTGTAGAATTTTTGCCGTTAATGGTGAGCGAGACAAATACATACAGCCACATGTTTGTGCCAAAACAAGTTCGGCATATTTTTCATTAAAATGATGGTTTGCTGCTTGATTTATAGATTGATTCACCCAAAGGTCAAATGTTTCTTTTGAAATTGTGTCAGGGATATGCATTCTAAACAGAGCTTTTCCCGTCTTTTCGTCGTAATCGACGACCTCTTGCAACATATACTGATACATATTCCCTCTGGATTTTATGACATCGGGGAAATCAACATAAATTTGTGTTCCTAACGTTAAAGGCTTGCTAGGATCCATCCTTAAACCTGTGCCACATTTTTCAAGATTATAAACCTTGGCTATTGAACGGTAAAAATCAAGAATTGGGGCAGGAATTACATCCGAAAAGGAAGTTGGAGAATAGTTTATGCCAATTTCCTTAGGTGCTTCATGCATTAAAGACACAGGAAGCATCACCACAAAACCCGATTCGATTAGCGGAGAAATACATTTGATATAGTTTATAACATCTACAAGTTTTTGCCTTTCAATGCCCGGAGTTTTTTGTAATCCCATATATTGACCAACAGTATCGCTGAAAGGGTTTCTTTCTTCAGTAAGTTCAAACAAAGGATCCGGTATAACAACTTGATCCATATATAAGACAAGTTGCTTATATATATCCTCGGTGGGTAACTTGCTGAATGTTTCAATACTAATATTCAATTTGTCATGAGTGTGCCTTATTTCATTTTGAATATCAACGTAGTTTCCTAATACAAACTCTCTATATTTTTGCAGTTCGGAATTGATTTGTTTGTCCTGATATTTAGAATATTCAGAATCAACACACTCATTAGAATACAGAAAACTATTCAGCAAAAATGAAAGACAATTAATTGACATTTTTATTCTCCTAAAAGTTCTTTTTCAAACCGCTCTTTTGCCGCTTGCCATTCTTGTTCTGCTTCTAACCGAAGCTTATCTGCCTCTTGTTTCCGTCTTGTGGCTTCAGCGCATATTTCTTGCTGCACACTTATCTCCGGTATAGGAATGACAATTTTCTTCAACTCATCACTTGTTATAGCGGGATAGTTTCCTCCGCTACTTCTTTGAAGCATTTGCAACAAAACATAATCATCTAAGAGTATCCATTGCAAATATTCTTTCAACACGTCGTTGCGTTTTAATTCTCTCAAAACGCAAAATCCTGTAGATGCAATTTGAACCTGAAGATTGTCACAAGAAATTGTCGCTATCGCTCCACGATGAGGTCTTGTTGTAGATACAAGGATGTCGCCGTCACGTACAATCATTTTTGCTCTGCTTGGAGCTTCAGAAACAGCAACTTCCGTAGTTTTATAAGAATTTTCTCTTATTTTTACTCCTGAAATTTCTATGTACGGAAATACTTCTTCGAATATGGATTTTTGGTCCCACGCTTCGGTTGAAAACTCTATTATGTTCCCAAGGGTATCATAAGTAAGTTTTTCTATTTCCTCTACTCTATGAGTATAATAAGGATTATGATATTCAGGGTCGATTCTTCTCCCAAAGGTCATATGAGCATTGATAGCAAAAACAGCAGGCTTTTGAGTAGAAACTTCTCCTATCCCCAAAACAGAGTGTACACATTTACTCATATCTGCAAACAACTTTTCTGCTTGTGCAAGCTTATTATTCATAGCTTCAAGCTTTTTCTCTAAATTGGTGACCAATTTCACCTGAATATCATATTTAGGGAGCACAGCAGGAAATGTTTCGAGGAATGAAGCTGAAACGCGTTGTTGACCAGCGGAACCGCTAAATACTGCTTGTGCAGCTTTTAATATATTTTCATTTGAAAAGATGGACCAAATAAAAGGCATATAGACCTCATCAGTACGCTTTCTAACAACATGGAACTCCGTAGAACCAAACCCGACTTCTGTGGGCATTTTATCAACAATACACGATTTTCCGTTTTGCATACAGGGCGTGATTTTTGCCCAAATCATATCTCCTTTTTTGAAGACTGTAAATCCTTTTTTGACCGTGCTATATGGTGCTAAACCGTATTCAACCATATTGTTCTTTTCCTGAACATTAGGCATAGGAACAAAACTAACAAGACTTTCGTCTGTTAGACCGCTACAATCTGTTTTAGGATTAATCTCTAAATACTTCGTCATAGATCCGCAGTAGTACGGACTATTTTTGTATTTTTCAATCAATGAAATGTAAAAAGGATATAAGGTGTTGCAATAAATCTCTCTGTTTTCAATATCCCCCCGTTTGACAGCGAAGACGCAAAGGTCATTCGCATCGGGGGTTATGCGAAAAAAGGTGTTGCGTCCTTTTGAAATTCCTCATATTTCTTTACGATTTCATCCAGTTGAGATTCTGTTTTTCTGCCTGTAGCATCATAACCAATCAATTCGGGAGCTGCCATAAAGATAGCTTCATCAGCATTCGGTTTTTCGGTATCCTTGCGTTTGCGCACAAAGATAACCGATGCTTTTACACCTGCACCAAAATGAGCAAAAGCACACTGAGGCAAGCTCACAACCGCAAGCAGTTGGAACTTTTCAAGAATAAAATCACGAACATATTGCATTGAGCTATTGGTCAAAATTCCGTCAGGCAAAACAATGGCCGCTTTGCCGACGCCGGGTTTTAAAAACTGCCAAATACGTTCAATAAACAGAACTTCAGAGCTTTGGTTTTTACGGGGCTTTTGTTTGCCTTTTGTATCGACATTGTTTCCGAGTTCATAGGAGGAGAGATAGGGTTTTTCGGCAAGATTGATTGTAGAGCCAAAGGGAGGATTTGTAAGAATTAGATCAAATCTGTTTTCTGCAAAGCCTCTATTATGGTCGTGCATCTTATCAATGCTTTCAAGCGCATCATGGCTGATAACATTGGTATGTCCATCGTCGTGAACAATCATATTCATTTTAGCAACACGAGCAATCTCGTCATTGATTTCAATGCCATAGAGATGCTTAGCTGCAAAATCATGCCAATAGTTAAAATACTCCACAGGCTGAGTAGCCTTATCAAAATAGTCTCCAGCTTGTTTGCGCATATAATCGAGTGCGTGCAGCAGGAAACCGCCCGAACCACAAGAAGGATCGAGAACATCCCAATCTTGTTCGGGTTTCATCATATTTACACAGAATTCGATAATAGGACGAGGGGTAAAGTATTGACCAAAATCGCCCTTGAAGAAGCCGTCCATAAATTGTTCAAAAGCAACACCCTTAACATCAAGGTCGGTTTTATTAAGATTGATAGACTCCAAGTGCGAAACGACAGTGCGAAGCACACGGTCATCTACTTTGATAGATTCCGTGAACACTTCCGGATCTTTTACTTTTTGTTCGTCATACAAAGCGTTAATGCGTTCTGCAAGTTTTGATGAGGGTTCGTGAGTTTTAATCTGGAACTGATAAGGCTCACCGTTCTTACGAGGCTTTTGTTCATCGCTGATTTTAACAAAGATAAGTTTACAGAGTTCGCCAAAGGCAGTAGGCGGAGAAAGACGACCGCCACCCCAAAGAGTTTGATGACATTTTTTTATAGCAACAATCAAGTCTTCACGTGCAACGGGTTGAATGTCATTTTCTGTACCCTTGTAGAATCTAAATTCTTGCGGTTTGCCGTATGCCTTTGGTAAGTCGGCAAGAATATTTTGCTCACGCTCAAACGCACCAAATTTATCGGATACATCAAGAACTCTACGAGTACCGCCCGCAACGATTACAACATATTCCGCACGAAGTTTTACCCAAGTAGCATTGCCAACACCCTGCTCAATTGCTTGTGTAAATTCGGCATCGGTAACACCGTCTTTTTTGCATTCAACAACAGTATACGGGCGCTTACATTCATCATCACTAAATATAACGATATCAGCACGGTCTGTAGGTAAGCGATCAGGAACAACCACTTCCACTTTGATTCTATTTGCAGGGTACTCATATTTATAGATTAGTTCTGCCCAAAATTCCGCACGAACTTTTTCTTCGGGATCACTGTAATTTTCACTATGGTTATCGGAAGTTACATAGGTGATTTTCTGTTTGTTATCGGAACCCGATAAGTAAGCATATCCGTCTTTTATAGCTCTTTCAAGAAAAGTCATTGTAATTTCCTCCATCAATTTTCGTTATATGCACGATCAATTAGCGGCTTGGCCTTTTCAAAATCTGCGGCGTTTTGTAAATGCAGCTCTACAGCACCACAGCCCCAGTGACCAATGTTAGTTACGTCTCTTGAAAATCCCGGTTCAAAGGTTACTGAAGTAACATCAATAGGCAGGTTTAAAATCAACTTTTTCTTTAGTGCAACTACAGTTACAATATTACGAATTTTCTTAAAAGCAGCATAAAGCTTCAAATGAGTTTCGGAAACATCATCACCAAGACTAAGTATGTAGTTAGTCAGATCTTGATATAAAGTTTTCACAGATTCGTCAGCTGTCTTTAATTGCTCGTCAAATGTTTTATCAGTGGATTTTGTCTTAGTGGTTTGAGTATCAGTATCGGGTATTGCTGTTGCAACATTTTCATTGATATGTTCGAACATCAACAGATCGCTACCGAATTTTTTATATCTAATCAAGCTGACATTTCTATTCATTTGCTTAATTGCAGATTCGTCGTATTTGGTAAAGTCTCCTGCAATACAAACTACACGAGGCATTGTCCAGTCAATCTTATCCGCTTCTTTAAGTCCAAGTTTTTCAATCACTAAAACTTTAAAACTGTCTTTGTGGTCTAAAAGCCAGTTGAGATAAAACAAGCCTTGATTGATTACATTCTCTTTCATAGAACGTTTATATTCAAAGATAACGGGACAATGGTTTTCATCAATACCGATGCTATCCATTCGTCCGCCATCGGTTGTCTTATATTCAGATGCAAGAAAAGTTACACCGAAAAAGGTTTCCATATTGTTTTCGATAACAGTTTGCAACTCCTTCTCAAGTGTTACATTGCCACTTTGATATTCTTTTACTTTACCGTTTATATTAAAAAGTTTTATATCAGCCATTTGTTTTATCCTCCAATTCTAACTTTGCAAGTTTTGCTTTTAGGAAATCTATTTGAAACTGCATATTCGCAATAATAAGATTGTCGTCGGCTTGATGAAGATCGATGCCTCCGCTTATCGCTTGTTTTGTTATCGTTGCCAAAGCTAAATCTGCATCTGTAAGTTGTGTTGTTTTGATCTTTTCAATAGCATAATTGCGATCAAGAAAACCGGTAGTTTGAAACTGATAAATAATCTTTTCACGCTCAATAATATCCTTTGTCAGCGACAACTTATCATATTCTCTTTTTATTGGGTTACTCATAATATCTCCATTCTGTTATCTCTCATATATCTACAAATTTAGCATCGCTGGTTCCAAAGTATCAATTTGATACTTTGGAGTCCCGTAGTTGATACTTTGGGATTTTACAATTCTTCCGTCTTAAAGGTAGTATATCCCTCGTAGTAGTAGCTGTGGTCGATGCCTTTCATATAGACTTCACGGCTATTGATGTCATCGGTCAGAGCCGCCTTGAGGATATGCTTGATTTCGATATCCTTGATGGGACTACGTTCCATAGCGAGAAGATAATCTTCCTTATCAACCTTACTCCAGTCAACCACTTTATGAAGCTCGGTTTTGAAAATGAGATCCAGCCAAATACGAGTGCTGCGCCCATTGCCTTCTCTGAAGGGGTGGGCGATATTCATTTCTACATACTTCTCGACGATCTCATCGAAAGTGGACTGCGGCATTTTATCAATATTAGCAAGAGCCGCTTCAAGATACATCAAGGGAGCAAAACGGAAGTTGCCTTTCGAAATATTTACGGTTCTCAGCTCTCCGGCAAAGTCGTAGATCTTGTCAAAGAGATACTTATGAATCGCCTTGAGTGCAGAGAATTTTCCTGCATCCAATTTATCAAGCATACCGTTTTCAAAAAGCTCAAGAGCCTTCTTCTTACTGATGCGTTCTTCCTCACGGGCAAGGTCTGCGGAACTTGTAAGTCCCAATTTATTTTCAAGTGCCATATTGCACCTCCAAATTCTAATTACTTATCAGCCGCAACGCCGGATTTCATCCAAGCATCGACTTCGCTGACTTTGAATTTCCACAGTCTACCGATCTTTGCGGCGGGCATATTGCGACGTTCAATCCAGTCGAGAACTGTATCACGGCTAACGCCCAAATATTCCATAATCTCTTTCATTGAATACCAGCGTTCAAGGTTGTTATCCATGGTGAAACCCTCCGTTTTCACAAAAATACAATTTTACATCATATAGTATAACACAATTCTCGGAATTTTTCAAGGTTTAATAGGGGTTTATTCGGGGTTGACACGAAAAAGTCATAAATTGAAGGGTAAAATGAAAAGCCTCCTTTCGAGAAATTCGAGAGAAGGCTTTGAAATTATATGTAGAATCAGACAAATGACGGGACAAAGCGTGGATGCACACGGCGGTTATAGTCTTTATTGTAGGTAGCAAAGAGAGATTCAAGTTTTACGATATGCACGTTATCATAATGCTTGCTCAAAGTCCAATAACTGTCCGGCACACGATTTACGGTGCAGATAACATATTCATTTTCGTAAAACGGTCTGTCCTTCGTGGTGCTGCTCTCAATCTCTTTCCAGAGTTTTTGCGTGAGTTTTCCACCGGGAATTGTATCGTAATAGGCATATACCGCCCGCTTTTTCTCGCAGGCGAAATCAAAGGTTACGTTGCCAACCTTGACGTTTCGATAGCCTAAATCCTTGGTGTCGATGTAGTCTGTTGAAATGGAGATGATGTTTTGATTCAACCAATAGACACACATTTCTTTGTAAAATGCAGAAAGGATCTCGTCATTAAAATACTGCATAAAACGATCATAAACGTCTTCACAAAAGCTACCGTCTGCATTAGGCACGGCGGTCAGGAGAGTTTTATACCACAGCGCAATGTAGCTGTTTGCAGGATAATATTTTGTGTGACCGTTCTTTTCGGGTTGTTTGCGGACAAGACCAAATTCACACAGCGTTTTAACGTATTTATCGCATTTGTTTTTGGGATAACCCGAAAATGCCGACAATTCGTTGATGCGGTTATAGCCGTTCACCATTGCATATAAAAGCGTGTTGTAGCTTTCGGGAGCGCGAAAGCACTCACGCATTTTATCTTTCATTAAACGGTAAAACGGTGAATTGATATGTAGTAGTGCCTTTACGTTTTCTTCAAAAGAAATGCTCGTATCGTACAGAGATAGAAGCTCCGTAATACCTGCCGACAAGCAAAAGATATCTACTGAGTCCTTGTCGCTTACGGATGGTGTCTCGGCAATCTCCTGCGTGGAATACGGTGCTATGGATATCGTTTGGCAATGGATTTCAATCTGTTCCCAAGGTCTACCGATTAACACTACAATCACATTGCTATTATTTTCTTCTAAAAAAATCTTTAAAGCAGCATAAAAATCAGTCTTATCATTGCGTTCGCCCACATCGTCAAAAAAGACGGTTGGGCGTTTTTCTTTGCCGTAGATCTTCAGGCAATCAAAGAACGCCGCCCAAGTCGTGCAATCCTTAAAGACGTCGGGGTAACGCTCTGCAAATGTTTTGAGTGCAAGCTCTGCGCTGATATGCCGAAAAGAAAAGTAAAGGCTATCTTTGGTGTCGGCGCAGTAAGAGAACGCCGCATAGGTCTTGCCCATTCCCGAATCTGCCGAGAAGAACAACACATTATTGCCCGAATGAGCAGAGCGAAACTGCTCGATATATGTTTTTAATTTGTCGGGTATTCGTTTCAAAATCATAGCATCACCGTCATATCGTAAGTTGACCTTTTTAATATTATAGCAGATTTTCGCCCATTTTTCTATGAGTTTCAAAAAATTTCAAAATATTTTTTCAGCCGAAAACTCCCGTAAATAAAGGGTTTTCGGCTGTTTTTTGTTTCTGAACGAAAAAATTTTTCCTCTAAGGGGGGTGTACATACGCCGACCTCATTCGGAACTAGTGAAGGGGTAAAACCTTGATAACACGCTGATTTCAAGCGAAAAAGAAAAAAGATTTGTCTATTTTCTCAAAAAAGTCAGCAATTAAAAGTGGGGGCATCAAAAAGTTTTTTGCTAAAACTCCGAAAAAGTTCCCAGTTGGTAAGTGGGGGAAATAAGCAATAGCGATTTATATTCACCCCGTACCCCGCTGACTACTCCTTGAGGGGCTCTATTGAACTTTGACAACTGAATGACCGGCTGAATGAGATATGTTTTTCGGCGAAGTATCGCCACGATATGAGCGTGCCAAGAAAAACAAAACGTTGCGGTGAGACTCCGGAACAGGAACGACATTCAGGTAGAACGGCAAAAGAGACGGTATAAGACTGCCTCTCCTTATACCGAGCTCTTTACATAGCCACGCAAATCGTGTGGCTGAACATTCTCAGAAGGAGGTAAAAGATGATGAGAAAAACAGAGTTAAGAGAACTCTACAAGATGATGTTTCCAGACTATCCGGACATCGTAACCGTGGCTCAGCTTCAAAAGATGCTGGGCATCAGCAGACACTTGGCATACGACCTTATCAATGACGGATATATCTCCGGCATCAAAATCGGGAATGCCTTTAAGATCCCGAAGGTCAATGTCATCAACTACGTTATGGAGGAAGGAGGTGAGAAAAATGCAGGTTGAAAAATTGAGAACCATTGATGCGGACACCTTGTTATCAACGCCGCTTCGCAAGACCTTGTTTGTCGTGGAAGGTTTGATACCGCAAGGACTGAGTGTGTTATCGGGCGCAAGCAAGATCGGCAAAAGCTGGCTGATGCTGTGGCTCGGTATGCAAGTGGCACGTGGAAATCCCGTGTGGGAATTTGAAACCCACAAGTGCGACGTGCTGTATTTGTGCTTGGAGGATACTCACGTTCGCATTCAAAACCGCTTGTATCAGCTTACAGATGAAGCACCTTCCGAGCTTCGCATTGCCACTACAAGTTATCAGATCGGGAACGGCTTGGAGCAGCAGATCGAGCAGTATTTAACCGACTTTCCGAACACGAAGCTTGTGATCATCGACACCTTTCAAAAGGTGCGTGACTCACGAAATACACTTGGCAAAAGCGGAATGTATGCGGGAGATTACGACGATATCACGGCGCTGAAAACCATTTCGGACAGATTCGGGATAGCGGTAGTTGTAGTTCATCACGTTCGAAAAATGAAGGATGCCAACGATCCGTTTAACGAGGTTACAGGCTCAACAGGCATCACGGGAGCCGCCGACACGAGCTTTATTTTGAAACGCAGTCGTTCCAGTGAAATGGGAACGCTTCTTGCAACGGGGCGTGATATTGAGTATCAGGAACTTATCCTGAAATTCGATCACGGTACTCATTTATGGGAGCTTGTGGAGCGAAAGAACGCCGAAGATCTTCACCGAGAAGAGATTCCCGACTTTCTTTTTCGGCTCGTTTCATTCATAGCTTTGCGCAGAGTTTGGCAAGGCACAGCAAGTCAGCTACTTACCGAAATGGACGAAACTGAGGTCACGGCAAACGTGGTAACAAAGCTGCTTGCAAGGTTTTCAGCAGAGGTTTTGATGCCGCAGGGCATTGAATACAGAACAAAACGCACAGGGACAAGCCGCCTGATTCGGCTTGAAATGAATGACGGCGGTGACGGAAATGACGGCGATATCTCTATATAGAAAACACCGTCACAACCGTCATTATCGTCACAAACAAAAGAAAGGATTTGATTTTTATGAGAAACAAAACACAAGGAATTAACGTAAGAGTAACACCCGCCGAGAAAGAAAAGCTCAGCGAAAGCGCAATGTACTGTGGACTTTCACTATCGGAATATCTCAGAAGATTGGGGCTTGGAAAGAACGTAAAAGCCGCAACCGATGAGAAAATCTACAAGACTTTTCGACTGGTAAGACAGCTCAAAAAGGATTTAGACTCCCTTGAAAAAAGTGAAATTCTTTATCGGCTGAGTGTGATAGAGGACTTACTAAAGTAAATAAAGCGGAGCTGAGGTTTTAGGCTGCGCTATCGTAGCGAGCAGACTGTTTGTACTCCCAAACAGTAAAAAACTCGTTAGGATGTCTCCTAAAACCTCTCTCGGAAAGGAACGACTATGAACAAAAGAATTAAGAAACAGTTTTGGCTTTTCCCCCAAGAGGCGGCGGAGCTTAAAAGGAAAGCAGAGCTTGCAGGAATATCGGAAACGGCAGTAATTCGTTTGCTGATTCGTGGCTATGAGCCAAGAGAAAAACCGGATAGCAGCTTCTATGAAGCGATGCGAAAGCTGTCTGCCATCGGCAACAACATCAATCAGCTTGCGGTGAAAGCACACACCCTTGGATTTGTTGATGCTCCGATGCTAAAAACGGAAGCTTTGCGCTGGCATCAGTTTCAGGCTGACGTGGAAGCCACCTTCCTGCGACCACAGCAATGCAATCTCAAATGGAAATAAGAAAGGAATGAAAGACTATGACAAAACGAAAATCGGATTTTACCTTACCGTCTTATGACGATATTTTTACCACGCAGGAAATGCGGGACGATGCAAAGCTTGAGAAGGTGCAAAACATACCTCTTGCCGAGCTTCATCCGTTCAAAGACCATCCATTCAAAATCTTGAACAACGAGGAGATGGAGCGAATGATTGAAAGCATACGCAAAGTGGGTGCAATCACTCCGGCACTTGCCAGACCAATGCCTGACGGCGGCTACGAGCTGATCTCAGGGCACAGACGACTTGCGGCGTGTCAGGTGTTGGGCTTTGAAACAATGCCCGTGATCGTCCGTGAGATGTCCGACGATGAAGCGGTGATCGCAATGGTGGATGCCAACCTACAAAGAGAAACGATTTTACCCAGCGAAAAAGCCTTCGCTTACAAGATGAAGCTTGATGCGCTAAATCATCAAGGTATCACTTCTGTCCAAGTTGGACAGAAGTTGTTATCACGAAGCATTGTAGCAGCAGATGCTAAAACAAGCGAAACACAAATACAGAGATATATCCGCTTGACCTACCTGATTCCCGAACTGCTCACGATGGTGGACGAAAACAAAATCGCTTTCAGTCCCGCCGTGGAGATCTCCTACTTAGAGCATTCGGAACAGCTTGTGCTGCTTGATGCAATGAATCTCAACGACTGCACACCGTCTCACGCACAGAGCATACGGCTCAAAAAATTATCGCAGGAAGGCTTGCTCGACCAAAGTGCAATTTATGAAATTATGTCGGAGGAAAAACCAAATCAGCAGGAGCAGATAAAATTAAAGCGTGATGATTTCCGCAACTTCTTTCCGCCGAACTACACGGACGAGCAAATCAAAAAAGATATTGTCAAAGGTTTGGAACTCTTGAAGCGACAGCGAGACCGAAATCGAGATGCACGCTGATTCGAACCAAAGTGTTTGCGGCGTAACAATTCGCACAATGGAGAGAACTCCGAACCTGCGGTATAATAGTGCCGTCGGTTTGGAGTTCGTTCTGCGTGCTAATCTAAATTTTAGGAGGAAAATAAAAATGGTAGCAGGACATCTGCAAATTAAAAAAGGTTATTATTACGCCGTACTCAGTTGGAATAGCGGCGAAAAAAGAAAAACAAAATGGGTTCCCCTCGGACTACCCGAAAAGGGAAACAAGCGCAAAGCTCAGGTGGAACTTTCAAAAATCCGAAGCGAGTTTATTGTTCCCGTCGAAGAAGATGATCTAAGTGCCGATATGCTGTTCGCTGATTATTTGCTCGAATGGCTTGAGATTGCAAAGGGACGTTTGGCAATCGCTACTTACAGTTCCTATATGGGACTGATCAAAAGTGCCATTGAACCGTACTTCCGCCAAAAGAAGCTGACTCTTCGGGAACTGGAAGCAAGGCATATTCAAAGCTTCTATTCCGAAAAGCTTAAGGTTGTGAAACCTAACACCGTCATTCATTATCACGCTATCATTCACTCTGCTCTTAAATATGCCGTAAAAACCGATATGGTCATTCAAAACGTGGCATCCAAAGTGGACCGCCCCAAGAAGAACGATTTTCAGCCGGTGTTTTTATCGGCAGAGGAAACGCAGAAAATGTTTGAAGCACTCAAGGGAACAAAGTTGGAGCTTCCCGTTTTGGTAGCGGCATTCTATGGACTTCGCCGTGGTGAGGTGTTGGGACTGAAATGGGATGCCATTGATTTTGAACGAGGAACGATTTCCGTTAAGCGAACCGTAACCACCATCAATTTGGACGGTAAGTGTCAGGAAATTGAAAAGGAATCCGCAAAGACAAAGTCAAGTTTAAGAACACTTCCGTTGATCGGCAGTTTCAAAGAATATTTTATGCAAGTCAAGGAAGCGCAGGAGTTGAACAAAAGGGTCTGCGGTAATTGCTACAACTATCAATACGACGGCTACGTGTTCGTGGATGAAATGGGAGAAAGAATGAAGGCTAACTATCTGACCACACGTTTTCCTGAAATCCTCGAAAAGAAAGGACTACGCCGTATGCGATTCCACGATCTTCGTCATAGCTGTGCATCATTACTGCTTGCAAACGGTGTACCTCTCAAGCATATTCAGGAATGGCTGGGTCACTCGGATTTTTCTACAACGGCAAATATTTATGCTCATCTTGATTATAGTGCAAAGATCACTTCGGCTCAGGCAATGGAAAGCGGATTGCAATTGCCCGAAGCAGGCGGTTTCACGAGTAGATGGAGCAACGGTACCTCAAATTAGGGTGAGCAAAAAATGTTGTAGGCTCTGACCACTTGCTCTTAAAAAAGCAAAAAGAAAAAAGCCTGAAATCGGCTTGATTACAGGCTTTTTCGATGGCGGAGAGTTAGGGATTCGAACCCTAGGTACATTTCTGTACACGACATTTCGAGTGTCGCACCTTCGACCTCTCGGACAACTCTCCGTGTATTTTCTGAACTGTAGTTTTCTCATTCGAAAACGATTTGGAGAGAACTACAGGAGAGAACAGGAAAAAATATTCGATTTTAATGTTTTGAAACCCCGATAAATCAAGGGTTTTGTGCGGACGAAACCGCCTAAGCTACGGAGAATTTCGAGTCAGCCCCGTTATGACCACTTCGATACGTCTCCGTATATGTTAAACTCCCGAAGGAGTGTTAACGCAAATATTCAGTTGTATTAGAATTCTCGTTAGAACTCTGTGTGATGCGGTGATAGGCAGATGCCCGAAAACCGCACGGTTGAAGGCTTTTGGGAAGATTGACTTCCGTTTGGCGAAGAAGATTTCGAGTCAGCCCCGTTATGTCCTGTTGCGGTGCCCGAAAAAATCATCGCATCCGTTGGTGCTCGATTTTATTCGACCGCGGCCACTCCTTATTGCTCGCTTCTTCTGCCACCGGCAGCGCTCGCAAACGTCCCCGCTTCGATACGTCTCCATATATGTTAAACTCATTTCAGAGTATAACGCACTATTCCATTTTCTACCGAACGGGGCGCTCCGTTATGCCTTGCCCGTCTACCCGAAAAGTTTTAACACTACTGTGTAAAAATTTCAATCGCGGCCAATCCGCATGCCTCGCTACGATACATTGCTGCATTTTCTTTTTGTCTAAAATCTGCACTATGCAATTATATTCGTTTTTAGGCAGTTTGTCAAGGGTAAACTGCCTAAAATTTCTTTCATCTTTTAAAATTTCATTTTTCGTGTTGCAAAATCGATTTTATCTTCTTTTGCAGAGAAACAGCGGCGTTCTTATGGTCTGTTTCGGTGGGATAGTCCGGTCGCGTCGCTGTTGGTAAGGCTAAGGTGTAAATACCATTTTCTTCTCCACCCGCTCGCAAAACTGAAGTTTTTACAAAGCGATTCAGCCGCTCGGATGTGGTGGTAAACCCATAACACCAAAGAATTTTAACATTGGGATAACGCGCTTTTTTCTCGTTCAAAAAAGCGGCGGCACGGTTGACCGCTTCGGCCGAAGAAATTCCATTGGGTGCCACCATTTGCAGACAAGCCGGTTGCGCATCAGCCGCACCCGCATCCAATACAATTACATCAGGGGCCCGTGTGGCCTTATATTCACTTTGGGAATGAAGATTTTGATAGGCATAAATGTGAGAAAGGATCCCCATTGGGTCGCAGAAGGTTTTCGTAATTCCTTGTTCGGTTTGTAGAGTTGTTAGAAAACAAGCCGAAACGCCGGCACCGTAACGGGCTAACACATAGCAATCGGCCTGCAATGCTACGGCTGCTTGGTATGGGTAGGTTTTGGTAGCATCTTGATATCGTTCGGACCGGCCATCCGCTTTGGAAATCGTACTGCCCGCAAGCAAAAC
Source organism: Acutalibacteraceae bacterium (assembly GCA_045577695.1). Classification (GTDB taxonomy): domain Bacteria; phylum Bacillota; class Clostridia; order Oscillospirales; family Acutalibacteraceae; genus UMGS1279. The sequence continues at coordinate 78,999 of JAZNIW010000001.1, forward strand.
GCCGCCGCCGATTAAAGAGGCGTCCCCAATGGCCTCAATATAAAGGGAATGAGAGGGCGGTTTGGTTTTTACCAATTCGCCAAACGTGGTAGCCGAGGTAAGTATTAGAGGGGCTGATTCTCCATCGGTCAGGCGCACGATGCGAATGCGATGGGTGCCGTAAGATAAATTTTTCGCAATCGAAAGATCGGTATTGCGGTCTACCTTAGTACGCCCGCCATCCAGCGCCTTGCCATCCACGGTGATGCATAAAAACACCGCACGAAGCGGGGCCATTTCGTCGCCACCGATTTCAAATTGCAAACGGATTTCACCCTTGCAAATAAGGTCAAAACAAATCGAAGCACCGCCCCAAGCCAGTGAAAGACCAGATTTTCCTTTTTGATAAACCCGTCCAACCGTTTCTACATAAGCAGCATTGGTGGCTGAAAAAGTCACCCTTTTTTCCTTGGGCAATTTGGTCGAAGAGGATTTTCCCGTAGAACGTGCCGACGAACTTTTCTTTTTTTCTGAACCAACAGCCTTGCGGGAAGAACTTTCAACTGTAGATAGCGAAAAAGAAGCATTGTCGGGTGAAAGGTCGGTGTAAATATCACCCGAGGAGGACCCTTGCGGTGTGGTGGTACAACCGGCGCAGGGAAAAAGTAAAAAAGCGGCAAGAAGTAAACAGAGATATCGACGCAATGAAGCTTCCTCCCCTTTGTCACATTTGGTCGAATATTATTATACCACAAAAGGAAGGAAAAGACAATCATCCAAAAAAGGCGCAAAAAAGGTTTTTAAAAAAGAAAAAAATGATTGACTTTTGAGGTAAGTTTCTATATAATAAGTTAGTCGAGGAGATTTTTTCTTGATTTTTACAACATATCATAAATAGTATCGAGGCGTGGCTCAGTTTGGTAGAGCGCTGCGTTCGGGACGCAGAGGCCGCAGGTTCGAATCCTGTCGCCTCGACCACGAAAAAAGTCACTTTTGTCTACTGACAAAGGTGACTTTTTTCAATGATATCCGTTCCTTGCGGAACGGGTGATATAGCTGACGCTATGATATCTGCTTCGCAGATGATATACGCTTCGCGTATGAAGGAACGGATATTATTATGAGCGAAGCGAATAACAAGGTTCCGGGGCACCCGCTCAAAATCTTTGATTTTGTCAGCGGGTCGGGTTCTTATATCATGCTTGCGAAGCAAGTATATCATACGGCTTGCCGTATATCATATCGCGTTAGCGATATATCATTGAAAAACGCAATATTTTATAGTATAATGGCATTGAAAGAAGGGACTTTTATGTCCGAAAACAACTTGCTTGACTTGTCTTTTGAATTTGCGGTTGCAATCGTTAATCTTGTTGACGGTGTAACTACGCCAAAAAGTTCCTATATGGCCGATCAGCTCGCAAGAGCAGGCACATCGGTTGGTGCTAATATCCACGAAGCACAGTACGCACAGAGTAAGAGAGATTTTGTTGCAAAGTTGGAAATTGCTTTGAAAGAATCCAACGAAACGAGTTATTGGTTGAAGTTGATGTATGCAACCAAAAGAATAGACATTGAGACTTATCAATACGCAGAAAAACTGAGTGGTAACATTCGCAGATTATTGATTGCCTCCTGCAGAACCGCAAAGGAGAACGGCAAATGAACAAATGGGTTGTTGAAGATTGGGCTTTTGTTGTAGAAGTAATTGACGGAGACGCAAAGAATTGCAGACTTGGATTAGAAAAGGGAGATGTTTTTCATTTTGAATACGAAACACCTCAAAACTTCTGCCCTCGAGCTATGGCGGAAATTTATACTTGGTGTGAAGTAGTTAGATGTGGCGGTGACTTTACATACAGAGGTGCAAAAGATAAATATAAAATAGAAATTCCTTGTCCGTGCCATTGTTTGCAATTTTTCCTTACTGCCGTTCCTATAAATAGGGATCAAAATGGAAACCATATTAACAATGGCAAAAATGCTAACTAATGAACTGTAAGAGTTCGAAGTCATACGCAAAACTGCCGAAAACATCTTTTTTGTAGCCCATAGACCAAAAATCGACAGGTTTTCCCCTGTCGATTTTTTATTCATTGCGAAAGCAATGGTATATCATCACGCGTTAGCGTGTATATCATCAAAGGCGGCACGCCGCCTTTGTATCTCATCACACCTTTAGGTATGTATTAAACATTCTTTCGCAATGATGGTATACAAAACTTCGTTTTAATGATATGCAAGACTTCGTCTTGGTTTCAAAATCAAAATGCCGAGTTCGGAATAAACTTATGGAATTTATATTTTAATGCCGAAATCGGCATTTTCTTTTTAACAACAATGTTTCATACATTCATAGGTTAGAAGAAAAGCTTCCTTTCTAACATTTTGCGGGCTGAATTGTTTATGGCAAGGTAGATGAGCAATCCGCCAAACAAAAACAGAACAACCAACGGATAAATCGACCAGCCGATGAAGTAGAGGTTGAATGTTATTTTCATCAAAAACTCTATCAGCAGCATAAATGCACCCAAAGCCATAAACGCCCCGCCGAGAATATATAATTTGCCTCTGCGCAGATAATACATCAGCGTTACAACGGTGCAAGTAATAAGGCATATCCCACCAACTACAGGCAAGGCAAAATAAATAAACCAATTACCGTTTGTAGCAGCATTGATATACAGCAGATAGAGTGCGGTCGTTACGAAATTGCACGGAACAAATATTACAGGATTGGGCTTTTTAAACCACCCAGGCAAAGCAAAAGCGACATAAGAGACAATCAAAGCACCTGCGACATAGCCAAACCACTCCATTTTTCCATCGAGCGACCAATCGGCAAAGAAGCAGACAAGCAACGGAATAAAAAATAAAATAATCACCGCTCCGTTTAATGCTTTGGAGCCGGAGCTGCTTTTGGGCATTTTATTGTCGGGATATAGCGGTTGTTTTGCTTTTTGGATAAAATCGGGATGGCAAACCGCAGTATCACAAAGAGGGCATTTTTTCTCCGTTTCCACTAATTTCACACCGCATTTTATACAATACATACGCTTACCTCTCATTCTGATTGCTTTCCACCGTTGCGGAAAGACCTATTTCTTGCAGAACAGCAAAAAAGTGCCGCTCTAACTCTGCGTCTTTGATATTTCGAATAAAATTCATATAAATCGTATTGCCAAAGGACAGCATACCGCAGTTATACGGAGCCGCCGCTTGAACACCGAGGATAAAGTCAAAGCGTTTAATGTACTTCGCCATTTCTTCGGGTACTTTCACCCGGCCAATATTAGAGAGCGTAAGGCAAGATTTTTTCTCACCAACATTGTCAAAGATTGCTTTCATTACCGCATTTTTAATTGGCAACGGGACAAGACGAACAAGCGGGTTTTTCTCATCATTTACATTGGTGGCAATGACACAGCTCATATGCTTTGCGGTGAATTCCGTTCCCATTTTGTGCCCGACTACCCTGCAGATTTCATCAAGCGTATAATCACCAAGGCGCGGATCGATTTCTGGTATGGTATACATCGCAAAGTTTCTAAGAGTGACGCTTGGAAACAGCTGGCGCAAATTCACAGGGATTAAAAGCTTTATTCTTTTGAGCCGTTTGATATTGGGATTCTTTTCGTTTTGAAGATTCACAAGAGCCTTCATCATCACGGCGCTCATAAATACCGTCAACGTCGAATGATACTTATGGGCCATATCCAGTGCTTCTTTAACGGGTATATGGAAACAAGTCAGATTCAAAAAGCCATCTCTTTGCGGCTCGCCGTACATATGCCAAGCGTTTGTGTCTTTACGACTTGCAGATACTTTCCCGGCATTTTTGGGGAAGCAATCCTCTAATTCTTCGGCTAAAGGTAAATCCTTGCGGTTTACAATTCCGTTTTCACAAGGAATCTCAATATTATATTTCTGTTCAAGATACTCTGCAACCAAGCTTTTTAAGAAGATTAAAGCGCCGGTTCCATCGGTCAAAGAATGGAAAAACTCAGCAGCAATTCGGTTGTTGAAAACAATAACTCTGAATGCACATTGGCGCATTTCTTCCTTGCTCATATAGGTAAGAGGATAGCTGTATTCTTCTCGGATTTCAGGGGCAGACTCCACCTGTTGCAAATAGTACCAAAACACACCCTTGCGAAGCCGCGCTGCAATGGATGGAAAACGCTTAACCGTAATATCTAAGGCCGACTTTAATACCCTTGTATCCACATCCTCAAATAGTGTTACGGATTGTCGGAAAACATTACTCCAATTTCTCCTTCTTGCCGCAGGGTAGATTTTCGCTGCATTATCCAGTCGAACCCACCGAAGTGATCCTGTTTGTTTTTTTGCCATAAAGGTTAATTCCTTTTACTTTCTTAATTTTTGACAATATTGCGTACAAAGCTTATCGGTACATTCACAACATTTGAGAGATAAATTCGTCATTTCCCAAAACCGCTCGGGATAGAGCATTACACACAATTCCCATATCAGCCATACAAGGAGTGACAAAGCCACAAGAGAAATTGCGAAAAATCCCCCTGCGAATATCAAGGGGGAGAACATCATCAAATGATCCCAATTGAAGATACGACAGGTAGTACAGCACTTATTCTTCATTATAAGGCGGAACGGGCACCAAATAAGCACACAAATTAAGTCACATACATAAAAGAACACAGATATCATAAATAGCCATTGTTTGTTTATCATATCAGCATAGTAGAGACCACCAATCATTCCAACAAGAAAAATCCAAATAAGCATAACCTTATATGCTGCTTTGGTTGTTGTGAGAACATAGCTCTTTAGTGCTTTATAGTTTATCTTTTCTCGAATGGGACGAAAGCGGTTTGCAAACAGCTTTTGAGAGCCGAGTGCCACCTTGTTCTTTACGGGGATAATTTGTAAAATCATATCTACAACCCAAACGAGCCATAATAGATGGAATACAGAAAAAGCTTTAAAGAAGTTATTATCTTCTAATATTTCGAACGCTTGCGGAGATATAAAGCAGGTTATTAAACAAGCAATAAAAATTGCAATTCGACCAAATAAACGGACGAAATATCTTTTTCTTGTTTCGGATACTACACTCAACTTGCCACCTCTTTTTCGTTCTTAAAGAATGCTACAGCCACAGCGCCGGGTCCTGCGTGTGTACCGATCACACTGCCTATTGTTGTGTAGCGGACTTCGTCAACATTGCCTTGCCAAAGATGTTTACTGTCCTCCATATATTTGAGAAGCATCGCATCGGAAAGACCGGTATAACCGAGAAGCAAAGGCATAGAAAAGTCGACACCACCCGCTTTATGGATTTCCTCGACCAGCAAGTTATTGCCCATTTTTGAACCTCTTGCTTTGCCGAGCATTTTGATTTCGCCATCCTCAACAGCGAGAACAGGTTTGATGTTTAATACCCCACCCGCAAAAGCGACTGCCTTAGAAATACGACCGCCCTTTTTCAGATATTCAAGGGTATCTACCAAGGCTACAACGATAATTTTATTTTTTGCTTCTTCCAGTTTTTCGGAAATCTCTTTTGCCGGATAACCGTCATTAAGGAGTTTAAGAGCATACTCCACAAGAATACCACCACCGATTGCTACAGTGCCGCTATCTACGATATAGATATTATCATAATCCTCTGCGGCAATGGTAGCGCTTTGATAGGTACCTGAGAGCTTAGATGTCAGTGTAATCACAACGGCTGCTTCGCCTGCTTCACGAGCCTTTTTATACTCTGCTTCAAATGCTGCGGGCGATGCTTGGCTGGTAGAGGGGTGTACGTCTGTTTCAATGAGTTTTTCATAAAACGCTTTATGGTCGATGGTAACACCGTCCACATATTCTTCTTGACCAAAATGAACAGTCAACGGAACAGTATGAACCCGTTTTTTGATAGAGGGCAATAAATCTGAAGTGGAATCTACGATAATTCTTGTTTTCATAAATGCAACTCCTTATTTTTTGGATACAGATTCTAAACTTTCGCTAATCATTGAAAGACTGTGATAAAACGCTACTCTTTCTTCTTCGGTGAGATTTCCGCTGATTGCATCCAAAATGTTGTTTATTTTATCTGCAATTTTTTTGCCGATTTCATTTCCCTTATCGGTAAGAATCAGTGGACTTTTGTATCTCTTTGCACTTTTCGATTCACAAGTTAGGAATCCGTTGGTTTCAAGATAATCAAGCGCGCGGGAAATGGTTGCTTTGTCTTCTTCGCAACGTTCACATAAGTCCGTTGCCGTTGCGCCTTTGTGTATATAAAGATAGTAAAGACAGGATATATGAGCGCTTCTTAAATTATATTCTGCCATCTCCTGATTTTTAATCTTTCGAATGTTACGGCTTATTCGGTTAATAAGCACCGTAAACGTTTCAAATCTTTCTTGCATAAGATGACCTCCAAAACTTGTTGAAATCTCAACAAGTAAAGAGTATAGCATAATCTTGTTGAAATGTCAACAAGATATTGAAAGGAGTACGATTTTACTCAAAAGCAGAGGGTCTTAGTTATATGGATTTACAGGGGGATTATGCTCGGAATTGTGATATTGCCCCACGGATAGGTTCGGTGGTGAATAAATATCACTCAAACGACAAGGATTTAATATCGCTTTACCTCTTGGCAAAAATATCACGGATACATACTAAAAACTCAATGCTGTTTTTTGGTAAGTGTTATCTTTCTTAAAATATACAATCCGCCATAATACTTTCGGTTCTGTGAATGTCATTTTTTCTTTGCATAGAAAAACGGAGACTACCTCTTTACGAAGTGTCTTCCGTTCTTTCATGCTTTTTGAGCAACCTAGTCAAAGCATTTAAAGTCGCAAGAGTTTTGCAAGTAACATTATTTTTCGGTATATGCGGCAAAAACGCAGTAAATCCTTTCGGATTTACGAGGATTTTAACAATGTATAGCGAAAAATATGTCTTCCGAAACCGGATTCAAGTTTGAATGCTTTGGCTAAAAATTTATAAGTTTGCTTTTTTCAAACACTTTGACAAGCGTACAGCCAAGAACAAGTCCTGCCATTCCTTGAACGCCGTTTGCAGGAATATTTACGACAGACGGGCCGAAACCATATAAAAAGCCTTCAAATACAAAATAGCCAAGAATCATTACCACTTCGGCGGCAATACCCGCAATTATTCTCGAAGGTAGGTTTCCAAGATTCTTATGGAATAGTTTAAAGCCACAAAATGCAATCAGTGCCATCAAGCCTTTGATCACAAAGGTTGCAGGGGCATACACAACATATCCTGAAAACAGATCCGCAAGCGCCGAGCCAAGTCCCGCGGCGAAAAATCCATATACCGGAGATAACATCCATCCGGCTATCAAAACCACACAGTCGCCCAAATTCAAATATCCTTTTAAGGGTGATGGGATTTTAATAATGATTGTCGCCACACAAGTAAGAGCAGCAAGCAACGCGGTTATAACGATTTTTTGAGTTGTGTTTTGCTTTTTCATATTTTCAGATTCCTCTTTCCTCTATTGAGGCTTATATTTTTCTCAAATACCGCCGATAATCTCACCGGTGGGCATCCATCAAGCCATAATATACGGCCTTTAACCTTTTCTTTTACGGGAGTTTTTTGCAGCAGATGTGTGCTCAAACAATGTATTTGTTTTTTTATCTTTCTCCTATGGATTAACCTTCCACATTGAAAAGATATCGAAAATATCCCCTTTTCCTAAAAGCATTGCAACCAAACCCAGCAAAAAGGTGAAGAGGCATACGGCAATGAACCCGGACGAAATCATATTCAAGGTTTTTACGGTGCGAATTTTTTGGTCCCGTTCAAAAACAGTGGTCATACGGTTGGCTTTGCTGACTTTGCATAAGGCAATGATGGATAAAATTAAGGCAACCAAACCGGCCACCGAAACCTCTACCCCTAAAAAGCCGGCCACCAAACAAACTACCGACCAAATCGTCAACATCTGGGTTTGCGGATGCGGTTCGATAGGGGGCGGAGTAGGCGCTTTCCAATAGGGAGAAATCGGAGTTGACCCCACCGGCGCAGCGGTAGGATTAATCGCAGTTGGCGGGGGCGCAAAGGTCGAAGTGCTTTGCGTGGAAAGTTGTTCTTGGGTTTCTTGTGCCGTGGGGGTTTCTATCACGTGTGGATTGGTTTTAAATTCACATTTTTCTTGTTCAATAGACTCCTTTGCCATATCGCTTAGATCTTGATGGCAAGCGGAGGAACTTTGCTCAGTGACGGAATTCATAGCCTCAATCTGCACGCCGCAAAAGGGGCAAAATACAACACCGTCTTCCACCATTGCTTGACAATGGAAACAAGCCTTCATTCAAAACACTCCTTTTGGTTTCTTGTTAAAAATAGGGATAAATCCGATTGATTCTATTGGATTTATCCCTTTTCCTTTTTCTTATTTCATTGTGCTAACGTTTGTATCCTTTTGGATAACATCGTGGGCGCCGCCCTCAACAATACTGGTAGCAGAAACTAGGGTAAGCTTGGCTTTTTGTTGTAGCTCTTCAATGGTTAGGGCCCCGCAATTGCACATAGTGGAGCGCACCTTACTTAAAGTAACAGCCACATTGTCTTTCAGTTTACCGGCATAAGGAACATAGGAGTCAACACCCTCTTCAAAGGAGAGTTTTTTATCTCCACCGAGGTCGTACCGTTGCCAATTTCGGGCGCGGCTGGAACCTTCGCCCCAATATTCTTTATAATAAGTACCACCAATGCTTACGCGGTTGGTTGGGCTTTCGTCAAAACGGGCAAAATAACGGCCCAACATAACGAAATCCGAGCCCATAGCCAAGGCTAAGGTTAAATGATGGTCGTGTACAATACCACCATCCGAGCAAACCGGAACATAAATGCCGGTTTCTTTAAAATACTCATCACGTGCGGCGCAAACGTCAATCAAAGCAGTGGCCTGTCCGCGACCGATACCTTTGGTTTCGCGAGTGATACAAATGGAACCGCCACCGATACCAACCTTCACAAAGTCAGCGCCACATTCGGCCAAGAAGCGGAATCCATCGCGGTCAACCACGTTGCCGGCACCCACTTTGACACGATCACCGTATTTTTCACGAATGAAGTTAATGGTTATTTTTTGCCAAGCACTGTATCCTTCGGAAGAGTCGATGCAAAGAACATCTGCGCCGGCTTCGACCAAAGCGGGAACACGTTCGGCAAAGTCCCGGGTGTTGATACCGGCACCTACCACATAGCGTTTGTTTTTATCCAACAATTCGTTGGGGTTTTCTTTGTGACTGTCGTAGTCCTTGCGGAATACCATATGACAAAGGTTTCCCTCTTTATCGACAATTGGAAGAGAGTTTAATTTATGATCCCAGATGATGTTGTTGGCTTCCTTAAGAGAAGTGCCGTCGGGTGCCCAAACAAGTTTTTCAAAAGGGGTCATAAAGTTGGAAACCTGCGTATTTGTGTCCATACGGCTAACGCGATAATCGCGGCTGGTAACAATACCAAGCAACTTGCCGTTAGCGGTACCATCATCGGTCACGGCTACCGTAGCGTGGCCGGTTTTTTCTTTTAAACGCAAAATATCAGCCAAGGTGGCATCGGGGCGAATATTGGAATCGCTAACCACAAAACCGGCTTTGAAATTTTTAGCGCGGCGTACCATATCGGCTTCGTCCTCAATCGATTGCGAGCCGTAAATAAACGAAATTCCGCCCTCTTTGGCCAAGGCCACCGCCAAGCGATCACCGGAAACGGATTGCATAATGGCTGAGGTCATAGGGATATTCATTGTTAAAGGGCATTCTTCTTGTCCTTTTTTATACTTAACCACAGGGGTTTTTAAGGTAACATTGGCGGGGACACATTCTTCTGAAGAATAGCCCGGCACCAATAGGTACTCGTTAAAGGTATGCGACGGTTCCGAATAATAAAAGGCCATAATTTCTCTCTCCTATTTCACATTTTATATATTATAATATGAAAAAAAGGGTTTGTCAACCGAAAACCGCCCTTCAAAACGGACAAATCGGTCAGGCAAAACCCTATCTTTTCTATGAAATTTGTTGCCTTTCGGATTCTTATTTCCGTTTGGCCTCGTAATCTTTCAAAAAAGAGGTGTACTCTTTGTCTTTGCTATACCCAATCACGGTGTTTAGGTTAATATTGTGAAAACTACGGAAAATGTTGATGTCTACCAAATCGTCCTGTTCTTTTAAACGGCGAATGAGTTCTTTGCAGAGATACCGTTTGGAAGATTTTTCGCGGTCGAGCTCATCGGCTGCTGTGATTTTTTCGGTAAAGCGACAGGCGCAGTTTAAAAATTCCAACGAATTGTAGCGCGCAAAAGCCTTAATATCGTCCTCCCGCACACAGTAAAGAGGGCGAATAAGTTCCATCCCCTGAAAATTGGTGCTGTGCAGTTTGGGCATCATCGTTTGAAATTGACCGCTGTAGAGCATTCCCATCAGAGTTGTTTCGATCGCATCGTTAAAATGGTGGCCCAAGGCAATTTTATTGCAACCGAGTTCCTTGGCATAGTGATATAAATGGCCGCGGCGCATACGCGCGCAAAGATAACAAGGGGATTCGGTAATATGCTCAACCGCGGCAAATATATCGCTCTCAAAAATATTAACCGGAATTTGCATAAGTTTGCAATTTTGCTCAATTTTTTGGCGGTTTTGCGGACTGTAACCGGGGTCCATACAAATAAATTCCAAGGAAAATTCGGTATGCCCGTGACGGCAAAGTTCCTGCATCAGTTTAGCCAGCAAAAAGGAGTCTTTTCCGCCCGAAATACAAACGGCAATTTTATCACCGGCTTGAATCAAGTCATAGGATTGCACCGCTTCAATAAAACGATTCCAGATGGGCTTGCGGAATTTTTTAATAAGACTCCGCTCAATTTGTTGGCAGTCATCCACGAAAAACACTCCTTTCTTGTGGTTTTATCCAATGGTCAAGAAATAATCAACAATACCCTCGACCAAGGCATCGGCACATTTTTCATTGGCCGAATCTTTCAACATAATGTTATTGTAATCCTGACTGTTGCTCATAAAGCCGTTTTCGGTCAGCACTACGGGGCAATCGGCCACGCGAGAGAGGAAGAAAACGTGCCCTTGCATAGTGCGAATGGTGCGGTAGATTTTGGCTTTTTTCATTTGGTTGTTGATTTTTTCAGCCGCTTGATGGGTGTAGGGGTTAAAATAAAAGGTCGTAAATCCATTGGCCGTGGTATTGGTGGCCGAATCACGGTGAATGGAAAGGGCTAAATTTGGTCGGGCATTGCGTACCTTATTCATTCGTGCCTCGTTGGTCATACCGGTATCCGACGTGCGAGTTAAGACCACCGTTGCCCCGATGGATTCCAGTTTCGCTGCTACTTTTTTGGCCAGTAAGAGATTTAGTTGTTCCTCATTATAGTTTTTATTGGCACCCAAGGCGCCGGCATCGCTTCCGCCGTGGCCGGCATCCACCACAATTTTAATGTTATCCAATCGGCCGCCGTATTTATTATCGGCCTTCGTTGCCTTAACGGGATTAACAAAGCGGAAAACCAAGTTGCCTGCTGCATCATAGTCGGCCGCCCAACCAAAGAATTCTCCTACTTTTTGCAGATAGAGGCGTAAGGTATAGTCGGTGGTTCCTTTGAGAATTTGTACCTTACTGAAAATGGGGCTTTCGGCCAGCTTATTGGCATCTACATTCAACTTGTCAGCATAACAGAAGGTAATATCCACATATGTAAAGGTTCGACTGGTGATGGTGGTGCGGTTTTTCCCGCTGCCGCCGGAATATTTTTGGGGTAAAATCTGCACCTTAAAAGGGGCTTTCCAATCGGTTTTTAGGGTTAGCACGGTATGCGAGCCATCGGTAACAAGCGACTTGGTCGAAATACTGTTTTTCGAAGGTAATGTGCCGCGCAGAGTGCGTACATTGCTGGTGTACACCCGCTTACCGTACCGCATTAACCGATAAGAATTGCCCGACGAGGGGTCGTAGTCGGTGTTTTCTTTGCAGTAATCCAAGGTGCCTTTGGGCAGATAATTGTTGGTTGGCAGTGAGAGGTCATCGGCCGCTTTTTCCCCATTAAAGGTTTCGGCTTGTTGTTTGGTAACCTCGGCAATTAGCGTATTACCTACCCCGATATACCCGCCGCCCGAAGGGGGTGGGGAGACCGTCGAGGAACTGGAACTGACCACCACTTTTTTCTTGACTGTGATGGCACCGCCGGTTAGTCGCTCGGTAACGCCGTTATGTTGGCCGATAAAGGTAATGCGTCCTAATTTCTGTTCCTTCGTTTTGGCCGAGGGCATTTCAAAACTACCCGAAAAGGTAGAAAAATCAGAGTATTCTTCGGTTTCGGTCTGTTGGAGGGTCACGGTTTTTCCGTTGAGGGTGGCTTTCACGGTACTGCCGGTGCGGGCAGTAGCCTTAACGATTAAATTATCGCCGCCGTTTAAAGAAAGGGAAGAGGTGGGGGAAGCGTTTTTCAGTACCGTGTACCGATAATAAACCACAAAGGTTTCGGTTTTTCCTTTATGGGTGAACGTAAAGGTGTTTTTGCCCACCTTTAAATCCAGTTGCAGAGAAAAATATCCGTATTCGGTGCGTTTAACGGCAACTGAGTTTAACAACAAATCAAAATTTGGGTCGGAAGCGCCAATAATGGCCACCGAATTTTCATACGTGGTAAAATCGCGCTTGGTGGGGGAAGTGAAACTCAGGTCGCGCAGAACGTAATTATCCTCGACATCGCCCTTTAGATACTTATAAACTACCGCGGCACCGCCCGAAGTATCTTCAGCCAAAGCTTTGTAACTGTTAAAACAAAACAGATTGCGGTCAATATCTTTTAAGGTCATTAGTTGGCGGGTTAATTGGTCGGGATTGCGCCATTCCCCCTTGCCCGCGGTGGCGCGGTCACTGGAAAGGACAAATCCGAGCGAACAGGTGGCAGGGGTATTTTTATCCCACCAATTCACCAACGTTTCAAAGGGAAGCGTTTTGGAATTGGTTGTGGTATCGGCCGTCACAAAAACCATATCAAAAAGCCCTTGTTGCATCCAAGAGAGCACATCGGCAGCATCATCACGCCACATTTGGTGTAAAGCCTTTGTTTTTATACCGCCCTCTTTCACATCGGCGGTGGCATAAATGCTGTCACACATCAGCCCAAACAACATCGCTCCGTTTTTTTGCCGTACCTCTTGGGATAAGGCGGTCACAGTTTGGGTCAATAAGTCACGGTTGTAATTTAGATAGCCGTAAGGCGTGCCGGTTGCCATATAGGTGCAAAAATCGGTTTCCTCGGGGGTGCGACGTACCGATTGGATAAATAGCCCGTCCAATCCCTCGATCGAAGCGGCGGCCAATAATTTTGTCTGCACCGACGCGGTCTGTGCGGGGTTGGTAAAACACCCTTCTATCAAGGGGGTTAAATCCACCACACCGCAAACCGAAAGCGACTTTTGATGGGCGGTGGCAATGGTTCGCTCCAACGCGGATTCGATGGCAGCGGAATCCAAGTAAAAGCCGCTCGCATCGTTTAATTTTACAAACAAGGTGGTAAAACCGTTTCTTTCCACCTCATCCAACAGGGCGTTTGTTTTTTTGGTGTCGGTTGGATTAAAATCATCGGAAAGATTAAGAAAGGTTCCGTAGATTTCGGTTGGACGATTGGCGGTACTGTTCTGGTTCGGCAGGGTGACGACGGAATCAGAAGAAATAATTTCCACCGTCGGCATTTCGCTTCCTGAAGAATGCTTTGTTGGAGCCGAATCCGACGAATTATCCGAATCAAAAGGAGAGTGGAAAAAGGATGCATCAATTTTAGGCATAGGCAAAACACCCATAGAACATAATCCCACCAGCACAGCCAATACGCTGACTGCGACCAGCAAAAGAGGCAACACAAAGCGCAACCGTCGCCGATAGCGGGGTCGTTCTTGCCGAATTCGTTGCGTTCGTTCTTTCTTTTCCAAATCCTTGAGGTAACGGTCAATCAGTTGGCTTTCGTTGGTATTGAATTCGTCATCCCTTCTTTGAAACATACAAAACTCCTATCCTTCGAACTGTCTTTTTAAAACGCCTCTACGGCGCGGAATAGATTTTGAATTTGCGCCTTTAGATGGGCACCGTTATGCGTGGTTGCCCCGTAAGAAAAGACCACAAATCCGTTGGCACCGGCCTCCTTGGCATCGGTTGCTTGGCGAGCCAGTAATTGTTTGTCACTGCTCCACTCCTTGTAATCCTCCACCGTCGGTTCATTGGCGCGATAGGCACCAAGCCCGATGTAAAAAGAAAGTGCTGAGTGGCGTGGCAAAGCACTCCACCTTGCCAATAAGTTGTCGTATCGTGCGCGCACCACCGGGTGGGTGTAACCAAAATAAATTTGCGGAATGATATAATCAACATAGCCGGCTTTGGCCATCCACAGGGCAACGTCGGCATATTTGTTGTTGAAATTTTTGTCAATATCGGCGGCCGGACTGATGCCAAAGATTACCCCTTTGGCGCGGCAAATTGAATGAGCGGCTGCTACCAACGCGTTGACATTTGCTCTCCGCCAATCGGCCAAAGAAAGTGCTTTTGTTCCTGCCGATTGTTGGTAGGCGGCATAAGAATTTTTATCAAACGAAGTGGCGGTTGTAGGGTAAAAATAATCGTCAAAATGAATGCCGTCCACCGGATATTTATCCACAATTTCGCGAATACCGTTTAACACCAATTTTTGCACATCGTGTTCGGCGGGATTAAAATAAATCCCCTCGCCTACTACCACGGCACGGCCGCTGTTATCGGTTGCCCAAGTGCGGGCAATGTTTTGGGCCGAGAGTTTGGAAGGGTCACTGATCGAGCTGCTGACACGGTAGGGATTGATCCAGGCGTGAAATTGCATTTTGTATCGGTGGGCTGCCTCAATCATCAGTGCCATCGCATCGAATTTTGCGGCGAGCCCCTCGGTGCCTGAAACATATTTGGAAGGGGGGAAATATCGGGAGGGGTAAAAAGCATCGGCAAAGGGGCGTACGTGACAAAAGACGGCGTTGTAACCTTGGTCAGCCACTTTTTTCATCATTTGTTCCACCTTTTTTTTGGCAGAATCTTCGGTATCATTTTTGGAAAAGGGCATTTCAAAGCAGGAAATCCAAAGCCCCTTTAAATGGAAGGTTTTGGCCGGCAAACTCGGTTTTTGCGAGGAAGTCGGAGGCAGGGAAGAATTGGCTGTTTGCGAAGAAAAAGGCCGACTGCTTAATAAATTCGAGGAGAAATTTCCCGATGCGGAGGATGAAAAAGGGACAGGCCGCGACGAAACGGCCGATTCCGGTACCGAAGTCAAGTCGAAAGAGCCGGAAGGGTCAGAAGAATCGGAAAAATCGGAAGAATCTATCGTATGCTCCCACAACGAGTCGACCGAATCCGTCACGAGGTCAGGTTCGGTGCGGTTGGAAGTATTCGCCCTGCCGCACCCCGACAGGGTTAGCAGGGTAAAGGTCAAAAAGACGGCCAAAAACCGCAAAAAAACATTATTCATAATCATCCTTATTCTACCTCATTTTCCATCAAAAATCAACACTTTTCGCCTAGGAAATCGTAGGAAATCCCACGCATATTCTACATATTTTATGAATATTAAAAAAGAGCTAGAACAAACAAAGCCACCCGCCGCTTGAAACGGTGGGTGGCAAAAATAGATTATCCCAGTAACACATCGGAAACTAACATCACACAAAAACAAATCAGCAAGGCGTAAGTAGCCCGGCGCTCACTTCCGTGAGCGTGAGTTTCGTGTATCATTTCATCGCTGATAACATACAGCATAGTACCGCCCGCAAAAGCCAGGGCCAGGGGTAAAATTGCACCGGATATCGACACTGAAAAATAGCCAATTAGGGTGCCAATCACCTCAATAAATCCTGTAAACAAGGCGCAGATAAAGGTTTTGCGTGGTGATACACCGGCCGCCAGCATTGGGCCGATAATTACCATTCCCTCGGGTATGTTTTGAAGAGCAATACCACCAGCAATCATCAGAGCGCGGGTGGTTTCGCCCGACCCGAATCCCACACCGGCTGCAATGCCTTCGGGCAGGTTGTGAATGGCGATGGCGGCCACAAAAAGTAAGACCTTATCCAAATTGGCGCCGGTGTGCGTCTCGGTATCGGTTCCCATCAATCGATGCAGATGTGGCACCAGACGATCCAAAACATTCAAAAACAAAGCGCCGAGAAAAATGCCGGCCACCGTAATAGGCAAAGCATATTTCCCGCCAATTTCCACCGAGGGTAAAATAAGTCCCAACACTGCGGCGGCCAACATAATTCCTGCCGCAAAGGATAAGACTATGTCCGAAAAACGGTGGGAAATTTTTTTAAACAAAAAACCGATAATGGCGCCGAAAACAGTGGCAAAACCAACCCCCAACGCGGTCAATAAAACCATATTCATAACCGAAAAACTCCTTTTCTGCCGATTACGCTAAAGGAAAGAAGAAACAAAAAAAGAATCCGTTCTTCTATGAAGAAAGCCCACAACTGTTTCCATACCATAGGGAAAACAGTTGTGGGAAAAATTATTCTTGACTGAAGTTGTCTTTGCCAACACCACAAAGGGGGCACTCAAAATCTTCGGGAAGATCCTCAAATTTTGTGCCGGCCGCAATGCCGTTGTCGGGGTCGCCGACCGTTTCGTCGTAAATCCAACCACATACGTCGCATACATATTTCATTTTATTCACCTCCTAAAACGGAATCATTGGTTTTTGTTCTTAAACCAACTACAAAACCAGCGAAGGGGCGCTATACACGCGGGCCGCCAGTTCTTGATTGAGCATATAAAGACCTTTAGGGTCACTTCCAAATAATTCCATTTTTAAAATCAAATCGTTGGCGTTGGTTTCTTCTTCGCCTTGTTCTTTGACAAACCAATCCAAAAATTGCATTGTACGGAAATCGCGAACATCGTAGGCAGCACCGTAGATGTCGTTGATGAGAGAAGTGACGTATTTTTCGTGTTTTAAGCCGGCCTTAAGTACTGCCATATGGCTATCTAATTCGACATCCGGTTTGGCAATGGCTTTAAGGGTAACAGCCTCCCCTTCGTTTTGCAAATAAGTGTAAAATAACATGGCGTGGTCACGCTCTTCCTGTGCTTGAATGCGATACCAGTTGGCAAAACCGTCCAGTCCGTTGGCTTGGAAATAGTTAGAAAAATCCAAATAAAGATACGCCGAATAAAGTTCCTTATTGATTTGGTCGTTAATGAGTTCGTGCACTTTTTTGTTCATTTGAAATTCTCCTTTTACTGTATTTTTTCAAAATCACTTGCACCGTGTTTACACAACGGGCAGATGAAATCATCCGGCAAGGGTTCTCCCTCATAAATATAGCCGCAAATTTTGCAAACATAGCCTTTTTTTCCTTCGGGCTCAGGCTTGGGCTTTACTTCATCCAGATAATAGGTATAGGTCATCGTTTCGCGGTCGGTTAAAACTCTGGCCTCGGTGACCGCGCAGACAAACATACCGTGGGTGTCCAAATCGACATATTGTTCCACCGCAAGCGAAAGAAAGGCGTTGATATGCCGCGGCAAAAATGCCAGTCCGTTATCCGAACGGAGGAATTCAACGTCTTTGAATTTGTCGGTATTGCGGCCGCTATGGAAGCCGAATCGCTCAAAAATCGAGTATGGGGCATCAACCGACAGACAGTTGACATTCATCTTGCCGGTTTGTTTGATGATGTGATGCGAATAATTTTCTTTGTTAATGGTCACTGCAACGCGGTTGGGCGTATTGGTGACCTGTGTGATGGTGTTGACAATCAAACCGTTATCTTTTTTACCGTCATGGCAAGTAACAACATATAATCCATATCCGATTTTAAATAGGGCAGTCATATCGCTTTTGTTGGCAGTGGAATCTTGCATAGCTAAATACTCTTTACAGAGTTCCCGTGAAAGAGAACAAATTTGTTGTTTGCTCTCTTGGCTGACTGCCGAAAGAATGCGAACGGTTGTATCGGTGAAGGTGAGATTCTTGCTTTTTTCAAACATTCCCTTCATTACCTTGGCTGCCGTCGGTGCCCAACTTCCATTTTCCATAAAGGCAACGGTGCGATGGCAAAATCCGCGTTCGATTAGGTGTTGAATAAAGGTTCGCATAAAGGGGAAAATCTCTGCATTATAGGTGGTGGTGGCTAAAACCAATTTGCTGTAACGAAAAGCATCGGCCACGGCTTTAGACCAATCCGAACGAGCCAAATCATAGAGCACTACTTTGGGACAACCCTTGGCCGTTAACTCTTCGGCTAACAGGGTGACCGCCTTTTTTGTGTTGCCGTAAATCGAAGTATAGGCAATCACTACCCCTTCTTCCTCGGGTTGATAACTCGACCAAGTGTTATACAAAGCTACGGC
Organism: Acutalibacteraceae bacterium; assembly: GCA_045577695.1. Taxonomy (GTDB): domain Bacteria; phylum Bacillota; class Clostridia; order Oscillospirales; family Acutalibacteraceae; genus UMGS1279. The sequence continues at coordinate 97,386 of JAZNIW010000001.1, forward strand.
TTGTGCTACCGTTTCTTTTAAAACGGGGCCGTGCAAGGGACAAATGATATCCAAGTCCAGTCCGGCCGCTTTTTTCAAAAGATTTTGTACCTGCGCACCGTACTTTCCGACAATGCCGATATAATAGCGTCTGGCTTCGTCTGCCCAATCCTCGGCAACATCCAGAGCGCCAAATTTGCCGAATCCATCGGCCGAAAACAAAACGCGGTCGGTGCTGTCGTAGGTAACAATAACTTCCGGCCAGTGCACCATCGGGGCGGTTACAAAGGTGAGATTATGTTGCCCAAGACAGAGTGTATCCCCCTCTCCCACGACCATTCGATTTTCGGTAAAATCGGAACCGAAGAAGTTTTTCATCATCGAAAATGCTTTGGCCGAAGAAACCAAGGTGGCGTTGGGGTAGGTTTTTACAAAATTCAAAATATTGGCCGAATGGTCCGGCTCCATATGCTGTATGATAAGGTAATCCGGTTGGCGACTGCCTAAGACGTTTTGAATATTATCCAACCATTCGTGGGTGAAATTAACATCGACGGTATCCATAATGGCAATTTTTTCATCCATAATGGCATACGAATTATAGGATATCCCGTTGGGCACAAGGTATTGTCCTTCAAACAGGTCGACCCGATGGTCATTCACTCCAATATATTGTATATCCTTTGAAATAAACATTTCGAATTCTCCTTTCCGTATCTTTTTTATTATAACATAAAAAATGTTAAAATCTACACCTTAAAACTTATTTTTTGTTTATTAGCAATTTTTTATGACTTAAAGAAGAAAAAATAGGCCACTACCTATAGCAATGACCTACTTTTTGCGGTTGAGAAAGGAATTACACCTTGTAAACTAAATCACCGTAGGTTGGCATCGGCCAATATTTTTTCGCGGTAATTAGTTCCAGCTCGTCGGCGGCGGCCCGCAGATTTTTCATCAGCGGCACGACTTCATCTTTATAATAGTCTGCACGGGCCTGCAAATTATCAATACTGTCAGCCTTAGCCGTAAAGGTTTCCAGTCGCTCCGTTCGGCGGGACAAATCGCTCGCCAAAGCACAGAGACGTAAAATCAAGGATTCGTGGGAGGAACAGTCGGCGGACGGAACGACTGATTTCACCTCGCGCACCGTATTACTCAAATCTTTCATATAGGCGTTGACCGCCGGGAAAATATATTTTTTCGCCATACTGATCATCGTGGCCGTTTCAATTCTCATAACCTTACAGTAGTTTTCCAAGTAAATAATATAACGCGAATTCAATTCGGTTTTGGAAAAGACCTTATGGCGTGTAAAAAGGTCAATGTTTTTTTGGTCGATGAACTGCGGAAGGGCATCGGGGGTGGTTTTCAAATTCAGCAGTCCACGGTTTTCGGCGTCTTTTACCCAGGAGTCATCGTATCCGTTGCCATTGAAAATAATACGCTTATGCTCTTTGATGGTACGGCGAATCAATTTATTTAAGGCGGCATTAAAGTTGGAGCCTTTTTCCGATTCCAGCTCGTCGGCAAAGCTGCCAAGAGCATCGGCAATGGTAGTGTTTAGCACCACATTCGGCCCTGAAATGGAAAGGCTGGAGCCGGGCATACGGAACTCAAACTTATTGCCGGTAAAGGCAAAGGGAGAAGTACGGTTCCGGTCGGTGGTATCCATTGGGAAACTCGGCAAAACGTCAACCCCGATTTCCATCTGACGTTTTTGGGTGCCGTCATAATTTTCGCCCTTTTCAATGGCTTCTAAAATAGCGGTGAGTTCATCTCCCAAGAACATTGAAACAATGGCGGGCGGCGCCTCATTGGCACCCAATCGATGGTCGTTGCCGGCGCTGGCCACAGAAGCCCGCAAAATGCCCTGATATTCGTCTACGGCGCGAATCACAGCACACAGGAAGGTTAAAAATTGTGCGTTTTCTTGCGGCAATTTTCCCGGTTTTAAAAGGTTAACACCGGTATCGGTCGAAATCGACCAGTTGTTGTGTTTTCCGCTGCCGTTAATTCCTTCAAAGGGTTTTTCGTTCATCAGACAAACCATTCCGTGTCGCTCGGCCACGCGTTTCATAATTTCCATAGTCAACTGGTTGTGGTCGGTGGCGGTGTTGGTCGAGGTATAAATGGGGGCCAGTTCGTGCTGAGCGGGGGCGGCCTCGTTGTGCTCGGTCTTGGCTAAAATGCCCAGTTTCCACAGTTCCTCATCCAAATCGCGCATATAGGCTTTGACGCGGGTTTTAATGGTGCCGAAATAGTGGTCATCCAACTCCTGCCCTTTGGGGGGCATAGCTCCGTAAAGGGTGCGACCGCAGTAAATCAAATCGTTTCTCTGGTCGTAATACTTTTTATCCACCAAGAAATATTCTTGCTCTGCCCCCACGGTGGTAATGATGTTTTTGACATCCTCGTTGCCGAACAAACGAAGCACCCGCATAGCCTGTTTGTTGATGGCCTCCATCGAACGAAGAAGCGGGGTTTTTTTATCCAATGCTTCGCCGCCGTAGGAGCAAAAGGCGGTGGGAATACAAAGGGTTTCATCCTTAATAAAGGCATAGGAAGTCGGGTCCCACGCAGTGTAGCCTCGTGCCTCAAAGGTGGCGCGCAGACCGCCTGATGGGAAGGAGGAGGCATCCGGTTCTCCTTTGATGAGTTCCTTGCCTGAAAATTCCATAATCACGCCGCCGTCATCGGTGGGTGTAATAAAACCATCGTGTTTTTCCGCTGTGACACCGGTCATCGGTTGAAACCAATGGGTGTAGTGGGTAGCACCGTGTTCAATCGCCCAATCTTTCATAGCACTGGCGACGCTACTGGCAATGGCCGAATCCAACGGCTTCCCGTTTTGAATGGTTTTTTTCAGTGCTTTATAGGTTTCTTTCGGTAATTTTTCGCGCATAGTAGCATCGTTAAACACCAAACTACCGAACATTTCGTTGACGTGACTCATCACCTTTATAACCTCCCGTAATGTGGGTTTTATTCATAAAACCGAAAGCGTTGCGACGCTGAAAAAAGCGCGCAACGCCGAGTTTCTCACTGCTAACAGTATACGTGTTTTCGGCCTTTTTGTCAACCAAGCCTCTTATTTTTCACGAAAAATAAGGGACTTTGCCCATTTTGCTTAATAAAATTAAGTAAAATTCGTATAAAGTTAAGTCGTTTTGAATGAAAACTTTACACTATTAAAAATTTGGGTTCTTTTTTTGCTAAAACCAAGAGAAAAACAATCGCATAAAATAACAACCTCCTTTCTAAATGGTATATTTGTCTTATGGTAAGTTATATTGTTTTTTTGTGCTATTATATTCACCAAAAAACTGTCCGTAGGGAAATATCGCATCGACCTTCGTCAGCATATCACGATCGGAACAAAAAGAAAGAGAAGACTCCGGATGAAAATGAGCCTTCTCTTTTTTGTTGTTAGTGGGATTGGGCTTTTACCCAATGAGACAACGGTAATACAAACGTCTTGCCGGTTTGAATGCAATCGTTTATGTGTTAAGATAAAACCTCACGAACGACATTCCCATTTTTGGCAACGGGGTTTTCGAGGTTGTTAGCGCTTATCATATTCCTGCCCTGCCGTAAATGGCAATTGATAACCTGCAAATCAAAGCAGGTGGGTGGCCGCCCCACGGTTTCGCGCTCCCTTCGTCCGAGCACGACAACAAACGGTCGTTCGGGAGGTCTGCAAGCCCGCCGCGGGAGAAAGGTCCCCAATAAAAAGGTTGTAGGGTTATAATTTACCACGGTCCACGAACAGGGAAGGAAAAATATTTTGCATTGCGGCTTAGTCGGCGTCTATTTCAAAAGCTTCTTGCAAACGGTCGATAAACAGGTCGGCAATGGTGTCGTACTCGTCATCGTCGGGAATATCTTCAAAATATTCATCGCCGTTTTCGTCTTCCAGCACCTTAACCAGCACCAATTCACCACTGTCGTCCAGCCGCTCTTTGGGATTGGAAAAATAGGGGATCATTGCCAGATAACGACCGGTATCGGTTTCAATCGCATCTAAAATTTCGAAAGAATATTCGGCACCCTCGTCGTCGGTTAAGGTAACAATATCATTCCCAAAGTTTTTTTCGTCCATACGTCATTCTCCTTTTTTTATGGGTCTTTTTTTCGAAAAAACAAACCATTTGCTAAAAACATAATTGAGCACAATAACCACGAAATTGGTTATCACTTTGGCTGCTGCTCCTTCAATGCCGAACAGGGTGGCTCCGCATCCCAGCGAAACCAACAAAATCGGCAAAAAGATTTCCACGACACCCGACAATAAGCGGATCCCAAAAAAGGAAACCGCCTCCCTCACTGTTTGGCGGAGGGAAAAATTTTTGCTTTCGAAAACAAAATATTTATTGGTGAAAAAGGCAAAAGAAACGGCCACCACCCAAGCTACGGCGTTGGCTGCCGTCATATTCAGCACGTCCCAAACCACCAGCGGCGTATAAACCAACCAGTTGACCACTGTAGTGCCAAGACCAAACAGAATATAAAAAAGCAATTCTTTTTGCTTTTTATTGATTTTTATCATTTTTTATAAAACATCCTTTTGGCTTTTTTTGCGGCTCGAATCCCCCCGTAATAGAGCCAATGCGCGCCCTTGCGAAGCGAAAAACATCCGCACCAAAGACGAACATACAACCGATAGGACATATCCGAAACCGCAACCCATTTTCCTCGGCGACAAAAGCGGGAAACCACCGCTACGACATCCTTATCGCGAATGCCGTATTCGTTTTCGTAGGTATTGTCTCCACGCAGGATATATTCTGTGCCGCGATCCGTGGTGCGAATCCCCACCACACGATGCAGAACCACAGTTCCGTTTTGGCGAAGATACAATGGTAGGTCATACTTTTTGAGCGGAAAGGTAGGTTTTACCAATATAATTTCATCCCGTCCGTTTGAAAGCATAGGCTTCATACTGTTTCCGTGCGGGATAAAGGTCGCCTCTTGTCCGCGAGAAACTACTTCAGAAATAGTGGTAATCAAATCACGCAGGGTGATATTACTCGACAAGGTCTGCTTCCTCCAAACGAGCTAAAAAGCGGTCAATATCGGCGGCAGCGATTTGCTCATCCACCTCATATTCCGAAAGCATAACCGAAAGCAATTCCTCACGGGTAGCACCGCCCATCAGTTGATCCCACAGAAAATAACCGGTTTCGTTTAGGGTGATAATACTGTTAAAATCAACCGTTTTATCCCCGGTGGTTACCACCACATAACTGCCGGCAACCGGACGTGCGATATATCCGCTTTTAATTTTCATTTTTCTTCCACCTTTTTTTAAAATCAAAACATCGCTTTGCGTTGTCCTTGATGAATACGTTATAGCGTTTCAACCGTAATGGAAAGAATTTTTACCTCGTCAATCGGTTTGTCGTTGGCGCCGGTTTTAACAACCGAAATGGCATCGGCTACCTCCAAACCGCTCATCACTTGGCCGAACACGGTGTGTCGAAAATCCAACCAAGGGGTGCCGCCCAACTTTTTATAGTCGGCCGTGACTTCGCGAGGAAAGCCTTGCTCAGCCGTCATTTGTTCCATTTGTTCCAGCATTGCAGTTGGTGCCTCTTTGGCAACCACAATGAAAAACTGACTGCCGTTGGTGGCCGGACCGGAATTGGCCATCGAAAGGGCGCCGCGCAGATTGTGCAGTGCGGGGTCAAACTCATCCGCAAACGGAGCGCCCCAAATGCTTTCTCCCCCCATACCGGTGCCGGTCGGGTCGCCGCCTTGAATCATAAAATCCGGAATAACGCGGTGAAAAATAAGTCCGTCATAATATCCGTTTTTGGCATGGGTAACAAAGTTTTCTACGGTTTTGGGTGCCTGTTTCGGGAAAAGTTTTATGGTGATATCTCCCATCGTGGTTTTCATTGTGGCAACCAAATCACCCGTTTGGCAAGCAGCCGTTTGTAAATTCATAAAACCGTACTCCTTTACTGTTGTTTTAACAAGTTTTTGGTAGAAAATTCAGGCAAGACAACCTCTTTCCGACTGTCAAACGGTTCCCCGTGAATCGAAACGGTGTGCCCGTTGATGCTCACCTCATTCTCCTTGGTCCAAGCGGCAATGGCACCTTTGGCGTGGGTTTCCCAATAAATGTTTTTGGTTATGGGTTCTCCGGTTGGGTCAACTGTAATGACCTCGCCACGGATACCGCAACCAATATTCTTTACCTCTACCTGATATATCTTAAGAGTAGAGTTGCCGTTGGGGGACATAGTCGAATATAAAAATTTACCTTCCGGCAAATGGTCCAGCCGTAGCCCAAAGGAGGATATGGCAAAACCGATGGTGTTAATGACGGTTACTATCAGCAAGGTTATTACCAACAACAATTCTCCAATACGATGTTTCATATTGCCCCCCCTTTTTTTAAAACCAAAAGAATGGTATATACCTTTGTAGTATATCACAAACCACCCGAAAATTCAACCATTTTCATTCGGTTTCCCGTACAAGATTTTTAAAAATATCATTTTTAGTGGTTGATTCCGTTTTTGGTTTGTGTTATAATGTTTTCCGTACTAGGAACGGAAGCTTAGCTCAGCTGGTCAGAGTGCCTGCTTCACACGCAGGAGGTCGGCGGTTCGAGCCCGCCAGTTTCCACCAGAAAAGGCCTATGTGTCACACCAAACATAGGCTGCATTACCAACAAACCCACCGAATTTCGGTGGGTTTAAGTATTATAGTATAAAATTTAAAAAGATTGCAACCTATCTTCTCGCAAGGATGGTTGCAATCTTTTTTTATTCTTTCTCGTTGCCGATGTCGGTGTCAAATTTTCCGCTGCTTATTGTATCCATTCGGTCTTGCTTTACATACCGTACAAATATTCGATAACAGCATAAATCTGTCTTCTATACAATTTTTTCTGATTTTGTTATACCAATTTTCTTTTGTTTTGCCTATTTTTGTTCTGCTTATATAAAATGGCCGCTTTCTTTCCCTTTGTCCGCGGGATGAAGTTTCTCTAATACTTTGAGGGTGAATTTTAGCCCAACTAAAAATCCTCCATATTTTTACCCAAAAAGCCGGCCGCTACGACTGCCAAATTTTTATCGTTTTCACTCGGGGCAGAACCCTTCTCATCCCCTAAAAAAACAACAGCCCCCGCCACATCACCGGCACTTACAATCGGAACGGCCACTGCAACGGGTCGAGAAATTCCCTCCAATGCAAAAAAAGGAGCTTTTTCATTTGGATCAGCAACATAGGGACGCCGACCTTCCATAACGTCCTCTAATGCGGTGGTTACACGGCGCTCCAATACTTCTTTTTTAGGGATGCCGCCGGCTGCAATGCAGTGGTCGCGGTCGCAAATAATTACCGAAAACGGGGCACTTTTTACCAAGACTTCACAAAAGGTGGCAGCCGTCTCCGAAAGTTCGCCCATAGGAGAGTACTTTTTAAAAATAACCTCGCCTTCGCGGTCGGTAAAAATTTCCAACGGGTCTCCTTCACGAATCCGCATCGTGCGGCGAATTTCTTTCGGAATAACAACCCTGCCTAAATCGTCTATACGTCTTACAATACCTGTTGCTTTCATATATAAATCTCCTCTTTTACAATTTTAATGTGATATTAGTATCACACTTTTTGTAGAAATTATGAGCAGATTTTCCAAATGTTTTTATTATAAAAATTAAGCAAAGGAGAAAGGCGATGACACTTACGGTCACCGCCTTTTTGGTTTATAGGATTATTTCAAAATTTTGATTTTTCCGATTATCGGGAGTTCCTTTGCCTTGCCATTTGCGGCGTTGATAATACCAATGATGGCAAGAATCGCAAAGACAATCGATAACAGGCTAATAATACTGGTGATGAAATACAATCTCCAAGAAATCGCAAGAATAATTGAATTAAGTATACTTGATGCAATAGACCATGCTACGCAGGCAATCAGAAGAACTAAGCCCTGATTAGCATGGAAGCGGGCAAATTTTGAGCCCTTTGCTGCAAACATCGGGATAAAGCACAGCGGGCCGAAGTACGCTAAAATACCCATTGCCTTATTTTGTGATATATCGTTTGCATCGTA
>JAZNIW010000002.1:0-65561 GCA_045577695.1 Acutalibacteraceae bacterium
ATATTGCGCAATCTCAGCCGGGGTGGTGAATTTTTTATCGCCCGCCTCGTTGGAGACTACAACGCCCTCGGTCGGAACCTGTACCGTGCGACCTTGCGTTACCTCATAAGGGTCAATCCATTCGCCGTCAGCCATAGTGTCGGTCACCTTATCGGTGATCAGGATGCCGTCACCCTCTACCAATTTGAAATTAGAAAGAGTGATAGCGCCGTTACCTTTCAGTACACGGAAAACCAAGGTGTGGTCTACCGCAGTAGCACCGGTGGTAAAGGTCAGTTTGGAAGATCCATCTCCCGGAGTGGCTTTTACTAGGAAGGGGGTGGAATCGGTGTCGACCCATTGACCGTTTATCCAAGCAGGAGCGCCGGCAACGATACCGGACAAGCCTTCTTGCCACGTACCACCGTTTACGGTGCTTTCGTAATCAAAGGTCAGGGTGTACATCGTGTTTGCCGCCAAGCCTTTAATGCTGGTGTAAACACTGTGGTTGTCGTCAGCAATAGACTGCGGAATCGTAACGGAACCGTCACCGGCCGCATTGTCTATGGGTGCTCCGGTGCTTTTGCTCGTCCACACGCCATCGGCAATTTCATCGCCGGTAGGAATGGCGAAGGCCGATTGCATTGTGAGACAGGAAACCGTTGTGAACAACAGCACCACTGACAACAGGATGGATAATAACTTTTTCAATTTGTTTACCTCCATTCTGGATGGTGAATTTTTTGTTTCACTACCTTGGGGCAGTAAAACGATATGACCTTTGTAGGGGCCATTCACAACCCACCGAATTATTTCAATTTCCCGTGGGTTGCTTTTTGAAATAAAGGTGACTAATGAATCACCCCTACAAGAAGTACCGAAATAATGTTTTGGTTCGATACGGGCGGCGGTAAAACCGCCCGTATCGATTTTCTACGTAATTCAAGCGAAATCGAAAACCTTTATACCTTATTCTGCCAACCAAGCCTCATAAGCGGCACGGATAACACCGTCATTGGCATCCAAAATATTGTTTACGATCAATTGATCTGCTTCAGAACCTTTGGAAAGAATACCCTTCATTACATCGTAGATGCAGTAGGTGTTGGTAGTGCCGTAAATAACGGTACCATCGGCCAACTTAACGTAAGAACGTACCGACATATCTACATTGTATTGACTGGGTTGCAAGCCGGTCAAAGCGGCCGACATAGTAGAGTAGTTGCTATCCTCGCTAAAGAACTTGCGAACCGCACCGTTGTCACCATAGGCAACGCCATTCTTTGCTCCATCGGTTTCAAGGGTGAGTTCACCGTCTACCTTAGCAGCAACAGCGGCAACCATACCAACTTCGGCAACGGCTTTTCCATTGACGCCGTTGGTCAACATCGATTTATCGATGGCTTCAATGAAGCGGAGACCTTGTTTCGTTTCAGCACTGGCGGCGCGAATGGAGGTTCCGACAAACTCGTAAACCGCAGTCTTAGAAAGAACGAAGTTAGAAAGGGTAAAGGTGCTGATATTATTTTGACGAAGCATTACCGTGTAATCGCCAGCCGCATCGGTAGTAAAGCGGATGGTGATGATTTCATCGGTGTGGGTGGCAGTGTAGTCGTAAGAAGCAACCTTCTCGGAAGTGAGGGTATCGCCATCAAAGGTGGGAGTGCTACCCGCTACTACAGCCGAAGTGTTAGCCAGCAAATAGAAGTTTTCGCCGGCATTGTGGGTCATTGTCAAGGTGTAAGTGGTTTTTGCATCCAAACCGGCAATCGTGGTGTATAACCATTGATAGTTTGCACTCGTAACGTTAATCGCATTGCTACTAACGGTATGGTCAGCCCCACGGTCGAACCATGTGCCGTTCACTACAGCGTTACCGGCAATTTCTTCGGGAGTGGGAGGTGCCACTTCCGTCAGACAGAAGTTGCTAAGAGTAGTTGTCCCCCCATTGATGACACGGAATAAAAGGGAGTAATCCGTAACATCGGTAGTAGTGAATTCAATGGTATAGGTCGAACCGTTTAAGGTCGGTGTGCCCAACATAGGGTTAACGCTTCTCTCAATATAATTATAATGCGGCTCGGCCCAAGTGAGGGATGTTCCGGCCACCACGCCGGAAACCGATTGGTGCAAATCGGTACCTACTTTGTCGAAGGTTAATGTATAGTTCGTGTTGGGTTTCAACCCTTTTATAAAAGTATAGGCGGTGTGGTTATTGCTGATTACATCTGCCGGGATAGCGAAAGCGCCTTCCCCGGCCGTATCGGTATACGGCGTGTTTTTCTGCATAGAGGAAAACCATTCACCGTCGGCAATTTCATTGCCGGTGGGTACGGTAGCCGAGGCGCTACCGGTAAATACCATTGTGAGCAACATCACAACGGAAAGTAGAATTGCGAGTGACTTTTTCATCGTTGAAATTAGCTCCTTTCTTTTGGTGGGCAAATGATTTCATCCCCATTATTTTTCTCGAAACAAAAACAATGGGCACTTGCCTTTAAAACTAGAATAATCAGATTGGGCTTTATAGATGCTTGAGTAATCGCAATGCGCGCATTTGATCTTCGTCAATCGTGCCGTCGGGTTCATAGCGGATATCAAAGGTGATGATACCGCCGCGGTTATGTACCTCATCCATATAGTCAAATAGCCAACCGGGTTTGTACTTGCAGCCTTTTCCGCCCCAACCTTCAACCTCGCAAGGGGTTTGGGCCAGGAAGGTTAAAATGTGCCAACGAGCACCGCAACCATCCATATAAGGATGGTAAGGCAATTTGCCCAAAGTAACCACTTCGCCGGCAGTATAATCATCATACTTGGCGCCGCGGCGAGGACTTAGTACGAGTTCAGCATTATCCTGATCGATACAGCTTTCAATGTTTGTTGCAATGGCTGCATCGGGGTTCCCCGCTCGGAAAGCATCGGCATAGATTTTCAGTAGTTCATGGCGATTTTTGTAATCACCAACCCACATACCATCTTGCCACCATGCTTTAACTTTTTTACCATACCGGAGGCTATATTCTCGAGCCACCTCGGCCCATTTTTCTACGAATTCTTTGGTGATGACTCGTTTTTCATCATCCCACGTATCAAAAGCTGCTTTGGCTTTTGGGTCGCGAGAAAGTCCGTCACCGGTGAAATATAACATTAGGCCGATATCATACTTATCTAGCGCTTTGATAAGTCGGTCGATGAAGTCAATGCGGGAACAAGCCTCACCCGGCTTGTAACCGGTGATTCTATCGAATGTTTCGTTGGGGGCGATCATCCAACGGTATAACTGACAAATCGTAACGCCGCACCAACCAGCGCCGATTTCATTCAATTGTGCCGCAAAATGATCCACATCAAAGGCTTCTAATCTCTTTTCCCAAGCAGTAAGCTGGGTAGGGTCATCCGAAACCTCTTCCTCAGGCAAATTAGCACCGAGTAGATGAATAAATACTCCCCATTTTCGCTCATACATCCATAATGAACGATCATTTTCTTTTGGCATGAGAAATTTCCTCCTTAAACATACGGGGTTTCTTTTTGCTGAAGCTTATTCTTCCCCTTCCATTTCAATGTCGAAAGAAACATCGTTCATTTGCTCTGTTTTTAACAGTGGCTTTACTTCAACGATCGGGGTCTCGTAGATTTTCATTTCTCTCTCTCATCTCCTTCTTTTTCTTAATTTAAGGATAACTCTTGCGCGCAAAAAACGGTGAAAAATCCAAACGGGTTTCCGCTTAGATTTTCGGGTTGACAAAAAGCCTTGCTCTTTGCCATATTATACTGGCATCGAGAGGGAGAAGGCCCCCTCTCGACACAGAGTATCCGATTTTAAGAACAATTTTCAGCGAACGATTTCAGCAAAACTTTTTAGGATGCTGCGTAAATTGGCGCTCTTATTTAGCGCGTTTCATTTTGCTGTTAACCTTTTTAATTGCGCTGTTAATGGCGCCTTTTTGAGAATTGAGTACGGTGGTAACGTTGTTGGGAGTCGAAGCTCTCAATTTTTCAGCAATATTGTCATAGCTGGTACCAACCGTCTCTACTACGCCGTAAGCGGTAGCAAGTTTCTTTTTCGCACTGCTCTTGGTAACCAAGTTGAAAACAGTTTTGCACTGACTGTTTAAGAAAGAATTGTCATAATCGAAGTTCTTAATATCCAAATAGTAACGGAGGAAGTAAGCAGCACCTTCTACATTCTTAGCACCCTTGGCTACGCCCCAAGCTTTGGAACGGTAGGGAGTGTAAGAGGTAGCAGTGGTGGGACCGGCAACCGGAACGGCATGCACATCGAGTTTTTGTTTGGCCAAATCGGTGAAGCCCCAGTCAGATTCTTTCCACAAACCGTAGGTGATACAAGTGTACATACCAACTTTACCACTCTTGAAGCCGGCTTGGTCGTTACCCGACATCAAACCTTCTTGGTTAAGGGTTGCAATTTCTTGCCATACCTTCGTCAACATGCTCGAACCCATATTGAGTTTGAACTGACTGCTTTTGCTGTCATAGGTTACGAAATCTTGACCGGCGGCCAACATCATAGTGTCACGCTCGTAGGTGGAAATACCGGTGTAACCTTTACCGGCCGATTTAACCTTTTGGGCGATATCGCGTTGGGTGGACCAGTTCCACTTACCTTGTTTGTAGAGGTCATACGGCATAGTTTTTACACCGCATTCTTTCAAAATCTTGGGCACATAATACGTTACGTAGTGAACGTCGGAGTTGTTCCAAGATTTTTCCATAGCAACACCGTAGTATTTGCCATTGATCTTTGTGTTTTCCATCATTTTCTTATCCCAGCATTTATCATCCAAACGGAAGATTTCCGAATCTAAGGGTTGCATGCCGTTGATGGCAACAGAGGGGAATCTTTTACCGTCTAAGAAGATAACGTCAGGAGAGTTTTTACCGGCAATCATCGAAACCAATTTGGTAGAATACTGCGGTTCGGTGGTTTGTACCACGGTTACTTTACAACCGGTTTTCTTTTGGAAATCTTCTACCAATTTCTTTTCGGTATCGTGGAAAGAACGCCACATCAAAATGGTGATGCCCTTTTTCTTTACCGATTCCGGCATGGTAGACAGATAGTTGGCATCCCAAGTGGATTTCTTGGCAACGGTAGAACCGCCGTTGTTGGTGCCATTGTTGTTATTGTTGTTGGTGCCGTTGTTGGTTTGGCCCGGTTTCGAGCTGGCATCGGATTCGGTTTTGTCGCCAGATTCGGTTTTGTCGCCAGCTTCGGTTTCGTCACCGGCTTCGGTTTCGCCGCCTTGGTTGACGTCACCGCCTTCTTCCTGCTGGGAGTTGCTGGGTTGGTCAATGCTTCCGGAATTGGGGTCGCAAGCCGTGAAGCACATAACAATTGCCATCATCAGAGCAATCAGCGCCAACCAGCGTTTGTTGGTTAAAATGCTTTTCATATTTTTTACCTCCATAAAAATTTATCTTGAAAATGATATATAACATATCATCATTTCCCGTAAAATGGAAGCCGCAAGGCTTTTTGAGGGCATTTGCCAAAAAAGTTATATTGAAAACGGTGGGAGAGCAGGTGAAAGTTTTTCTCTCCCGCAGTAGGGAAAACATATCCATTTTTTCCTTTATTTTCAAGAGGTTTTCATTTTGAAATAAGCAAAGAAAGCCACCTTTTTAATCCTCTTTAAAAATAGCATTTTTCACTTGCAATTACAAGACAAATGTGCTACAATATATAGACAAATTATCGTCAAACCAAAAAGGAGAAGTTTTCACTATGTTTGATATTATCGACCAAAATATTTCCCGTTTTTTTACGGCGGTTCGGTACCGCGATATCGATGTGCAAACCCACTCACACGGTAATTTAGAAATTTTAGTGGTAACCGCGGGAACCCTTACGGTAGAACTGGGAGGAAAAGCCCTTACGGTGGCGGCCGGTCAAGCCGTTTTTATCCCACCGTTTGTACCGCACGCCTTTCCTTTTACGGCGCCGCACACCCTACACGCTCTGCTGTTCACCAAAGAATTTATTCCGCCCTTTTATCATCTGCTTAGAAAAAATACGCCTTCTCAATTCACCTTTCCCGTATCGGGTGAAACCTTATCTCTGTTAGACCGGTTTCTTCCCCGCGAGCGAGAGTGTGATAACTATTTTTACGGTATGGCTGTATTAGGGCCGCTGATCGGTGAGCTTTTGCAACACTGCCGCCTGAAACCCAGCCAAGCACCCTTAAACGATGCCTTTTACGAGGCACTGGCTTACATGGATGAACACGCTGCGGAACCGTTATCTCGCGATACCGTGGCCAAAGCGGTGGGAGTGCATCCCTCTACCTTGAGCGAGTGTTTTTCGCACCATATGCAAAGCAATTTCAACCAGGTGCTTAACCACATCCGTTGCTCAAACGCGGCCTTGCTGATGCAAAAAAGCGATAAATCCTTGACCGAGATTGCCTTTTCTACCGGTTTTGGCAGTATTCGCAGTTTTAATCGCGCTTTTCTGAAAACCTATGGTTCTACCCCTTCGGAATTCCGTAGGGCAAAATAGCACAAAAATCGACCCAAAAGTGTTCATTTTTTTATCGAATGTTTTTTCATTATAATACATACTGACCAAAATTTCAATAGTCTTTTTTTATTTTATTGTAGCTTTTTTCGAAAATAAATAACCCGTGTTATCATTTTCAATATTTTTTCACGAAAAAGTCATAAACGGTTCAAAAATTCCTCTTGACTTTTCTCTTTCTTATGTTACAATATTCTACGAAAATTTTATAGATATTATTCCTTATCGAGAGTGACGGAGGGGTCAGGCCCGTTGATGTCCGGCAACCTGTTTTTCAAGGTGCTAAATCCTGCGGCAAACGCCGAAAGATGAGGGTTTCTTTTTTAAACCACTCATTCTGCGAGTGGTTTTTTTAATGAAGGAGGAAAAAACAATGGCAAAATGGTTATTTACTTCAGAATCCGTGACCGAGGGTCACCCCGACAAAATTTGTGATAATATCTCGGATGCGGTATTGGACGCCATGCTGGCGCAAGACCCCGCCTCTCGCGTAGCTTGCGAAACCTTTTGCACCACCGGTATGGTTACCGTAATGGGAGAAATCACCACCAAAGCACAAGTGGATATTGCAAAAATTGCACGGGAAGTGGTTTGCGACATCGGTTACGATTCCCCCGAAAAAGGCTTCGACGGGCACACCTGCGGCGTATCCATTGCGTTAGATGAACAGTCCCCCGACATTGCGCTTGGGGTGGACCACTCGTTGGAAAATAAAAGGGGTGATGCCGATGAAGCCGGTCTACACGGCGCCGGTGACCAAGGAATGATGTTTGGCTTTGCCTGCGACGAAACGCCGGAACTGATGCCCCTGCCCATCTCACTGGCTCACCGTTTGGCCCGTCGATTGACGGCGGTGCGTAAATCGGGGGAACTCCCCTACCTATTGCCCGACGGCAAGACCCAAGTAACGGTAGAATATGAGGACGGCGCCCCTGTGCGCATTGATACGGTCGTTGTTTCTTCACAACATACAGCCGAAGTTTCGATGGAAACACTGCGGCAGGACGTTTTGGACAAAGTGATTCGCGCCGAACTTTTTGACCAACCGATGGATGAAAACACCAACATTTACATCAACCCCACCGGCCGATTTGTGGTGGGCGGTCCGCAGGGTGATACCGGCCTTACCGGTCGTAAAATCATTGTAGATACCTACGGCGGTTACGCCAAGCACGGCGGCGGTGCCTTTTCGGGAAAAGACCCGACCAAGGTTGACCGGTCGGCCGCCTATGCGGCCCGCTGGGTAGCTAAAAATATTGTAGCGGCCGGCTTAGCCAAGCGCGCCGAAGTCCAGTTGGCCTACGCCATCGGCGTAGCCACCCCCGTTTCGGTGATGGTGGATACGGCCGGCACCGGTGTAGTGGACGACGAAAAAATTGCGACGGCAGTAAAAAAGGTATTCGACCTTCGTCCCTACGCCATCATTCGCGATTTAAAAATGCGCCGCCCCATCTACCGCAATTTGGCAGCCTATGGCCATATTGGCCGCACCGATTTAGACCTTGCGTGGGAACAAACCGACCGTGCCGACCAACTGAAAAAAGAACTGCTGTAATAAAAAACAAAACCGAAAAAGGGAAGGTGTTACGAATGATTCGCAACACCTTCCCTTTTTTGCCTTAAAAAATAAGAAAATTGTTGTATTTTTCATCTATTTTCAAGCAATTCTTTATATATTTCACTCTTTTTAAAACCGGTTTCGGCGGCGACAGCTTTGGCCGCACTCGAAAGCGAAACCCCTTCTTCCATTTGGCGGCGAGCCAATAACACTGCTTGTTCCAAGGTGAGTTGTTGCTCCCGATCGCGAGCGGCACCGGCGATGATAAGCACATATTCCCCTTTCGGCGGGGTAATGGAGAATTGTTCCAGTGCTGCCGAAAAAGTGGTGCGCCAAACCGTTTCAAACCGCTTCGTAAGTTCTTTGCAAAGGGCGATTTCGCGGTCGCCAAAGACTGCCAACATATCGGTTAAGGTGGCGATGAGTTTGTGCGGCGCCTCATAAAACAAAAGGGTGCGTGGGTCATCCTTAACGGTTTGTAGATGTTCACGACGGCTTTTTTTAGCGGTGGATAAAAATCCCTCAAAACTAAAGCGACCACTCGGCATTCCCGAAATGGCGAGGGCGGTAATCAAAGCGCTGGGCCCCGGCACCGAGCAAACCTCCACTTTGTTTTCGTGGCAAAGACGCACCAAGTCCTCCCCCGGGTCGGAGATGGCCGGCATACCGGCATCGGTAACCAATGCACAAGATTCCCCTGCTGCCAAACGCGAAAGTATGTACTCTCCCCGCATTTTGTGATTGTGCTCATGATAGCTGACCATAGGGGTATTGATTTCAAACTTATTAAGCAATTTTAAGGTAACACGGGTATCTTCGGCGGCAATAAAATCGGCCGTGGCCAAAATTTCTTTGGCGCGGGGTGAAAAATCGTTTAAATTTCCAATGGGGGTGCCCACCACATACAAAATTCCGGCCATTTCGTCCGCCGCCTTTCTCAAAAGAATCTCTTGCTTATCATACCTTTTTCCCAAATAAAAGTCAAGTCTTGGGGCGGCGACGGAAGATAGATATCTTTTATTCCGGTGTTTTCTACAATACCGTAAACAGACTGAAGGTTTCATCCCCCTTAATGCCCCGCATAATGAATAAAATTTCATTGGCGGCTTGCGCCAAATCAGCGGCGTTATCCATACGTTCAGCCGCCATCATACGCGCCGCCACTCGTCCAATTTCATCGACTGTTTCGTGGTTGACAAATATAGCAACCTGTTCGCGCTTTTTCTCCCAAAAATGCGAAAACTGTGCCGCCTTGTTCAAGGTTGGATCCGGATTTTTTAAAATATCTTGCATCGCGGTTTCCACTTGGCCTCCAATGTTTTGAATCAAGCCGATTCCGGTACAACTCAACGCCAACACCGCCACCAAAATAACACCGGCGGCCAACAGTCGCTTCATTATTTTCTCTCCTTTTTGACAATTACGCTTTGGCCGCTTTGGTCTAACGTCATAATGAAAATCTCACCGACAGTGAGATTTTTTTCTTTGAGCAAAGCCAGCAAATCATCTCTGTTTTTTTGCAAGAAAGCAAGACTGGAATCCACCACCCTCCCATCACTGATAACTGCCATAGCAAGACCGTTATCGGTAGGTGTGATTCCCATCTCATCAGCGGTAGGCGGCGTGCGATTCGGCTTTGGGCGTACGCTAATGTTTCCATTGACCTCTAAAAAAACACTGTCGACATCCGCCAGTGAAAATACCCCCTGCATCCGCAACATTTCCAGCAAATCAAAAACGGTAATCCGCACATTTTTCATAGCCTTTTGGTCCAGTACGCCGTTTTTCATTAAAACCACTGCCTTGCCGCTGAAAATACGACGCAAACGTAGATTTTTCAAAATCAAAATCGAAGCGACAATCTCCAAAAACACCAAGGTGAATATTGCCACTAAACCAATGCTTAACGGCTGCGAAATATCCTGTAGGGGGATGGCCGCAATCTCGGAAATAAGAAGGGTGATAACCAGTTCGGTCGGTTGCATATCACCGATTTGCCGTTTCCCCATCATACGCACTGCTACGCTGACAAAAACATACATCAACACCGTGCGCACCAAGACTTTTAACATATTGCATCACCACAAAAAAGTATACCCCAATGGATGAAAATCATACCACCGCAAAGAAGAAAAGACTCACGCAGGAAATATCAAAACAAAAATGACGGGAAATCGGCCACTCGGTCTTGTATTTTTTATCCATTTCGGGTATAATAATTAGATGCAAACCTTGGTTTAACAAAGGAAAAAGGAGGAAACGCGGTTGGATATTCGAATTGGCGACCGTTTGGCCTTAAAAAAGCCGCACCCCTGCGGCGAAACAAAGTTTTTGGTGCTTCGCGTAGGAATGGATTTTAAACTCCGTTGTCTTGGTTGCGGTCACGAAATAATGGTGCCGCGCTCCAAAATTGAAAAACGCATTAAATCGGTGCTCACCGAATCGGAAGGATAGAAAACTATGATAGAGAAACTCAAAGCCGTAGAACAGCGCTACAACGAAATCGGCAACGAACTGATGAAACCCGAAGTGGTTTCCAACAACGAGCAATACAAAAAACTAATGCAAGAACATAAACACCTCACACCCTTGGTTGAAAAATACCGAGAGTATGAAGCGGCGGCCAACGCCGCCGCCGAAGCCAAAGAACTTTTGGACGGCGGCGGATTAGACAAAGATTTTAAAGAACTTGCCGAAGAAGAATTGCTCTCCGCCAAAAGAACAATGGAGCAAACCACCGAGGAGTTGAAGGTGTTATTGCTGCCCCGCGACCCCAATGATGACCGCAATGTCATCATTGAAATTCGCGGCGGTGCCGGCGGAGAGGAAGCCGCCCTGTTCGGCGCGGCCTTAATGCGGATGTACACGATGTACGCCGAATCCCGCCGTTGGAAGGTTGAGGTACTCAACATCAATGAAACCGAACTCGGCGGCGTGAAAGAGGTCAGTTTTATGATTGAGGGAGACGGAGCCTATTCCCGCTTTAAATACGAAAGTGGCGTCCACCGCGTACAACGCGTTCCCGAAACCGAAACTTCCGGCCGCATTCACACCTCCACCGTAACGGTAGCCGTTCTTCCCGAAGCCGAAGAAGTGGATTTTGATATCAACCCCGCCGACCTGCAAATTGACACCTACCGTGCCGGCGGTGCAGGTGGGCAACACGTCAATAAGACCGAATCGGCCATTCGCATCACCCATCTGCCAACCGGCGTGGTGGTGGAATGCCAAGATGAACGCAGTCAGCACAAGAATAAAGACAAAGCTATGAAGGTGCTTCGCAGTCGCCTGTTGGAAGCCGAGATGCAAAAACAAAATGAAGCCATCGCCGGCGAACGTCGTGCCCAAGTCGGCACCGGTGACCGCAGCGAGCGCATTCGCACCTATAACTATCCGCAAGGCCGTGTGACCGACCATCGCATTGGGCTAACCCTCTATAAGATTGAACAAATCTTAAACGGCGATTTAGACGAGATTGTTTCAGCACTCATCACCTATTATCGCGCCGAAATGCTAAAATCCAGCGAGGCATAAAACAAAATGAAAACAAAACTGCTAACCGCCCCGGACGAAACCGCCGTCAAATCGATTCAACTGGCTGCCGAATGCTTACAACACGGCGGTCTGGTTGCCGTGCCAACCGAAACGGTTTACGGCTTGGCGGCTTCGGCCTTTTGTGAGGAAGCGGTGCAAAATATTTTCAAAGCCAAAGGAAGGCCGAGCGATAATCCACTGATTGTACACATCGCCGACCAAGAAGAACTAGACGGTATTGCAAAGGAGATTCCCCCCTTGGCGAAACAATGTATGGATGCCTTTTGGCCGGGCCCATTTACGGCAGTTCTGCCAAAAAGCGACGCCATCCCCTCCATTGTTTCGGGAGGGCTTGACACCGTAGCCGTACGGATGCCCTCCCACCCTGTTACCCGCGCCATTATAAAAGCAGCCGCCCTTCCCCTCGCTGCTCCTTCGGCCAACCGTTCCGGATCGCCCAGCCCTTCCACCGCTGCCCACGTCATCGAAGATTTAAAGGGACGAATTGACGCCATTGTGGTGTCGGACGACTGTGCCGTTGGGGTGGAATCGACCGTTGTCACCTTTGTTACCGATCCGCCACGTCTGCTCCGTCCGGGCGGTGTTACAGTAGAACAGCTAAAGGTCTTTATCCCCGATTTGGTCATCGACCCTGCCGTGACCCACCAACTGGAACAAGGAATGAACGTAGCCTCACCCGGTATGAAATACAAACATTACGCCCCTAAGGCTGAAGTAGTATTAGCCATAGGCAGTCAAAATGCCTTTGTGCGTTTTTGCCATCGCCAAAAGCAGATATACGATTTTGCCCTCTGCTATGAGGAGGAGTTGTCTCGCTTACCCATACCGGCTATGTCGTTGGGAAAGGAGAAGGACTACGGCCGCCAAGCCGAACTGCTTTTCTCTCATCTGCGCGAACTGGATAAACGGAACGTCTCCCGTGTGATTGTACACGCCCCCGACAAAGTAGGATTGGGGTTGGCGGTCTATAACCGGCTCATTCGGGCAGCCGCGTTTCGGGTATTGCAACTGCCAACCATTATCGGTCTAACCGGTCCCAGCGGTTCCGGCAAAACCACCTTTTGTGAAACGGCAAAGCAACTGGGCTTTTTCGTCATCGATTGCGATAAAAAAGCAGCCGAAGTACGAAAAGATCCCGCCCTGCTTGACCAATTAGAAAAAACCTTCGGTGGGGTGGTACGAGAGGGCCGACTTGACCGCCAAGCCTTGGCCGATAAAGCCTTTGCCGACCGCGCCTCCACCGAACGGTTAAATGCCCTGCTCTTGCCCCCGATTGCGGCGGCCATTGAGCAAGAAATCGACACCCTTTGTGCAACGGGCATTTGTAAAATTCTATTGGACGCTCCCACCCTATTTGAGAGCGGGCTGGATCGTATTTGTGACACCGTGATTGCCCTGTTGGCCGATGAACCATTGCGGGCAAAACGTCTTAAAAAGCGCGACAATTTAACCGAAGAACAACTGCAAAAAAGATTAAACGCCCAACAAAGTGAAGCGTTTTATCGCAAAAAATCTGCACACATTATGTATAATAACGGTAAGGCTTCTGACCTGCAAAGCGCTGCCGAAATCGTTTTAAGATCAAAAATTTTAAAGGAAACGGATTTTTGATTTGTTAAGGCAAAAATATGGATAACCTTTTCGGATTTATAGGCATTTTAACACACAATAAACAAAGGCCTTGCCTTTAAAACAAAGTTCAGATTTCTCTTATCACCTTAAAGGAGTGTATACTATGGAACAAAAAAGCAAAGCAACCACTTTAAAAGAAAACCTATTTTACAAACGCAAAAACGGTTGGCTTTCGGTCTCCGAAGAAACCCGTGCGGCTGTATTCTCCTTTGCACAAGAGTACAAACGCTTTTTAGATGCTGCCAAAACCGAGCGGGAGGCCGTCTCCGCCGCTATTGCCTTGGCCGAACCCTTTGGTTTTCGTCCGATGAATCCCGAAGCATCCTATCAAGCCGGCGATAAGCTCTATGTCAACAACCGAGGAAAGTCGGTTGCGTTTCTTGTGGTGGGTGAGGAAGATATCGAACAAGGTGCCACCATTACAGCCGCCCACATTGACTCTCCCCGCCTGGATTTAAAACCGAATCCCTTGTATGAAGAGATTGAATTAGCCATGCTGAAAACCCATTACTACGGCGGAATTCGAAAATACCAATGGACCGCTATTCCCTTGGCTTTACACGGCGTCTTTGCCAAAAAGGACGGTACTACCGTTCCCGTTTCCATCGGGGAAGATGAAAACGACCCCGTTTTTGTCATCAACGACCTTTTGCCTCACTTGGCAGCCGAACAAAGCAAACGGCCCCTCTCCCAAGGTATCAAGGGCGAAGAACTAAACCTTCTTATCGGCAGTATGCCCTTTTTGGATGATAAAGAGAGCGAACTGGTGAAACTGAACATTTTAAATCTCTTCTTTGAAAAATACGGCATTTGTGAGGAGGATTTTCTTTCGGCCGAATTGGAATGTGTGCCGGCTTTCAAAGCCCGTGATTTGGGCCTCGACCGCTCAATGATTGGGGCCTACGGTCACGATGACCGCGTGTGTGCTTTTCCCGCCCTGATGGGTTTGTTACAGACCGAACACCCGCAAAAAACGGCCATTGCCATTTTAGCCGATAAAGAAGAAATCGGTTCAGACGGAAACACCGGACTGAATTCGGATTTCCTCTATCATATTCTCGACGACCTGTGCCGTGCAAGCGGCAAAAGCACCACCTTGGCACTACGCCGAAGCATTGCCCTTTCGGCCGACGTCAGTGCCGCCACCGACCCCACTTTTCAAGATGTAATGGACCGTCGCAACGCCGTTTACCTCAATTACGGGGTGGCTTTTGCCAAGTACACCGGTTCGGGCGGAAAGGGCGGTGCTTCGGATGCCTCGGCCGAATATGTTGCAAAAATTCGTGCTATGTTAGCGCGTGAAAACATTCTCTGGCAAATCGGAGAGTTGGGAAAAGTGGATTTGGGTGGCGGCGGCACGGTAGCCAAATATATCGCCAATTTAGGCATAGACGTTGTTGATTTAGGGGTGCCGGTGTTATCTATGCACGCCCCCTTTGAAACGATTTCAAAACTAGACCTTTATATGACCTATTTGACAATGAAGGCCTTTCATGCCGAAAAATAATTTCTTAAAACAAGCAAGATAAGGTCAGCATTTCCTTCAACCGCGGATACCACAAAGGTAATTCTTCCACCGCGGGGGGAGTGCTATCTCCAACCCGCACCTCTATTGCCGGCCGACCGGTTTGATGGGTAAACCAATCTCCAAACGAAACCCGATTTTTGTTCATCGGCGGCTCAACCGCAAAAGAGGTAACGGCTGCCAATACTTCGGCCATTTTGGCGCTGCGAGGCGGAACGGAGGACCCACCACTGTAGCAAACCGTTCCTCCAAAGGAAGAAAGTTGCACCATATGACGAATGGCGGTCTTTTTGCAAAATTCAGTAAAAGCGGCCGTTTCCGGTTCGGATTCGGCACGATAGCCGCTAAAGCCGGCATACCGCGGGCCGGAGATTTTTTTCTCTCGCTCGGCGGCGCGACGTTCCTCAAATGCAAGGGGTAGATTTCGCACCAATTCTACCCCACGCAAATTGGCCCGCCATTTGGAAAATTCGTAGTTACATAGTGCTGCAATCTTATTCCCCAAATAGCCGCAACCTGCTGCCCCCAAACGGTTGATTTCAAATCCGTCGGGGTTAAGCAACGGCACTAAAATCACTCCACGGCCAAACATTGCCTTGCGGATATGAATGCCACAGAGTTCCTTTCCGACCAAGATTGTTTGGCAAAGTTCTTCTGCAAACATTAACAGCAATAAGGATGTCATACGACAAGTCGGGTCATCGCCGCTGACAAAAAGAGCATATTCCTTACCCGAACCGATGGTAAGAGCCGGAATATCCCGCCCCGCTACACTTTTTCCAATGTAGGTTAACCGTACAAAGGGGTAGCGAGAAATCAACCCTGCGACGGCTCTTTTGAATTCAAAATAACTATGTTCTACCGGATGAATTTTGCTTTCCATATCGTATCTTAACTCCTTTTTTGCTTTATTATCATACTTATGCTTCGAATAGGAGGTTTTTTCCTTGGAATTAAAAGAAAAACAAATATCCAGCCAACCAATTTTTAACGGACGCATTATTTGCATTCGTGTCGACGAGGCCGAACTGCCCAATGGCGCTGTTTCCATCCGTGAAGTGGTGGAACACAACGGTGGTGTATGCGTAGTAGCGTTAACCGAACAAGAAGAAGTGTTGATGGTGGAACAATTTCGCTATCCATATGGCAAAACCCTCTTGGAAATTCCGGCCGGCAAACGCGATGGTGACGAAGACACGCTGCTTTGCGGACAACGCGAACTCAAAGAAGAAACCGGTGTCACAGCCAAAAACTGGCGTTTTTTAGGGGAACTTTACCCCTCGCCGGCCTATTGTGATGAGGTGGTTTACACCTATTTAGCCACCGACCTTTCGTATGGGGAAACCAATCCCGATGAAGACGAATTTTTGACCTTGCACAAAATTCCTTTGGATACCTTAGTTCAAATGGTGTTGCGGGGCGAAATTAAAGATGCCAAAACCCAAACCGCCCTTTTGAAAGTGGCTATGGAACGAGGGAAGCATAAATGATTGTAAACCGCATCGAGCTTGACCCCGCCCATAACGTTTATTTGGACTGTTATCTACACGAAAATGTTCCACAATGGGATTATGTTCGCATCCGTCCGGCTGTGGTGGTCTGCCCCGGCGGCGGTTACGGAATGTGCTCCCCGCGGGAGGCGGATCCCATTGCCCAACAATATTTAGCGGCCGGTTACCACGCCTTTGTGCTCTACTACTCGCTGAACCAATCTGCCGCTTTTCCCAAACCGTTATTAGATCTTTCGGCGGCTTTGAAAACCATTCGTCAACACGCCGAAGAATGGAGCATTGCACCCGACCAAATCGCCGTTTGCGGCTTTTCGGCCGGCGGACATTTAACAGCCGGCCTCGGCACTTTGTGGAACCACCCCGAGATCATCCAAAAATCGGGTTGCCTAAATGGGGAAAATCGCCCCAACGCCCTAATTTTAGGGTATCCCGCAACTACTACCTATTCGTGGTTGCAGGATGTACTCCCCCGCCTTATTGGAGATCGTGATAAAGCCGAAATCGAACCGTTGCTCAACTGCGCTCAAAACATCGGCCCACAAACACCCCCTACGTTTTTAGTGCATACCTTTGCAGATAGTTTGGTATCGGTAGAAGAAAGCCTCTCCTTTGCCGATGGCCTCACCAAGGCAAACATCCCCTTTGAGATGCATATTTTTCCCTATGGTGACCACGGAAAAGCTTTGGGAAATAAAGATGCTGACGGTGTCTTCGACCCCTCCTTCTCCAAATGGATGGAGCTTTCTGTTTTGTGGCTTGACCGCGTTTTTTCAGGGAAAGAAAACCAAAATCCGCCGCGCGCCAAACAAATTCGCCCTTGACATTCCGGTCCAAAGGCTATATAATACTCTCGACAACAAAACAAGGGGTGCTGACCGTTTGGTCGGCTGAGAGGGCGTTTCGCCCAACTCTATAACCTGATTCGGGTAATGCCGACGTAGGGATGTTTCTTTGGATTTTTCGTGCCAAGGTTATCATAAAAAGGTTTCCGCCCCTACTGTTTTTTCAGTAGGGGCGGCGTTTTGTTTGTCCGATTTTTTTAAAAAGGAGAACAAAAAAATGAAAACAAAAACAACCTCCACGCTACCGCAAAAAATTACCGAAGGCGCTATTTTTCTGGCACTTTCTTTTGTCCTTTGTTATTTTAAACTGTTGGATTTGCCCTACGGCGGAAGCATTACTCTCTGCAGTATGCTCCCCCTTATTTTGGTGGCCTACCGACACGGAACCGGCTTCGGTCTTTTGGTAGGGTTTGCCGGCAGTTTACTGCAACTTTTGTTGGGACTGAACAATCTTTCGTATGCTACTTCGGCCGCGGCGGCGGTGGCCATTGTTTTGCTCGACTATCTTTTGGCTTTCACCGTCACCGGTCTCGGTGGACTTTTCCGCCATCGCCTCTCCCAACCGATTTCCTTGGTTAGTGGTACCGTATTGGTTTGTCTGCTTCGCTACCTCTGCCACGTTATTTCCGGTTGCACCGTATGGGCCGGCCTCTCCATCCCCGATAAACAGGCCCTTTTCTATTCTTTAATCTATAATGCCACCTATATGCTGCCCGAATTGCTCATTACAGCGTTAGGGGCCGCCTGGCTTGGTCACACACTGGACTTTCAGTCCAAAACCTTATCCCGTCGCACCCCCAACGGCGCACGAACCTTCCTTCGTTCTCCCTTCGTCACCCTAAGCGGTGTGATTGTTCTTACGGCCGATATTCTTATTATCGCCCCCCATTTGCAGGATGCTAAAACCGGCGCCTTTTCGGTCACCGGCATTTTTTCCGTACCCTGGAACACTGTTTTATGGGTTACGGTCGGCGGCTTTATTTGGATTGTTTGCCTTTGTTTGTTTTGGAGAAAGAAAAAATAGTTTTCAAAAAGCAAAAGGCTAAGATTTTTGGTTTCCCCTTCCCTTTTTCGGTCAACTGTGTTATACTGTTTTTAACAGAATATGAATGCACACACCCAAGAAGGGGGTACTTATGAACTATCAAAAACCCAACCTCTTTTTCTATCGGTTGACCCAATTTCTTGCTTTTTTATTGTCGAAACTCGTATTTCGTTGCCGTTTTTTGCGCAACGAAATACGGGGGAAAAAAGGTGGATTTGTGGTCATCGCCAACCACCAAGCCGCCCTGGATTTCGTTAATCTCATCGGTGCTACCAACCGTCGTATGACCTTTGTCATCAGTCAGTCTTTTTACAGCACCCTGCCCATTCAAGGCATTTTGAATAAAGTCGGTGTGATTCCAAAACAACAATTCCAAACCTCGATAAAAGATCTCAAACAAATGAAGGCGGTCGTTGATGCCGAACAACCTCTTGTTTTATATCCGGCCGGTTTGATGTGCGCAGACGGTTGTTCCACCCCCATTCCCACCGCTACCTACAAATTTTTAAAATGGTTGAAAACCGATGTCTATGTGGCGCGTACAACCGGTGCCTATTTTGTCACACCGAAATGGGGAAAAGGAGTGCGCATCGGGCGCACCACTGTGGATATTTATCGTCTTTTCTCCAAAGAGGAATTGGCCGCCGCCACAGAAGAACAAGTCAAAAATAAAGCCGAGCAAGCCCTACTGTTCGACGCCTACCACGAGCAAGAAATCAACCAAGTACCCTACCATAAGGGGGATTGTATTGCCGGGTTGGAGAATGTTTTATATCAATGTCCTCACTGCCAAAAAGAGTTTTCAATACAACACAAAAACCGCAACATACTGTTTTGCAGTCACTGCAGT
Source organism: Acutalibacteraceae bacterium (assembly GCA_045577695.1). Classification (GTDB taxonomy): domain Bacteria; phylum Bacillota; class Clostridia; order Oscillospirales; family Acutalibacteraceae; genus UMGS1279. Next base: position 19,042 of record JAZNIW010000002.1, read on the forward strand.
TATGCCGTATCTTCCGACCGTTTCGGTTTTTTACACCGCATCTCACCCCACGGGGAGGAATTTCGCTACGTATCCGACTGGAGCCGTTGGATTTGCGCCTCATTGACCGAACAGATTAACGCCGAAACCACTCCCTTCCTTTCCTGTGAAACCGCCATTCATATTATAGACCCAAAACGACACCGCTTTTCTAAAGCAGGGCAGGGCAACCTCATCCTCAAGCGGGAGGGTTTTACTCTGAAAGGGGAAATTCAAGACCAACCCATTGATCTGTTTGTTTCCATTCATAACATCCCCTCTCTCCCCTTTTCTCCGGGTCAATATTTAGAACTGCAACACGGCAATGAGATTTACCGTTGTGTTCTTACCAACGGTAAAATGGTGATGAAAATGATTCATTTGTTAAAAATCTTTTCCATTGCAAAAAACAAAACCGATGCTTTTATATCCCGCTAAGGGGAAATTTTCATTTAAATGGTTACATAACAAAAGCAGGCTATCGCCTTTCGCGATAGCCTGCTTTTTAATATCCAATTAGTTGCAGATGGTAAGTTCGGTATCTTTATCAAACAAATGGATCTTCTTCGGATCGATTGTGATTTTGATTTTATCACCGGGACGAGCAGTAGACGAGGGGTCAACACGTGCGTTGATGGGATGACCTTCGCAATTCATATACAAATAGGTTTCTGCACCCATCAATTCGGTTACTTCTACGTCGGCCTCTACGATGCCTTCGGGAATTGTTTCAAGGAAATTGGCTTCGTTGTGAACGTGCTCCGGACGAATACCGATAATAACCTCTTTATCCTCATAAGGAACCAAGACATCTTTGGTGTTCTTTTCAGCCGGCAACTTAATTTTATATTTCACGCCGGCGCGCGTTTTGGTATCTTCCGAACCGAATTCTACAAACCAATCTTCGCCATCTTTGAGGACTTTACCGTCGATAAAGTTCATTTGCGGCGAGCCGATAAATCCGGCTACGAACATATTGCAAGGACGGTCATACAACACCTGCGGAGCATCGCATTGTTGAATCAAGCCATCTTTCATAACCACGATACGGGTACCCATGGTCATAGCTTCGGTCTGGTCATGAGTAACGTAAATAAAGGTGGTACCCAACTTTTGGTGAAGCTTGGTGATTTCGGTACGCATTTGGGCACGAAGCTTGGCATCCAAGTTGGAGAGCGGTTCGTCCAGAAGGAATACCTTAGGCTCACGAACGATGGCACGACCGAGAGCTACACGCTGACGTTGACCACCGGACAAAGCCTTGGGTTTACGCTCAAGCAAATGCTCGATATCCAAAATGCGGGCGGCTTCTTCCACGCGGCGTTTGATTTCTTCTTTCGAAGTTTTGCGCAATTTCAAACCAAAAGCCATATTATCGTAAACCGTCATATGCGGATACAAAGCGTAGTTTTGGAACACCATAGCGATATCACGGTCTTTCGGAGCAACATCGTTTACCAGGCGGTCACCAATGTAAAGTTCACCACTGCTGATTTCTTCCAAACCGGCAACCATACGAAGAGTAGTGGATTTACCGCAACCGGAAGGACCAACCAAGATGATGAATTCTTTATCTTTGATTTCGAGATTGAAGTCTGAAACCGCAATAACCCCGCCGGGGTATTTTTTATAAATGTTTTTAAGGGAAAGATTTGCCATTCAAGGTACCTCCTAGATATTTGACAAGGTACTCCTTGTCAAGATTACTTTATTATTATACCAACCGTAAAGAAGGATTACTATACTTTTATTATCCAAACATTTTCGTTTTCCTTTGTGTATGTTGCATAACAATTATGAACAAAAAACAAAATTGCACAAAAGATTTTTTATTTTGTCCTTTTTTTTGCACAATGTATGCATTCTTTTTCCCTGCTTGTCAAGGGTCGCATCTGCCCCGCCGGTAGGTCATCCGGTAAGACAAGACCCCCAAACGAAACGCGTTTCAGGCGCGTAACCCCCAAACCAAAAAGGCCGAACATTCTTTTAATTTGGTGGTATTTTCCCTCGGTTATCGTGACCAAGGCTTGTCGATGGTCAGATCCAACTCGCAATTTGGCAGAAGAAAGCTTGGTGCCATCCGCCAAGATAACCCCCTTTGCAAAGGCTTCAACTGCCGCGGCAGGAATCTCACCATCCAACTCCACCTCATACCCTTTGGGGATTTTTTGTTGCGGGGAAAGCAGCGTGTGTCCAAAAGCTCCGTCGTTAGTGAGAAGCAATAAACCGGTGGTATCTTTATCCAACCGTCCCACCGGATAAAGGCCTTTTCGCCGATATTCTTCGGGCACCAAATCCAGCACCGTTTTTTGCCGTTTATCGGTGGTGGCCGTTAAAACACCGGCCGGTTTATGAAGCAGATAGTAAACATATTGTTGGTAACAAATCGCTTGTCCCTCCAAACAGACGGTATCCCCTTGCGGGTCGGTTGGAAAAGCGATATCCCGTACCGTCGTCCCATTCACTGTCACCTTTGATTTTAAGATCAACCGCCGTGCCACCGCCCGCGATACACCACCACCGACAGCGACGATTTTATCCAGTCGTTCCATTTTTGTTCTCCTTTGCGTTTGTGAAGGTCGGCAAGGGTTTCATAAAACCATCGTCGGCCGATAACGCCGTGATATCTCCCCCGATAATTTTCCCTTGGTAAACCAATAGATGCGCACAAACATCCGTACGCGCGGGATAAACCAATTGGTAGGTATATAAGGTAACCTCTTTACCGGAAAAGGGCACTAAATCGTACCCTGCTTTTTGTTGCAATTGTTGATAGGTTTCATACACGGCTGAAAACCGATGCGGAATTTCCACCGTTTGTTTGGTTTCGGGTTGAGTGGCATCCACCGTATAGCCGGCTTGTTCCAAGAAAAGATAACGCTCTTGCTCGGTGGTGGCCGACGCCAAAGCGTCGTATTTTTTGCCCACTTGTCCCACTTGAAAACAAACCACAATCAATATAACAATCCCGGACAGCAACATTAAAAGGCCGGTGGCCACCTGTTTTTTATTGACAACAAACCCTATCATACAAAACACCCCTTGCTAACAAAATATGCGGCAAGGGGGTGCTTTATGCTAAGAATCCAGCAAACAAATGGCCTGTGCGGCAATGCCTTCTTCGGCGCCGGTAAATCCAAGGCCTTCCTCGGTGGTGGCCTTGACACTAACGGACGATGGCGCGATTTGTAAATCTTCGGCAATATTCTCTCGCATAGCGGAAACATAGGGTCTTAACTTGGGCCGCTCGGCCAAGATGGTTGCATCCACATTGATGATTCGATACCCCTCTCGGCGCACCAGCTCGGCCACGCGGCGCAGCAAGGCACGGCTGTCAGCGCCGGCATAGGCCGCATCTTCGGGCGGGAAATGAAGTCCAATATCTCCCAAGGCGGATGCTCCCAACAAGGCGTCCGAAATGGCGTGCAACAGTACATCGGCATCCGAATGACCAAGCAGACCCTTTGCGTGTGGAATTTCCACTCCACCAAGGATGCATTTTCTACCCGCCACTAAGCGATGTACATCATACCCCTGTCCGATTCTCATTATTTCATTCCTTCCCCACCGGTTAAATAGGCTATTGCCACCCATTGATCTTCCGGCGTTGTAATTTTTATATTGCGATAATCTCCCTCAACCGTGTAAACCGCCGCTCCAATCGTTTCGACCACGGCAGCATCGTCGGTAAAGACGGATAGATTCTCTCCCGCTTGTTGCATAGCAGTTTGCAATAAGGTGGTTTTAAATCCTTGCGGTGTTTGAATGTTCACCAAACATTCCCGCGGCAAAGTTTCCTCTATCCGACCGAGTGGGCCAATTTTTTTTACGGTATCCTTAACCAATACAGCCGGAACAGCCGCACCAAATTGTTCAGCACCTTGTATAACACGGTCGATAACGGAAGACGAAACCAAAGGGCGCGCCGCATCGTGTACCAAGACCAAATCGGGAACCTCGCCGACCGAAAAGGTCTCCAAACCACACCGCACCGATTCTTCGCGGCAGTTGCCGCCGGTAACAATATCGGTCACCTTGGTTTGGTCTGCTTGGGAGACCATACGCTCGACATCGGCGATCCACTCGTCGCGGGTAACCACCACCACGCGCACCACCCTAGGATGAAGCTGAAAGGCCGCAATGGAGCGCAACAAAACAGGTTGGCCGCAGAGAGGTAAAAATATTTTATTCTGTCCCCTCATACGAGTGGCCGTACCCGCCGCAACAATCACCACGCCGACCGTTGGTTGCGCGGTAACGGGCCGTATGGTCGTTTTAATTTCTGTATAGGTCAAAGAAATCTCTTTTGTTGTAGGCATATTTTTCACCGCATTTTTTGCCATATTCCAAAAAAGGGCACCCAACGGTGCCCTTTTCCTTTTTGGTTTTTCTTACTCTTTGTCGCCGCAATCTTCGTTTTCGCAATCGCAACAATCACAATCGCAATCGAAATCAAACTCCAGATTGGTGCCACAATTCGGGCAAGCAATTTCGCCTTCGGCCAACATATCTTCATCCAAATACACAACATCATGACAAGCGGGGCACTCAACTTCGTACACTTCGTCGTCGTAATCCTCTTCTTCGTCTTCCTCGTCGTAAATGAAGTCTTCCAGATTGGAAAGGTCTTCGTCCACTGCATCGATCTGTTCGCAGAGTTCGGCGCAACCGTCTTCCAAATCCTCTACCGTTAAGGCAACATCTTCCAACAGGTCAATGATGGCCTTGAGCACCTTGCTGTTTTTATCATTTTCATCCAAGGACAACCCTTCGGCCAACCCTTTGATATAGGCAACTTTTTCACAAATGGTCATAATGAGCACTCCTTTTTAATGGAACATATTTTGTTGTCTTTTGTTTTTGGATACGCAGTTTAGGCGCGTTCCATATACTCACCGGTACGGGTGTCAATGCGAATCATATCGCCTTCGTTGATGAAAAGCGGTACGCGAATTTCAGCACCGGTTTCCAATGTAGCCGGTTTGGTAGCATTGGTTGCAGTATCCCCTTTAAAGCCGGGGTCGGTTTGGGTTATCTGCAATTCCACAAAGGTAGGCGGTTCAATACCGAATACATTGCCCTTGTAGGAAAGAATTTTACAAACCATATTCTCTTTTACAAATTTAAAATTGTCGCCCAAATCGGAAGCGTTTACGGGAATCAGTTCGTAACTTTCGGGGTCCATAAAATAATACAAATCCCCATCGTTATAAGAATATTCCATCTCTTTGCGCTCCACATAAGCGGTCGGATATTTATCGTTCGGGTTGAAGGTTTTTTCAATCACCGAACCTGCGATAACATTGCGAATTTTAGCACGAACAAAGGCGGCGCCTTTTCCCGGCTTAACGTGTTGGAATTCAATGATTTGATAAACATTGCCCTCCATTTCAAATGTAACGCCATTTCTAAAATCGCCGGCACTTACCATACGTTTTTACCTCCAAAAATTGTTTCTCAAAACCATACTCTTATATTTACAAAAGCAGGTCGCCGGAATCGAACCGAAACCGCCGCCATTTTCTTGTTTTGGCGTGGGCACATAGAACATATCCAGCTTATAAAATTATAAGACTTTTTACAGCTTTTGTCAAGTTATTGCAACCATTTTTTGTAACAACTACCATATCTTCTATACGAACCCCAAAGCGTTGGGGTAAATAGATGCCGGGCTCGATTGTAATGACTTGGCCGGTTTGCAAAGGAGAAGTGTTGCGACAGGAAAGATTGGGTGTTTCGTGGATTTCCAACCCCACCCCGTGACCGGTGCTGTGACAAAATTCCTTACCGTATCCCGCTTGTTCTATCACATCGCGGGCGGCTTTGTCCACGGCGGCCGCCGTAATCCCCTCTGCTACGGCTTCGAGTGCGGCCTGATTGGCCGCAAGCACGGTATCATACACCCGTTGTTGCAGGGGGCTAACTTTACCGATTGCAATGGTACGTGTCATATCGCTATGATATCCATCGAACACCGCGCCAAAATCCATCGTAATAAAATCGCCTTTTTTCACCTTGCGGTCGGTTGGTTCTCCATGCGGCAGAGAGGAATTCTCTCCCGCTACGGCAATCGTGTTAAAAGAGGGCTCACTGCTGCCAAGCCTCTTCATACGGTATTCCAGTTCGGCTGCAATCTCTCGCTCACTGACGCCCACGGTAATCCATCCCAGCACCTCATCCAACGCCCGTTCAGCGATGCGTTGTGCTTGTTGAATAGCGGCAATTTCACCCTCGTTTTTGGATTGCCGAAGGTTTCTTAAGCACTCGGATAATGCAGCTGACGGCAAAATCTCTACCCCAAATAAATCCGAAAAGCGGCTAACCTGTTCCACGGTATTTTCTACCTCTACCAACAGGCGTTTTACCCGATTTGACAGTATCTCTTTTCCATCGGCCGCAAGATCTTGAAAAAGGCGCACCTCGATTTCGGGCAAGACCGATTTCTCAGCCGCCTCTGCATAGCGACCATCCACCAATAAAACTGTTTTTTCTTGGGTGACAAACAGATAGCCAAGTGAAGAAGAAAAGCCGCTGATATACTTCCGAGAAATGGGTTGATACAGCAACACCGCCGTATCGTCGGCCGTCAAAGCGGTGATGGTTTTCAGCCTATCTTTCATAAGCTATTTCCCGCTGCAAAGTGCCTCAACCGCCAGGCGATAACTCTGGGCGCCGAAACCGGCAATCACCCCTTGGCAAACAGCCGAAATCACCGAATGATGACGAAATTCTTCGCGGGCATGCACATTCGACAGATGCACTTCAACCACCGGCTTATGAACGGCCGCGATGGCATCTCGCAAGGCATAACTATAGTGAGTATAGGCGCCGGCATTTAAAATACACCCGTCAAAATCCTCCAAAAGCAAACGGTGAATGGCACAAACCAATTCCCCTTCTTGGTTGGATTGAAAAAACTCACAGGTTGCACCGTATTTTCGTGCGGTCTCTGCCACAAAAGCATTGACATCCTCTAACGTTTGCGTTCCGTAAATCGCAGGCTCACGCAAACCCAACAAATTCAAGTTTGGCCCATTGACAACAAGAATTTTCATATCAAACACACTCCTTTTGAAACATTAAGAGAAAAACTGTTCATAACAGTCTCGCATTGTTTTGGCATCTTCCGCCTGTGTGCCGGCCGATTCGCAAATAAAGGTGGGCGCTAAATTACGCTTGTAAATTTCTTCCATCAATGGCTCAAAGTTAGGGCCAAAGACGGTATCCGAAAAGGTCAAATGTCTTTTCTCCCCACCGGTGGTATATTCGATTTTAGAAAAATGAGAATGAAACTCCTTTTGGCGACTTTCCCCCAAACGATGGCCAATGGCATCCAAAATAGCCCCATAGGCTTCTTGAGAATTGACCTGCCCTAAGGTTCGGGCGTTTAGGTGCCCAAAATCGATACAAGGTAACAACCGCTCATCCAACGAGCAAAGGGCCAGCACTTCCTCCAACGTGCCGAGTTGATTCATTTTTCCCATCGTTTCGGGGCAAATGCGGATATGGGATAATCCGGCTTCATCCAAAGCAGCCAGCGCTTTTTTCATCGTGTCTATCGCTAAGTACAGTGCCTCTTCCCGCGTGATTTTACCGCAAGAGCCGGTATGCACGACAATACGGTTGCCCCCCATCGCGTTAACGGCGTTGGCGCTCTCTAAAATATAGCGAATGGAGTTTTGTCGCTTTTCCGGTTCAACCGAGGACATCGAAATATAATAAGGCGCATGCAACGAAAGAACAATATCCTTCTCCCGCGCCCGCCGACCGAGTTCCTCTGCCTTTTCCTGCCCAATATTCACGCCTCGTCCACACTGATATTCAAAAGCGTTTAGCCCCATTTTTTCTAAATATTCCGGCACTTGTAAGGAAGTTTTATATCCCATCCGAATAAAGCTTTCGGAATTGCCGGCCGGCCCGAACTTGGCAAACATAACGGTCTTCTCCTTCCTATTAAAAATTACATTTCATTCCATAACGGCGTAACAGAAGCCGTTCGAACGAACGTTTGATGCGAAAGCCGATAGAAGTTTCCAATTCGGCGGGGCAAACCAAAATGGTTTTGCAAAACGCCAAATGCCCCCCTAACATATCGGTGAAGAGTTGGTCCCCCACGATGGCGGTGTTTTTGACCTTTCCCCCCACCCGTTGAATGGCGCGAAAATAGCCAAAGGGCAAGGGTTTGAGGCCCGGCGCAATAAATGGCAACCCCAATTTTGCGGCAATACCCCGCATTCGATTTGGTTTGGAATTAGAAAGAATAACCAAATGTATACCGGCCCTTTTCATATCTTCCAACCAAGCGGGCACCTGTTCCAGAATGACCTCTCCTTTTCGCACACAAAGGGTGTTGTCAACATCCAAAATCAAGGTGTCAACCTGCATTTCTTGCAACTGCGCAACCGTAAGTTCGGTGATGCGATTGATTTGTAATTGGGGTTTTATCAACATTTAAAAACCTTCTTTTTAAAAAATAAAACGGCTGGATATACCAAGCCGTTTTAAATGCCTAGATGAATTAGCGGAATTTACGCTTACGTGCGGCTTCCGATTTCTTTTTACGCTTTACCGAGGGTTTCTCGTAATGCTCTCTCTTGCGCACTTCTTGAATGACGCCATCCTTCTGCGTCTGTCTTTTAAAGCGACGGAGCGCATTATCGAGCGATTCATTCTCTTTGATTTTAACCTGACTCATCTATATTCCCTCCCTTTGCAAAAAATGCAGGGGTAATTAATACCTTAGAAATGCATTATACTACATTTTCCCTTATTTTGTCAAGCACTATTTTGCAACGATGTTGACTAATTTCCCAACAACGTAAATTTCTTTGAGGATTTTCTTGCCGGCCAGTTCGGCTGCAACCTTTTCCTCGGCCTTCGCAGCGGCCAACACATCCGCTTGCTCGGCATCGGCTGAAATCATCATTTTCGCCTTGATTTTACCGCAAATTTGCACCGCAATTTCCACTTCGTTTTGCTTGCATTTAGTTTCTTCGTAGGTCGGCCACTGTGCGGCATTCAAAACACCTTCAAAGCCGGACATTTCCCAAAGCTCCTCGGTAATGTGCGGAGCAAAGGGATTGAGCAACAATAAGTAGGTGCGCCATTCATCGCGGGTCAAAGAACCCTTGGCCGTAATATCGTTAAGCAGCGCCATCAATGCAGCAATGGCTGTGTTCATTTTTAAGGATTCAATATCCTCGCCAACCTTTTTGATGGTGCGATGGAAGGCAGATTCTAACGCAACCGAATAACCACTTTGTTCGGTGACCACATCGGCCAAATTCCAAACGCGCTCTAAAAAGCGTTTGCATCCCTTGATGGAAGTCGAACTCCACGGAGCGGCCTTTTCAAAATCGCCGATAAACATTTCGTACAACCGCATAGTGTCAGCGCCGTACTCCCGCACGATATCGTCGGGGTTGACCACATTACCGCGCGATTTAGACATTTTTTCACCATTCTCGCCCAAAATCATACCGTGGCTGGTCCGTTTTTGATAAGGCTCGGCCGTGGGCACTAAGCCTTGGTCGTACAAGAATTTATGCCAAAAACGGCTGTAAAGCAAGTGAAGAGTGGTGTGCTCCATACCACCATTGTACCAATCGACCGGCATCCAGTATTTCAAGGCTTCTTCGGCGGCAAAGGCGGAATCGTTTTTGGGGTCGATATACCGCAGGAAATACCACGAAGAACCGGCCCATTGCGGCATAGTATCGGTTTCGCGCCGAGCTGCACCGCCGCAGTGCGGACATCCGGTATTGACCCAATCGGTCATCTTGGCCAACGGAGATTCGCCATTTTCGGTCGGTTCATAGGAATCGACATTTGGCAATAACAAGGGTAGTTCGCTTTCGGGAAGCGGAACATACCCGCATTTTTCGCAATAGACAATCGGTATGGGTTCGCCCCAATAGCGTTGGCGGGAGAACACCCAATCGCGCAATTTGTAGTTTACTTTGCTGTGCCCGATGTTTTTCTCACTTAAATAAGCGGTGATTTTTTCTTTGGCCTCTTCTACGCTGAGTCCGTCTAAAAAGCCGGAGTTAACCATCACACCGGTGTTGCAATCCACAAAGGGCTCTTTTTCAATATCACCACCGGCCACCACTTCAACAATCGGCAAATCAAACTGTTTGGCGAATTCGTAGTCGCGGGTATCGTGGGCAGGCACCGCCATAATGGCACCGGTTCCGTAAGAAACCAATACATAATCCGAAATAAAAATCGGGATTTCTTTGCCGTTAACAGGGTTGATGGCTTTGACGCCGTCCAAACAAACGCCGGTTTTCTCTTTGGCTACCTCGGTGCGTTCAAAATCCGACTTACGGGCTGCCATTTCACGATAGGCCGTAATCTCATCGAAATTGGAAAGTTTTTCTTTCCACGCATCGACCATCGGATGTTCGGGAGCAATGACCATATAGGTTGCACCAAACAAGGTATCCGGGCGGGTGGAATAAACCGTTAACACATCGCCGGTAGTCGTTTGAAAATCAATCTCCGCACCGGTTGAGCGGCCAATCCAGTTGCGCTGTTGGGTTTTGACACGTTCCACAAAATCCACCGTATCCAGTCCGTCCAACAGTTTTTCGGCGTAGTCGGTAATTTTCAGCATCCATTGGCTTTTAACGCGGCGAACTACCTCGCTGCCGCAACGCTCGCAAACGCCGCCAACCACTTCTTCGTTGGCCAGTACGCATTTGCAAGAGGTACACCAGTTAACCGCCATTTCTTTTTTATAGGCCAACCCTTGTTCGAACAATTTTAAGAAAATCCATTGGGTCCACTTATAATAAGAAGGGTCGGTGGTATCAATCTCGCGATTCCAATCAAAGGAAAAGCCGAGGGATTTGAGTTGCTTTTTAAAGTTAGCAATATTCTCTTTGGTAACCACTTCGGGATGAATGTGGTTTTTGATGGCATAGTTTTCAGTCGGCAAACCAAAGGCATCAAACCCCATCGGATAAAGTACATTATAACCCGCCAAACGTTTTTTGCGCGACACAATGTCCAAGGCTGTGTAAGAGCGCGGATGTCCCACGTGCAATCCCTGCCCCGAAGGGTAGGGGAATTCCACCAAAGCATAAAACTTTGGCAACGAATAATCTTCTTTCGCGGCAAAAGCATTCGTTTCTTCCCAAATTTTTTGCCATTTTTTCTCGACTGCTGTAAAATCGTATTTCATAGGTGTTCCGTCCTTTAACAAAATCTTGCTTACATCCGAAATCGCGATTAATCGGCACGGATAGAATCGCTAATATCCAGTTCTTTGGCATCTTGCCAGGTATGGGACAAGCCGTAAAACTCACGGGTTTTTGGGTCCATCACGTGAATGACCATCGTCCCGTAATCCAACAAAATCCAACCGGTCGAACGCCCCTCAATGTGGTGCGGTTCCACCCCTAGGTTGGAAAGTGCCTCCTCCACCGCTTCGGAAAGTGCGCGCACGTGGGTAGAAGAAGTTGCGGTTGCCAAAATGAAATAATCGGCAAAGACAGTAAGTTCGGTTACCTCTAAAGCCTTTAAATCCATTGCTTTTTTATCATCTAACGCCTTGACGGCGATTTTTACCATTTCCGTTCCGGTCAAAAAAATTCCTCTTTTCTTTTTTACAATGATTCTGTTTGGCCCACGTATTGCGCATAGGCCTCCAGGGTGTCGGGATGAATGGCGCACCCTTTTTGTTTCAAATCCATTACGGTGAAAATTAGGGCCTCCTGCATCGCAACCTCCAGCCCCTCATCTACGGCACGACGCATCTCCTCCACTCCGTCATAATCGCGATCGAACGAAGTGTAGTCAGCCAAATACAAAATGGTTTCAAGCAAAGTCATATCGGCCTTGGCGGTGGTGTGAAAAGAAACAGCCGATAGAATTTCCTCATCCTTAATCTGTAAGACCTGTTGCAAATAGGCAGTCCCTACCTTGGCATGCCAAAGTTTTGGTACCTGTTGCTCGGTCGTGTCTAATATTATACCAAACTGTTTCATATATTGCAACTGTTCTTCACGGGTATTATCCTTGCAAACATCGTGCAATAATCCGGCCAAAAATGCCGATTCCAACGGGGCGCCGTAGCGATCGGCCAAGCGAAGCGCCTCGGTGGCAACACAAAGCGAATGGTAAAATCTTCGTTCGGTCAATCGTTTTTTCAAATGGTCCACATAGTTACGGTGCCGTTCCAAAAAATTTTTTTCTTGCTGTTTCCATTTTTCCATTGCCTTTTCCCCTTTGTATAGACCATTTGAAGCAATATATTCTATGACCGAAGGCTCTAACCATTGGTCGGCCGAAATTCCCTGTTCCAAAGCCTGCCGTACCGCACTGGAAGAAATGGGCGGCGGTTGCTCTGTGAGAATGGTAACACATCCGCCAAGGTTTCGCAATGCGACCGCAGCCTGTTCCATCTGATCTTGGGAAATTCCATCCCGTCGGTAAGCGAATAAATCGGCCTTTTGCAAAATATCGGTATAACGAAACCAGGTGTGAAACTGTACCAAACTATCGGCACCGATAATCAGCGTCGGGTGGAAAATCCCGCATTTCTCCAATTCTTCTAACGTCTCAATGGTATAGCTCTTTTCACGGCGAGTTACCTCAACATTTGAAACCGAAACGGTCGAAAGGTTAGCAAAGGCCAAACGGCACATAGCCAAGCGATCCTCGGGAGAGGCGAATTTACCTTGCTTATGGGGCGGAAGAAAAGAAGGTATTACAAGTATTTGATTCCACTTCTTTTGCGAAACGGCCCATTCCACCATCGCGCGATGGCCGAGATGAGGCGGATTAAACGTACCGCCGAAAATTGCTGTTTGCCCCACCGTGCCACCCCCTAAAAAATTGCAATCTTATCGTTTTTTGGTTTTTAAAAAGATTTTTTGGTTTTCTTTACTTTTGCGGTAAAGCACAAACTTACGACCGATAACCTGCACCACATCCGCACCGGTGGCATCGGCAATTTGGTCTGCCGCCTCACGCGAAGTCTGCGGTGCCGTTTCCAACACCGAACATTTAATAAGTTCACGCTTTTCCAAGGTTTCGTCCACCTGACGAATCAGTTGGTCGTTAACCCCACCCTTACCAATTTGAAAAATCGCTTCGTAGGAATTGGCCATAGAGCGCAATTGGGCACGTTGTTTACTGTTCAACATGGAATATAATTCCTTTCTTTTACAATTCTTTTCGTGTTTAAAGGTATTCCGACAACTTTTCAACCATAGCACGCAACGCCTTGCCACGGTGACTGATGGCATCTTTTTCGGCATCGGTCAAAAGGCCGAAACACCCTTTGTCACTCACAAAAAGTGGGTCATAGCCAAAGCCGTTCCGACCGCTTGGTTCGGTGGCAATATTGCCCTCACAGGTGCCGCGTACAGTAAATTCCCGTCCATCCGGGAACACCACCGCAACGGCCGAAACAAAGCGAGCGGTGCGGCGCTCTTTGGGAACCCCCTCTAACGCCGCTAATAATTTCGCGTTGTTTTGCGCATCGTCCTTACCCTCGCCGGCATACCGAGCCGAATAGACACCGGGGGCACCATCTAAATAATCGACGCAAAGCCCCGAATCGTCGGCAACGGCGGCAAGGCCGGTTATTTTCATAGCCGAACGGGCTTTGAGCAGCGCGTTTCCCTCAAAGGTATCCGCATCCTCCACCACTTCGGTCAAGGTTCGGTCAAGTTCCGTTTCCGAAATAACTTCGTGCCCAAGGGGGGCCAAAATACGACGCAATTCGTTTAATTTTTTTTGATTTTTTGTAGCTAAAATAAATTTCATATTTTTCTTCCTATTCTTCGGCAAACAATCCGTCTGCAAAAACGGCGGCATCAAAGGGTTGCAAATCGTCAATTTGTTCTCCCACCCCGATGAATTTCACCGGAATCTGCAATTCTTCCATAATGCTCAGCACGATGCCGCCACGGGCGGTACCATCCAATTTGGTCAACACAATGCCGTCAATCTTTGCCACCTCGCCAAATTGTTTGGCTTGGTTTACGGCATTTTGACCGGTAGCGGCATCCAAAACCAAAAGGGTCTCTTTTTTGCCGCCACCCAATTCGCGGTCAATCACACGGTTGATTTTGGCCAATTCTTCCATCAAATTTTTCTTATTGTGCAACCGACCGGCCGTATCGCAAATAATCACGTCGGCCCTTCGGGCTTTGGCCGAAGCAATGGTGTCGTACACCACCGAGGCGGGGTCGGTTCCGTCAACACTTTTCACCATATGCACACCGGCTCGCTCGGCCCAAATGCCGAGCTGTTCAATCGCCGCAGCACGGAAGGTATCGGCCGCACCCAGAACCACCTGTTTGCCCTGCGCCTTAAGGCCGGCAGCCAACTTGCCGATGGTAGTGGTTTTTCCGACCCCATTAACCCCAATCACCAATAATAAGGTAGGGCGGGTATCGGTATCCAAACGCGCATCTCCTTGGGCTAAAATATTTAAAATAATCTCTTTCAACATCGAGCGAATCAAGGCAGGATCGGTGACCTTTTCGGCTTTGACTTTTTCACGCAGCCGCTCACAAATGGAAGCCGATGTAGCGGCCGAAATATCACAAAGAATTAAGGATTCTTCCAACTCTTCAAAAAGTTCTTCATCGATCTTGGTAAAGCCGCCCAACACCGATCCAACCGCATTTAAAAAAGATTGACTGGTCTTTTTAAGACCGTTTTTTATTTTACTGAAAAATGCCATCTTGCACTCCTGATTTTTATTTTGCTTCTAAGGATTGTAAATCCATTTCCAACTGTGCTACGTTCAGTTGAATCAATTTGGTTACACCGCGCTCCTGCATCGTAACGCCGTACAACATATCGGCCGCCTCCATTGTCCCGCGACGATGGGTAATACAGATAAACTGGGTATCCAAATTCGAATGTTTCATATAATTGGCAAACCGCTCCACGTTGATGTCATCCAGCGCCGTTTCTACCTCATCCAAGAAACAGAAGGGGGGAGCGTTAACCTGCATAATAGCAAAGTAAATGGAAATGGCAATCAGCGCTTTTTCACCGCCCGAAAGTCCTTCCAAACTCGGGACGTTTTTACCCGGCAACTTGGCGATAATATCAATGCCGCTTTGCAAGGGGTCACTGGGGTCGGAAAGTTTGAGTTCGGCGTGACCGCCCCCAAACATTTCGGTGAAAATACGGGAGAAGTTTTCCCCGATACGGTCAAATCCATCCATAAACATTTGCCGCATTTGTTCGGTTAACTCACTGATGAGACGGTTTAAATCGGCCTTGGTTTTCTCCACATCTTCTACCTGCGCCGAAAGGAATGCAAACCGCTCACTGACCTCCTTATATTCCTCAATGGCAGCCACATTCACATGACCCAAAGCCTTGATTTTGCTTTTGGTCTCCGAAAGGGATTTTTTGGCAGCAGCGGGATTTTCTACTTCGATGCCCATACTCTCGGCCTCGGTACGGGTAAGTTCATACTCATCGTACAAACGGGTAATAATATCGTCTAATTCGGCCGTCATCGATTCTTTTTGGGCTTTTAAGCGTTCGAGTTCGCCGTTAACTCGCTCGCGCTCGCCGGTTTTATCCCGTTCGTTTTGGCGCAAGGCCGAAGAAGAGGCTTCCACCTCATTGCGGCGTGCCAATTTCTCCTCTACCTCTTGTTGCTTGGCTGTCACCGTATTGCGAGCAGCAACAACGGCTTTTTCCAATGTCGACACCGAGGCAATATAGGCTTGCTCTTTTTCATAAGCAGCGACTATTTCTTGTTCGATGATAATGGCTTGCTCCGAACGGCCGCTCATCGCTTGTTGCAACGACAAAACGGTGTTTTTGGCCACCTCTTTATCCTTTTCATTCGTAGCGATGGCAAGGCGCAGTTCGGTCAATTTGGCACTAAGTTGTTCACGCTCATCCGCCGTTTCGTCGCGACCACCGGTTATTTGCGCCATCTCCGATTCAATGGCGGTTTGTTCCGCCTGCAAGGCTACCATATCGGCGGCGGCTTGGTCGGCCATCTGTTGAAGTTCCTCCAACCGCGCGACTGCGGAATTTTTTTCCTGCTCCATTTCCAGTAGTTGACACTCTGTGGCGGCCAGCAACTGCGACACGCGACGGATTTCGCCCTCAATGCGAATTTTATCCTCCGACGCCGAGATACTTTCGCTCTTGACCGCCAATACTTCGGCCTCTACCGTAGCTAAGGCGGCGACTGCTGCCTCATACTCGGTTTGCTGTTGGTTGCGCTTGGCTTCTAACTGTTTGACCTTGTTTTTCAAGATTTCAATATCGCCGGCGCGACTCAGCAGTCCGGAATGTTTGCCCAGCGAACCACCGGTCAACGAACCGCCCGCATTGACCACTTGGCCATCCAAAGATACGACCTTAAAACGGTAGTTGTATTTTTTGGCTATTGCGATGGCGGAATCGATATCCTCGGCAATCACGGTGCGGCCCAGTAGCCAAGATACCGTTTCCTTATATTTGGCGTCGCACTCCACCAGTTCATCGGCTAACCCGACATAGCCATAATGGTCTTTCAATCCATTTTCGGTGAATCCGCGACTTTTTATAGAGGTTAAAGGCAGGAAAGTGGCCCGCCCACGATTGCCCGCTTTCAAAAATGCAATAGCTTTTTTGGCGGCCATATCGTTATCAACCACAATGTTTTGGGCGGCGGCTCCCAGGGCGATTTCCACAGCAACAGCTACCTCTTTCGGCACACGAATAAGGTCTAAAATCGGGCCGTGAACGCCTTGCAAAAGGCCCTTTTCGGCTTCTTCCACCACAGCCTTAACCGAAAACTGATAGCCTTCCATATTTTTTTGCAAATCTTCCAAAATACCGGCGCGACGGGTTTTTTCGGCAATATCCAAGGAAAGTTGGTCCAAGGCCTGCCTTTTGGATTCCACCGCTTCTTTGCGGTTATTCAGCCGCAACTCATAACCCTTTATGCTGTTTTCGTGCGAGGTAATGATTTCATTGGCACGCGCCAAATCGGTATCCAGCAATTCCTTTTCTTTTTTCCACTCCTCGACCTCGCATTGTCGCTCGATAAGAGTGGTGTCCAGCGATGCCATCCGCGCTTTGATTTCCTGCATAGAAGAGCGAGACGTCATCTCTTTAACGCGGCTTTCGGACAAACGAATCGAGACACCGTTAAGCTCCATCGCTTTGGCTTCCAAGGTGCGGGAAAGGGTTTCACTGCTCTGCAACAAGGTAGCCAGCGTTTCGCTTAACGCATCGGCCTTGCGACGTAGATTTTCTCCCGTTTCGGTCAAGGTGACAATGGTTTTTTCGTGCAGGGCGGCACTGGCCAAGGCTTCGGCATCGGTTTGCCCCAACTGCTCCTTCTCGGCTTGTAAACGCAGAATATTTTCTTTATTATGTGCCACATTGGCCTTAATAACATTGATTTCTCCCTCGGTGCGGGCCGCCTGCTCTTCCAAAGCGGCCATTTCAGCCTTTAAATTATCCACCGCCACAGTAATGGCGGCAAACTCGGCCGAATTGGCTTCCATCGTTTGGTCAAAGTCGGTGAGCTCAGCCTCAATTTGGCGATACTGCTCCGCCGCCATTTCAATTTTGCTTTCCTGCTTACGGAAGGCCTCTTTCGAAGTTTCGAGCATATGTAACCATAGCCCGATTTCCAATTCTTTTTTTCGTGCGGCCAATTCCAAAAAGGCTTCGGCTTTTTCACTTTGGGTCTTGAGCGGGCCGACACGGCCGCGTAACTCTTCCAGAATATCACGCAGACGAAGTAAATTTTCCTCCGCGTTCGCCAAGCGGCGTTCGGCATCGGTTTTGCGATAGCGATACCGCGAAATACCCGAAGCTTCTTCGAAGATATCGCGGCGTTCGTTGGATTTGGACCGCACGATGGTATCGATTTTACCTTGACCAATCATAGAATAACCGTCCCGTCCAAGGCCGGTATCCATAAAGAGTTCGTGCACGTCCTTCAGGCGCACCGAAACACCGTTAATGGCGTACTCACTTTCGTGAGAACGATAATAACGGCGTGTTACGGAAACCTTATCTTCATTGAAATTCAGGCCGCGGTCGGCATTATCAAAATGAATGGTAACCTCGCAAAATCCGTGTGGTTTGCGATTCTGGGTGCCGCTAAAAATAACGTCCTCCATACTGGAACCGCGCAAACTTTTGGTCGATTGTTCCCCTAAAACCCAACGCACGGCATCGGAAACATTGCTTTTTCCACTTCCGTTCGGGCCGACCACAGCGGTCAATCCGCGGCCAAATTTCAAGGTAGTTTTATCGGCAAAAGATTTAAAACCGACAATATCAATTGATTTAATCCGCACGATGTTTACTCCTTACATAGATATCTGTTACCAAAGATTCTGTTATCTTACTATTATATCCCATTTTTTTCAATATTTCAATATTGGTTTTATTATGCCCAATCATAGCAGAACCCTTTCCAATAGGAACCGTAATCAAAATTTCTCCGCGGGGAATATGGTTCTGTTTAAGTTGGGTTACAATCCGTTCCAATAAGATTTTACTTTGACAAAGTTCACCGAATGCGGGGTGCCACGGGCCGGCCACCAAACGGTCAGCCTCGAGGGTGTGAAGCCCCACGCGAATCACCCGAATACCGGCCGACTCAAAAAGGGGAAGGAGCCGTGCCGTCAAAGAAACAGCCTCTTCTAATGTTTGAGGTTTGTACTCACCCGCCAAAAAACGGCGGTGAAGTTCGGTATCAGTTAGTACCACGGTGGGATAAATTCTTACCGTATCCGGCTGGCATTCGATGATTTTTTGGGCGGTATACAGTGCCCCCTCCTCGGTATCACCGAAAAGGCCCGTCATCATCTGCATTCCAAGCGAAAATCCGGCCTGACGAATGCGTTTTGCGGCCATAATAATCTCCTCAGAGGTATGCCCGCGGTGATTCTTTTCCAGCACCGCATCAACAAAACTCTGACATCCCAGTTCAATTGCCGTTACCCCATATTGTTGCAACAAAAGGAGTATTTCGGGCGGTACAGCATCGGGTCGGGTGGAAAGACGAATGCCGGAGACCTTTCCTTGTTGCACCCAACGGTGGCCGGCCTGCAACAAAGAAAGCATATATTTCCTTGGAATGGCGGTAAAACTACCACCAAAAAAGGCCAGTTCGGTTGTTTTCGGGTCGTAGCGCATACCACCAATGGCTTGCTCAACCGCGCGGTCGACATCGGCCGGTGTGGGGGCCTTGTTTTTCCCGGTGATGGCCCGTTGGTCACAAAAACTGCAACGGTGGGGACAACCAATGTGGGGCACAAAAATCGAAATGTTTCCGTGACGGCTCATAAATCCACGCCCATCAGTTCCAAGGCTTGTCGGGCGGCGGCTTGTTCTGCGTTTTTCTTGCTGTGGCCGGTGCCGGCTCCAATCACATTGGAATTCAAATGCACCTCCACCGTAAACCGTTTATCGTGGTCAGGGCCGCTTTCTCCGGTTAAGACGTAAGAAAGCACCTCTTCCGGATTGCGCTGAATAATCTCTTGCAGGGCTGTTTTGTAATCTTTAAAGGCCTCGTGCTCCATATGTTTGAGTTCTTCGGTCACAAAGCGAAGAACATGACGTCGGGCCGGCTCTATTCCACCATCCAAATAAATGGCGGCCAAAATGGCCTCGAACGCATCGGCCAAGATGGAAGGGCGTTGGTTGCCGCCGTTGGCTTTTTCTCCCTTACCCAGCAAAATATGTTCGCACACCCCCAACTGCTTAGAAAAAGAGCAAAGGGATTGTTCGCACACCAAGGAGGCGCGTAAACGGGTAAGTTTTCCCTCCGGCAAGGTGGGAAAATGCTCATAAATATACTCCGAAACGATGATGGAGAGCACCGAATCCCCCAAAAATTCCAACCGCTCGTTGGAGCAAAATCCTCCCTTTTTTTCATTGGCGTAGGAAGAATGCGTGCAGGCATTTTGAAGTAACCCTTTGTTCTGAAAGGTATAGCCGATATTCTGTTCCAATTGTTTCATTGTTGTTTTCCTCGTTTACTGTTTGGCCAAATCGCCCGAAATCTTTTCAATCACATTGCTTTCGGCAAAAAGTTTTGCCTTGCCAATGGCATTTTTCATCGCCTTGGCATTAGAAGAACCGTGTGCCTTAAACACCGGCGCACGGGTGCCGAGCAACGGTGCGCCGCCCACTTCGGTATAATCGGCTTTTCCTTTGATTTCGTAGAGGTCTTTTTTAATCATCAAGGCCGCGGCTCGATTTTTCAAACTGCGGTAAAGCACATTTTTAATCATTGAAAACATAGTTAAACTGACCCCTTCAATGAGCTTCAAAGCAATATTGCCGGTAAAGCCATCGGTCACTACAACATCGACATCCCCTTTGGGAATCTCTCGCGATTCCACATTGCCGATAAAATGAATGGGGGCCTTTTGAAGCAGAGCGTAGCTTTCCTTTTGCAATTCCCCGCCCTTGCTGTCTTCGGTGCCGATGTTAAGCAAACCAACCGTTGGGTTTTGGCGGCCGTCCACCTTTTCCATATAAATCGACCCCATAATTCCAAACTGCGCCAACATTTCGGGGCGACAGTCGGCATTTGCGCCGATATCTAACATTAAATAGTTTCTGTTTTTGCCCGGAATCACCGAAGCCAAGGCAACACGTTTTACCCCTTTGATGCGTTTGACAATAAGCGAACCGCCCACCACCAAAGCACCGGTACTACCGGCGGAAACAAAGGCATCGCCCAAGCCGTCGGCCAAGGCTTTTAAGCCCACCGCCATAGAAGAACCCTTTTTGGATTTGATGATTTCGGTCGGGTCATCATGCATCGAAATAACATCATCGGCCTGCAAAATTTCCATTCCGTTTAAAGAAATGTTGTGAGCGGCGGCAGAATCGCGAATGGTCTTCTCATCGCCCGCAAGCATCACCGTAACACCGTATTCTTTTACGGCCAGTTCGGCGCCTTGCAGTACGGAAAGCGGGGCGTTATCGCCACCAAAAGCATCGACAATAATTTTCATACGATTTCACTCCTTCAATCCAATAATTGCAAACATTCTTCTAAACTTTCCATCCCTCTTTTTGCCAGGGCGGCATAGCGTTCACGCTTGTCCCGTATGCGAAGGGGAAGTTCCGGCAAAAGACCGAAATTTGCCCCCATCGGTTGAAATTTTACCGTTTCGGGGGCGGTAATATAATTGAGCAACGCACCCAACATGGTTGTGCGGGGCAATCGCGGCGCCTTTTTTCCTTGTAGCCTGCACGCGACCTGTAGGCCAACCCAAAGACCACAAGCAGCCGATTCCATATATCCCTCAACCCCCGACAATTGACCGGCAAAGAAAATGTGCGGATCACTTTTCAATGAGAGGTCCGGATTTAACAATCGGGGTGAATCAATAAAACTGTTGCGGTGCATCATCCCGTAGCGCAAAAACTCGGCTTGTTCCAAACCGGGAATCATTGAAAAAACACGTTTTTGCTCGGGAAATTTTAAATTGGTTTGAAAGCCCACCAAATTGTACATTGTTCCCTCGCGGTTTTCTTTGCGTAATTGCAATACCGCCCAAGGACGATGCCCGGTATTTGGATCGATTAACCCCACCGGTTTCATTGGGCCGAATCGAATGGCATCCTTCCCGCGGGAGGCTAATATTTCAATCGGCATACATCCCTCGTATACCTTGGGGTCCCCCTCAAATTTATGAATCGGCGCTCGCTCGGCCGAAATCAATGCCTCGTGAAATGCCTCATACTCGGCTTTATTGAGAGGACAGTTGATGTAATCATCCCCCTCTCCCTTATCGTATCGACTGGCGAAAAAAGCACGATTCATATCAATGCTTTCCCCTGAAACAATGGGGGCAGCGGCATCGTAAAAATGCAAATAATCGGCACCAAGCTTCGCTTGAATATCGGCCGCCAATCCATCGTCGGTTAGGGGACCGGTGGCTACAATGGAAAAACCATCGGTAGGAATTTTTTCGACACATTCGGTCACCACTTCAATATTTTTGTGGTGTTTGATTTTTTCGGTGATGGCTGCCGAAAAGCCATTTCGGTTGACCGCTAGTGCCCCGCCGGCCGGCACCGAATGGCCATCAGCGGCCCATAAACAAATCGAGTCCAAACGCCGCATTTCGGCTTTGAGCAATCCGGCGGCCGAATCAATGCGGGCAGCCTTAAGCGAATTGGAACAAACCAGTTCGGCAAAGAAGTCGCTTTTATGTGCCGGTGATTTTTTCTTAGGTTTCATTTCATATAGGCGCACTTTGATGCCGCGCTCGGCCAACTGATAAGCTGCTTCGCAACCGGCAAGGCCGGCGCCGATAATCTGAACCGTTTCCTTCATTTTGTTCCCCATATCATCCTAATATTATTTTTTGGTCGTTTTTTTTGTAGTTTTCTTCTGGGTAGAAGCCTTTTTCTTGGCCGCTGCTTTTTCGCGCCCCTCCACACGGGTGGGACACTCACTGTTGATACAGTAGGTGCGACCACGCAATCCTTTTAGCATATATCCGCCGCAGGTTTCACACAATTCACCGGTCGGTATGCCGGGGGCGGCAAAATCACATTCCGGATAGTTGGAGCAAGCGTAAAAGGTCTTGCCTTTTTTGGATTTGCGTTTGACCAATGTCCCACCACATTTGGGACAGGGCTCTTTCACCTCATCTTCGGGCATAGGTTTGGCGTTTTTACACTCCGGAAAACCGGGGCAGGCCAAAAACTTACCGAAGCGACCACTTTTAACAACCATTTTACGGCCGCAACGTTCACACAACACGTCGCTTTCGACTTCAGGTACCGTTACCCGTTTCCCCTCCATCGCCGTTTCGGCTGCTTGCAACGCGGCTTCAAAATCAGTGTAGAAGGATTTCATCGTACTTTCAAAGGCTTTGGTTCCTTTTTCAATTTTATCCAAATTACCTTCCATATCAGCCGTAAATTGTATATCCAAAAAGGTTTCAAAATGCTCTACCAACAAGTCCACTACCACCATACCGAGGGCGGTTGGTTTTAAGGATTTTTGTTGGCGTTCGATATAATCTTTCGAGAGAATATTGCTGATAATCGGCGCATAGGTCGAGGGACGACCGATACCATTTTCATCCAGCGCCTTAATCAAGGTTGGCTCGGTATAACGGGCCGGCGGCGCGGTGAAATGTTGTTTTGAATCCCAATTTTTTGCCTGTACGGCATCCCCTTTTCGAAGGATGGGCAAACGGTCGTTCTTTTCTTCCTCGCTGTGGTCTCTTCCCTCTTGATAAAGCACCGTAAAGCCGTCGAACGCAAGGGTGGTTTCGGTGGCCTTTAACAAATAGTTATCGGTGGTAATATCCACCCCGATAACATTCTGCACACCAACCGCCATCAAACTGGCGACAAATCGACTCCAAATCAGTTGATACAGTTTGTATTGTTCATCGCTGAGTGCCGAACGCACCTTGGCCGGTGTGAGTTCCACATCGGTGGGACGAATGGCTTCGTGGGCATCCTGCGCCGAAGCCTTGCTTTTAAAATAGCGCGGTTTTTCGGGTAGATATTCCGCCCCATACTGACGCAGCACATAGGCGTTAGCGGCGGCTCTGGCCTCCTCCGAAATACGAAGGGAGTCGGTACGCATATAGGTAATCAAACCGGTCATTCCATAGCCTTCTACCGCAACCCCTTCGTAGAGTTGTTGCGCCACTTTCATCGTACGTTGGCCGGTGAAGTTAAGCTTGCGCGAGGCCTCTTGTTGCAGGGTAGAGGTGGTGAAAGGGGGCGCCGGTTGAATGTTTCGTTTTGTTTTTTTGACCTGTGCTACGGTAAAGTCGGCCGTTTTCAGTTCGGCCAAAATGCCTTCGACCTCCTCAGCCGAGTGAATGGTTTGTTTTTTGCCGTCCACCCCGCCGTGGAAATGGGCATCGAACAGACTGCCGTCTTTATCCAATTTAACATCTATGGTCCAGTACTCCTCCGGAACAAAGGCTTCAATTTCGCGTTCGCGGTCGACAATCAAGCGCAGTGCCACCGATTGTACACGACCGGCAGAAAGGCCCCGTTTCACCTTCTTCCAAAGAAAGGGCGAAAGTTTGTATCCCACCATACGGTCAAGTACGCGGCGGGCTTGTTGGGCATCCACCAAGTTTAAATCCAACTGTCTTGGTTGCTGCATACCTGCGGCGATTCCGCTCTTGGTAATTTCATTGAAGCAAACACGGTTGGCTTGGGTTAAATCCAAATTCAAAATCTGCGCCAAATGCCACGAAATGGCCTCTCCCTCACGGTCCGGGTCGGTAGCCAAAAAAACCTGTTCACTTTCTTTCGCGGCCTTTTTTAGTTCTTGAATCAATTCTTTTTTATCGGTCATATTAACATATTTCGGGCGGAAATGGTTTTCCACCTCAATCCCGAAGGTTGACTTCGGTAAGTCCCGAATATGCCCTTTGGAGGCCATCACGGTATAGTCTTTGCCCAGATATTTTTGAATGCTTTTGATTTTACCCGGAGACTCCAAAATCACCAATTTTGACATTTCCATCTTCCATTCTATCTCATAATATCATCCAAGGAATTCCTTAGAGCGCGCTTTTTTATTTGCATTTTTGGTAGCGGCCCACCGGAACAGCCTTGATGTATCCATATAGTTCCAATTCGGTTACGGCGGCGATGAAAGGGCCGCCCGAGAGTCCACTTCGCTCGCGCAAAGTATCCGAAAATTCAATTTCTTCTTGAAAAGCCGCATATACTTTTTTGGCATTGGACGATGCCTTGATATCCCACGGGGCGACCGACCCGCCGATTATAGGTGGTGATTCCACTCGACAAACGGGCGGCGATTTCTTCGCTGCGGTTCGGTTCTCTTGACGGGCCGCTTCCACACGGTAGCCTCGTTTGATTTCCTCGGTCAAACGCACACTCGTTTTGAGTGTATCCGGAAAGCGCCCGATATATACCGAAAGAATATCCTCTACCGCCAACAGAGGAATGGCGCCATCTCGCAACAATTCGTTGGTACCGATATACTGCGACTGATTGATGGTGCCGGGCAACGCAAAGACCTCTTTTCCTTGTTCCATAGCATAAGTGGCAGTAATCAGGGCCCCACTTTTTTGACCGGCTTCTATCACCGCCACCCCAACCGACAACCCCGCAATCAAGCGATTGCGAATGGGAAAGGTGTAGCGTGTCGCCGATGTTTTGGGTTCGAACTCCGAAAGGAGCGTGCCGTGTTGTGCGGCACGCTGACGCAACGGTTCCTGCCGCATTAAATAATTGCTATCCAGCCCCGAACCCAACACCACAATGGTTTTTCCGCCGGCATTGAGAGCACCAATATGGGCCATATTATCAATGCCAATGGCACCACCACTAACCACCGTAAATCCGGCAAGGGCTAAGTTAGCCGCTAAAGAATAGGCAGCCTTTTGACCGAGTTCGGTGCATTGGCGCGCCCCGACCACCCCGATGGTAGGGTCGGTTTGTGCAAGCGGTAGGCCGCGAGCAAACAGTACCGCCGGTGGATTTTCCATTGCAAGCAGTCGCTTTGGGTATTCTTCATCTTTGGGGGTAAGAATACGAATATTATGTTCTTGGCAGTAGGTAATGGTGTCTTGCAGTGTATCGCCGTCAATACGGGTCAGTCGACGACTTTCTGCCACCGAAAGCAAACCCGATTCTTTCCATTCGGCATCGGTCATACTGCAGACTTCCTCGAGCGAGGGACGAAGTACCAGTGCCTCTTGCCATTTGCCGTTGCCAACACCAAATAGGCGAGAAAGAAATAAATATCCCACCGTATAAGAAAAGGGAATGTGAAAGCGGTTCATCGGCCCATCTCCCACATCACAATGGTGGCTGCCATAGCGGCATTAAGTGACTCGGCACGCCCCACCATTGGAATGGTGAGACGACGGTCGCAAAGCATCTTGGCGGCCTCGCTTAACCCATTGGCCTCGTTGCCGATAAGGACAATTTCTTTTTGCCCGAAAGAAATGTTTTGAACGGGGGTAGCGTCGGCATCTACCACCGTAGCATTTAGGGTGAATCCCTGTTGCCGATACTCTTGTAAGGTGCCGAGAAAATCCTTTGTGCAACAAACCGGTAGGCGCAACAAAGCACCCATCGAAGCCCGCAATGATTTGGGCGAAAAGGGGTCTACCCCCTGGTTGGCTACCAACAACCCGGCAAAGCCAAGGGCTTCGGCTGTGCGGGCAGCCGCTCCCAAATTGGAAGGGTCGCTAACCTTTTCAAAAGCGAGAAAACGTCCCTCTTTCGGCAAAATCGGCGGACGGGTAAAGGCAACCACCAACAAAATTCCCTGCGGTGAACAAGTATCCGACATTTTGGCATAAACCGCCTCGGAAACTTCTTCGCAAACAGCGGCACGAACAGAGAGGGCAGAGATTAAATCAGGTTCGGCGACTACCACCGAAGCGGTATAATAAAGTTCTTGTATGATAAGATTATCTTGCAAAGCCTCTTGGCAAAGACGTGTTCCCTCCAGCAAAAAAACGCCGTTTTCCCGCCGTTTGCGCGCCGAAGCGGTAAGTTGCGCCACCCGTTTTACACGGGCATTATCCTTGGATGTAATCACCTAAAATCCCCCTCTCTCTTCTCGGTTTTTTCGGTCAATAAAAATGAAAAACCGCCCGAGAAACTCATTTGTACTCGGGCGAAATTCATTATTTTTCCAACGCGGTTTTAGACGCCTTTACCAAAGTGGCAAAGCCCTTCGCATCGTTTACGGCCAAGTCGGCAAGCATCTTGCGATTCATTTCAATGCCGGCTTTTTTCAGACCGTTCATAAAGGTAGAATAATTCATACCATTGATTTTAGCAGCAGCCGAAATACGAGTAATCCACAGACGGCGGAAATCACGTTTTTTCAGTTTACGGCCAATGTAGGCATAGTTGCCGGATTTCATAACAGCTTCTTTTGCCGTTTTAAACAATCTATGCTTTGCACCAAAGTAGCCTTTGGCAAGTTTTAAAACTTTTTTTCTTCTTTTGCGCGTCATCATAGCGCCTTTTACTCGTGCCATTTATCGTTACCTCCGTTATTTTTACTTATTTGTAAGGAATCATTTTCTTGACCGCGGCTACATTGGTTGCGTCGGCAACAACGGTCTTGCGAAGATTTCTCTTGCGTTTGGTAGTCTTCTTGTTCAAGATGTGCGATTTAAAAGCGTGGGCGCGTTTTACCTTTCCATTCTTGGTCAGTTTAAAACGTTTTTTTGCGCCACTGTGAGTTTTGATTTTCGGCATTTTTATATCCTCCTTATAAAACCATTCGTTTTGATTATTTTACCGGCTTCGGGGCTAAAAACATCAGCATATTGCGGCCTTCCATTTTCGCGGGCTTTTCCACAACAGAAAACTCCGAACAAAATTCAGCGAAGCGTTTCATATTTTCCAAACCGATTTCGGGATGTCCCATCTCACGGCCGCGGAAGCGAATGGAAACCTTTACTTTGTGTCCCGATTGCAAAAATTTCTTGGCGTGGTTTCCTTTGGTTTCGAAATCGTGGGTATCAATACTAAGCCCCAAACGGATTTCTTTCATTTCCACCACTTTTTGGTTTTTACGCGATTCCTTTTCCCGCTTGGTCTGGTCAAAACGGTATTTTCCGTAATCCATAATTTTGCAGACAACCGGCGTAGCATTGGGCGACATACAAACCAAATCCAAATCCTTGCCGTAGGCGATTTCCAAAGCGGCAGACGTTTTCATAATGCCGAGTTGGGAACCGTCGGTGTCGATGACACGCACTTCCTTTTCGCGAATGTCCTCGTTAATGGTTAACTCTTTCATGCTGATTGCAAGCACCTCCAAAACCTAAAAAAGCACGGACAGCCAAAACCGTCCGCGCCAATAAAGCAACACAAGAAACGTACCCCCACATTGGGAAGAACGTGCCTTTATTGACCCTTTTGGAAAACCGGAGGGTGAGAACGGTCGGTCTGTTCTTCTTTCTTGTCGACGAACATCATACCACAATCTTTTCCCCTTGTCAAGAGGAAATTTTTATTTTTCGGCCCGTTATTATTCCAATTCAAACGCACCGGTATAAAGCTGATAATATCTTCCCTGTTCGGCTATCAACTGCTCATGACTGCCCCGCTCGATAATCCGTCCTTGGTCCAGCACCATAATCACATCCGCATTTTGCACCGTCGAAAGGCGGTGGGCAATCACAAAGACAGTGCGTCCTTTCATCAGACTATCCATTCCTTTTTGCACGATAGATTCCGTGTGAGTGTCTATGCTGGAGGTGGCCTCATCCAAAATCATAACCGGTGGGTCCGCCACAGCAGCGCGCGCAATTGAAATCAGCTGGCGTTGCCCTTGCGAAAGGCCGGCACCATCCCCTGACAGCACGGTATCGTACCCGTTGGGCAACATTCGGATAAAACTGTCGGCATTGGCCAATTTTGCCGCCGCGATACATTCTTCATCGGTGGCATCCAATTTCCCGTACCGAATATTTTCCATTACGGTATCCGTAAACAGGTTGACCTCCTGCAATACCACACCCAGCGAGCGGCGTAAATCTTCTTTGCGAATCTTATCAATGTTGATGCCGTCGTAATGAATTTTTCCCTTTTTGATATCATAAAAGCGATTAATCAAATTGGTAATGGTGGTTTTGCCGGCACCGGTAGCCCCCACAAAGGCCACCTTTTGTCCCGGCTCGGCATACAGCGTGATATCGTGCAGAACGGTTTTTTCTTCGGTGTAACCGAAGTCCACGTGGGTGAGTTTAACATCGCCGGCCAACTCGGTATAGGTCACGCTGCCGTCTCCGTGACAGTGTTTCCAAGCCCATAATCCGGTACGGCAATCGCTTTCGACAAGTCCGTTTTCGGTACGGCGAGCATTCACCAAGGTAACATACCCCTCATCATGTTCCTCTACCTCGTCCATCAAGGCGAAAATGCGCGCAGCACCGGCCATAGCCATCACCACCGAATTAATCTGTTGCGACACCTGATTGATAGGCATAGTAAAGTTGCGGCTGAGCAATAAAAAGGAAGCTATGCTCCCCAAGGTAAGACCACCAAATCCGCCGAAGGTTACTCCCGCAATAGTCCCAAATCCGCTCACGGCCAAAAGAGCACCCAATACCGCCACCAACACATACTGAATGTGGCCCATATTGTTCATCAATGGCCCCATTATATTGGCAATGGCATTGGCCTTGGTCGCATCCTCGCAAAGTTCTTGGTTAAACCGGTCAAAATCCTGCTTGGCTCTTTCTTCGCGGCAAAACACCTTAACCACCTTCTGGCCGTTTACCATCTCCTCAATATACCCGTTCATACGGCCTATGGCTTTTTGTTGCCCGACAAAGTAGACCCCCATCTTTCCTCCGATTTTGCCGGCCAAAGCCATCATTGCCGCCACCGTAAGCAATACAAAAACCGTTAAATACACGCTGATGGAAAGCATCGCAAAAAAGACCGACGTAATGGAAACGATGGAATGAAATAACTGCGGAACACTTTGAGAAATCATCTGCCGCAGCGTATCGGTATCGTTGGTATAATGGCTCATAATCTCGCCGTGGGAATGGGTATCAAAATACCGAATGGGCAACCGCTGCATATGGCCAAACATATTATCCCGCACCGTTTTTAACACACCTTGGGAAATCTTCACCATTAAAATTTGATACGCATAACCTGCCACAACTCCCAACAAACAAACCACCGCCAAAGCCAAAACGGCTCGGAGTAGAGGCATAAAATCGGCTACCCCGCCGGCATCAACCGTTTGCAACATCGGGGTGATGTAACGGTCGATCAACTTTCCGATGGAAGAAGAAACTACCACGTTCGTCACTGCACTGATGATGATGCAAAGCAACACCAATCCCAAACGAAATTTATAGGGCAACAATAAGGAAAGCAACCGTGCAACCGTTTTTTTATCCGGCCGCGCAATGGGTTTTCCATTCATATGGCCAACCTTTTGGCCGAATCGGCCGCCTCTACCGTGCATCATGGTGAAGCCCCCCTTTCTCTTGTGACTCATACACTTCGCGATAAATGGCATTGGTGGCCAACAATTCGTCGTGAGTGCCGATGCCATCCAGCCGTCCATCCTCCAGCACCAAAATCAAATCGGCGTGTTTCACCGAAGAAATACGCTGGGCAATAATAATTTTCGTGGTATCGGGCAGAGTCTTTGCCAAGCCCTTTTGAATGAGGGCATCGGTTTTGGTGTCGACCGCGCTGGTCGAATCGTCGAAGATAATCACCTTAGGATTTTTTAAAAGGGCACGTGCAATACAAAGCCGTTGTTTTTGTCCCCCCGAAACATTGGTGCCGTCTTGCTCAATAAAGGTATCGTACCCATTTTCCATCTCCTGTATAAAGGAATCGGCCTGTGCAATGCGGCAGGCTTCCACCAACTGTTGGTCGGTGGCTGCTGCATTGCCCCAACGCAAATTTTCTTTTACGGTGCCCGAAAATAACACATTTTTTTGCAAGACTACCGCCACCTGGTTACGCAAGGTTTGAATATCGTAATCCCGCACATCTACCCCTCCAACCGAAACCGAGCCGCTCTTCACATCGTAAAGACGCGGAATCAAGCTCACCAAGGTTGATTTGGCGCTACCGGTCGCACCGATAATGCCGACCGTATCGCCCGATCGAAGAGAGAAAGAAATATCTTTAATGCAGCTTTCACCTTGCCCGCTCTTCTTCCCATAGGCAAAGGAAACGTGATCGAACACAATGCTGCCATCGGCCACTTTGGTCACGGGATTGGCGGGGTTTTTTAAATCGGTTTCTTCCCGTAATACCTCGCAGACCCGTTCGGCCGAAGCGCGTGAAATGGTTAGCATAACAAAAATCATTGAAAGCATCATCAAGCTCGAAAGCACCTGCATGGCGTAGGTAATCATACTAAGCAATTCGCCCTCGGTCATACTGTGCGATACAATAAGTTTTGTACCAAACCAAGCAATCAGCAACATCCCACCATACATACACATTTGCATCAAAGGAGAATTTAAGGCCACCCATTTTTCAGCCGTGACAAAATCGCGATAAATGGTTCCCGAAACGTCACAGAATTTTTCTTTTTCATATTCTTCCCGCACGTAAGATTTGACCACGCGGATACCTCGCAGATTTTCCTGTACCACGCCGTTTAATTTATCGTAGGTTTTGAAGGTGCGGCGAAAAATGGGGTGTGCGTGGGAGATAATCCAAAACAAGCCAACCCCTAATATAGGTATAATACCTAAGAAAATAAGGGCCAAGCGGTAATTGACCTGAAAGGCCATTATTAAAGAAAACAAAAAGATAGAAGGACTTCGAAAAGCAATGCGAATGACCATTTGATAGGCGTTTTGCAGATTGGTGACGTCGGTGGTAAGCCGCGTAACCAATCCCGAAGTGGAGAATTTATCGATGCCGGTAAAGGAAAAATTTTGAATGTTGTGATACATATCGTGCCGTACATTCTTGGCGAACCCGGCCGATGCTACCGCCGACCAACGCGCCGATAACAAACCGAACGCCATCGAAAGCAGGCAGCAAATCAGTATAACCAAGCAACACCAGCCAACGTAGCGCATATCCCCTTTGTTTAGGCCGTTATCAATCAATTTGGCCATAATAAGGGGAATAATTACCTCCATTGCCACCTCTAACATAATTGTTATCGGAGCTAAAACAGAAGGGAGTTTATACTCCCGTATGCATTTTGCCAATTGTTTTATCATTTTACATTTTCTCCTAAATTCTGCCTTATTTTAATAAGAAGGGCGAACAACATCTCCCGCTCTTTCTTCGTAATTCCTGCCAACACCGTTTGCTCTACACGCTCGATTTCGGCCACAAACAAACCGTGGCGCCGCCGTGCTGTTTCGGTGGGAAGAATTTGTTTTAAGCGAGCATCTTGCAAAACCGCTTTTCGCTCGATTAAACCGTGTTTCTCCATCGTTTGCAATATGGCCGTAGCAGTGGAACGACGAATGGAAAACTCGGTTTCCAAATCTTTTTGAAAGACAGCCTGCCCTTCGTGGCAACAAAGATAGTTAATCACTCGTCCTTGCATATGGGTCAATTTTTCCCATCCATGTACGGCCATAGCATTATCGATTTTGCGACGAATAAGGTTCGTGGTTTTTTTGAGTTCCAACCCAATGTGTTTGTCGCATGCCATCCTTATCACACCCCTTCTGCCCAAAATGTTAGAACCCTAACATTTTAACACATCCTCTTTTTCCTTGTCAATCCAAAATCAACAAATTTTTCCGATTCTTTTCCTTTCAACCAATTCCCTTTTTTGTTGCTTTTTGTTTCACGGTCTACTATCCAAAACCGGCAAAGAAATCCAATATGCCCAAATAAAAAAGGTGCCCCAAACGGCCGGGATAACCAATCCCCGCAAAACGGTTTTTTCAAAATCAATACCTTTCTTTGAATATCAAATACAATTTTTGTTTTTAAATAGTGAAAAACTTATTCCCGATAAGGTTGCATCACCCCTTTTTAATTTTTAAAAGGAGCTTTTTTGGATTTGGGCTTTTTGAAAAAATACACAATAGCATTTGATTTTCTCTGCTGTATCGTGTATACTATATTTTGTATAAAAATATCCATTTTTTTCTTGGAGGTTTTTTTATGGATTGCAAACAGTTATTCGATTCCATTCACCAAAAACGAATCGCCATGTGCGGCATTGGCATCAGCAATACCCCCTTGATTTTGAAATTTTTACAAAAAGGGGCCAGAGTGTTTGCCTGTGACCGCCGAGAACGGGCCGCCATCGGCGAACTGGCCGACCGTTTGGAACAGGCCGGCGCCGAACTTCGCCTTGGCGAAGATTATTTAAAAGATTTAGAGGTTGACGTAATTTTCCGCACCCCCGGTATGAACTTCCATTTACCGGAGTTGGCCGAAGCGCGACATAAAGGCATCGCCGTCACGTCGGAGATGGAGGTGTTTTTCGACCTATGTCCCGCGACCATTTTTGCCGTTACCGGTTCGGACGGAAAAACAACCACCACGACTCTCATTGCGAAAATGTTAGAAGCAGCCGGTAAAAAGGTTCACGTGGGCGGCAACATTGGACGCCCCTTACTACCCGAACTGGAATCCATTTCGCCCGACGATTTTGTGGTGGTAGAACTTTCCTCTTTCCAACTAATCTCGATGCGAAAAAGTCCCGATGTGGCGGTGATAACCAACGTGGCCCCCAACCATTTGGATGTGCATAAGGATATGGACGAATACATTGACGCCAAGAAAAACATTATTCTGCATCAAAACGCCTTCTCCCGCACCGTGCTCAATTACGATGACAGCATTACTAACGGCTTTGTCCGTGAAGTGCGGGGTCAACTGCTGCACTTCAGTATGAATCAACGGGTGAAAAACGGTGCTTGGTTGGATGCCGACGGTAATCTGTTTATGAGCTATCGCGGTATCAATGCACCCATTATGAACAAAAGCGATATTGCCATTTTGGGTGAACACAACGTCGAAAACTATTTGGCCGCCATTTCAGCTGTTTGGGGCTATGTAGGTGCCGACGAAATCCGTCAAGTGGCCCAAGAATTTATGGGTGTAGAACACCGCATTGAATTCGTACGCGAAAAGGACGGTGTGCGCTACTATAACGATTCCATCGCCTCCAGTCCCACTCGCACCATTGCGGGGCTGAAATCCTTTGATAAAAATATTATTCTTTTGGCCGGCGGATATGACAAACACATTCCCTTTGACCCAATGGTACCCTATATTATCGAAAAGGTAAAACTCTTAATTTTAACGGGGCCAACCGCCGAAAAAATTGAAAAAGCCGTGAAAAAGGACCCTCGGTATATGGGTTACAACCCCACCATTCTCCACGCAAAAAACTTACAGGAAGCGGTGCAAATCGCCCACGAAAATGCCGTTTCCGGCGACGTGGTTACCCTGAGTCCCGCCTGCGCCAGTTTCGACGCTTTCCCCAATTTTGCCGTACGCGGTGATACCTTTAAAAAGCTGGTAAACGAATTATAAACCAAAAAGGAATGCCAATATGTTACACCTAAAACAACTTCTTTGTGAATTAGCCGATGCCGAAGCCATTGGCCACCGTCAAACGGCTGTGGATGTTGCCGTAAAGCATTTAGCACCGTTTAGCACCATCCATCGTACCGAACAATATCTGTTGGCCACTATGGATAAAGGTGCAAAACACACCCTTATGCTTGAAGCCCATATAGACGAAGTCGGTATGATCGTCACCAATATTTTTGAAGATGGCTTTTTGGCCGTTTCGCCGGTCGGAACATTGGATGGGCGCTTTCTGCCCTCCACCCCCGTTCGCATTTTCGGCAAAGAAATCCTCACCGGTGTCTTTGCCGGTTTGCCGCCCCATTTGAAAAAGGAGGATACCTGCGCTTCGTTTGAAGATTGTTATATTGATACCGGCCGCGCCGATATTGGCGAAAAAGTTTCGCTTGGTGATTTTGTGCTGTTTGATGCACCTGCCACCCCTTTGCTCGGTAGCCGCATTACCGGTAAAGCGATGGACAACCGTTGCGGCGTAGCGGCCGTGATTGCAACCGGCAAACGGTTAGCCACGGCCGACTGTCCTTTTAATCTGCAACTGTTTTTTCCTTTGGGGGAAGAGTTGGGGTTACGCGGAGCCAAGGTAGGCAGTTTTGCCCATCCGGCTGATCAGAGCATTTCGGTCGACGTCAGTTTTGGGGACTGTCCCGATGTCCCCACGCACAAAACGGCCAAGCTGGGAAGTGGGGCTATGATTGGTGTTTCACCCGTTCTCTCCGGGGCAATTTATAATGCCTTAAAACAAACCGCTAAACAACAAAACATTCCCTTCACCTTAGAAGTGATGGGTGGGACTACATCCACCGATGCCGATGCCATCGCCCTCACGGGTGGGGGCATTCCCAGCGGGTTGGTTTCGATTCCGCTTCGCCATATGCACACCCCCGTCGAAGTGGTTGACCTTGCCGATCTGCAGGCTGTTTGCGATTTACTGTATCATTACGCGATGAAAGGAGAGCCGGTATGAAAGAATGCATCTCCTTATTAAAACAACTCTGTACGTTAAACGGCCCCTCAGGTGCGGAGAGCCCCGTGCGAGATTTTATTCTCTCTCAAATTGAGAAAGAATGCGATGCCTCTGTGGATCGTATGGGCAATATTATTGCCTTTAAAAAAGGCATAAAACGACCCTATCATAAGGTTCTTCTGGATGCCCATATGGATGAAGTCGGTGTGATTATCACCGATGTAACCGAAACGGGACTTCTTCGGTTTGCCGTGGTGGGCGGGATAGAAATCAGTGCATTGCTCTGTAAACGGGTAGCCTTCGACCAAGTGGTCGGAGTCATTGGCAGCAAGCCGATTCATCTTTCCTCTGCTGCCGAACGCAAGGTTAATCCCACCTTAGACCAACTTACCATCGACATCGGTGCCGCCAATAAACAAGAAGCATTAGAACAGATTGAAATCGGCCAAATTGGCACCTTTGTTCCCTTTTACAAAGAAAGCGGCAAAACCACCTTGTTCGCCAAAGCGTTAGACAATCGAGTGGGATGTGCCGTCTTAATCCGTCTGTTGCAACAACCTGCCGAATATGATTTTTATGCCACCTTTACCGTGGGAGAGGAGCTGGGCCTACGCGGTGCGAAAACCGCCGCCTATACGGTTTCTCCCGATGTGGCCGTGGTGCTGGAATCGACCACTGCAGCCGACCTGCATGGCGTTCGCGCAGAAGAAACGGTCTGTCATCTCGGACAGGGGGTTACGGTTCCCTTTATGGACCGCACCACCCTTTATCCTCGTACACTGCTAAATAAAGCCTTCGACCTTGCGAAACAACACAACATTCCCATTCAAACCAAAAAAATGGTGGCGGGCGGCAATAATGCCGGCGCCGTTAGTCTAACCAAAAGCGGTATTCCCACCATAACCTTAGCAACGCCTTGTCGGTATATTCACGCCGACGTCGCTCTCGCCGATATGCTCGATATAAAAGCTAAGAAAGATTTGGCTCTTGTTTTACTGAATGCGTTGGCGAGGGCCAACCAATGATTACTCTTCACCAAAAAAATTCACCCCCTTTTCTGCCTTGTGCGGAGAGTTTTGTCGGGGTGAAAATCCTTTCTACCCTTGCGGCCTACGGCACCGATTATCCCTTTTTTACCGTTTGGGTGCAAATCCAAGAGGGCTGTCCCACCGCCCTACTTGCCAAAATGGAAGAAACCGTTTTTCTGGTCGCCGAACCGTCGGCCGACTACGCCGAACTGGCGGCCTTTTTACAAGCCATCGACTTTCATTTTTTGCAGGCGGAATCAACCTTGTTACAAGCATTGGGCTTTGCCCCCACCACCACCTATTGCGTGGTAACAAGAACGGGACAAGGGATAAACCAATCACCCACCCAACCACCACCCCTTGCCTTGGTGTATGAAATTTTAACAGCAGAACCGTTGCCGCATTTGCAACTTGGAGATGTGACTGCTTGGTATACCGATATCTCCCATCGCCTTCGTCACGGCACCGCCTGCGTAGCCATAAAAGAAAATTCCGCCGTGGCGGTTTGTTCTCACATCACCGATAACGCCGCCGTTATCAGCGGCGTTGCTACCATTCCCGCAGCACGCGGTCGAGGTATCGGAAAAGCGGTGTTGTTGGAATGTATTTCGCGTTTAGGAGGGCGAAATATTTTCGCCGCTTGTGAAAAATCCCTGCTTCCTTTTTATCGTTCCTGCGGCTTTTCCGAATGTGGTACCGTCGCGCAATATCAAAACATAAACATAGAGGTAATGTAATATGCTTCCCTTTTTTTCTGTGAACCAAAAAATCGCTCCTTTGGACGAGGCAGCCATCAACCGCGCACAACAACAGTTTTCCGACATCGACCGTATATGCGAATATAATCAATTAAAGGTACTCTCCGCCTTTATTCATCACCGCGTCAGCGAAAGCAATTTCGCCCCCACAACCGGCTACGGATACGGTGACAAGGGGCGGGATGACCTCGATGCAGTTTTGGCCGAAATTTTCGGGGCAGAGGATGCCCTGATTCGTCACGGTTTTGCCAGCGGCACCCACACCTTAACGGTGGCTTTATTTGGCCTGCTCCGTCCGGGAGATACTATGCTTTGTGTCACCGGTCGCCCCTACGACACCTTAATCGGGGTGTTGGGATGCGACCACAAAACCGATGGCTCTTTGGCCGATTTCGGGGTGCATTATAAGGAGGTTAGCTTGACCGAGAACGGTCGGCCGGACCTTCCCGCCATCCAAGAAGCGGTTGGTCGCGAAAAGCCAAAGATGGTCTACATTCAGCGTTCGCGCGGCTATTCCCTTCGCCCCAGTTTAACCATAAGCGAAATAGAAGCTATCTGCCAAACCGTCCGTGCCGCCTATGCCGATACCATTATCATGGTAGACAACTGCTATGGCGAATTTACCGAAAAAAAGGAACCGGTGCAGGTGGGTGCCGATATTATAGCCGGATCGCTAATTAAAAATCCCGGCGGCGGCATTGCCCCTTGCGGCGGCTATATCGCCGGTCGGCGCGATTTGGTAGAATCCTGCTCCTACCGTATGACGGCGCCGGGTGTCGGCCGCGAGGTGGGAGCCTCACTCGGTCACAACCGCGAACTCTATATGGGTTTGTTCCACGCCCCCCACATCACAGGAGAAGCTATGAAGGCCGCCGTATATGCCGCCGCCCTCTTTACCGAAATGGGCTTTTCCGTCACCCCCACCGTGGAAGAAACCCGTGGCGATATCATTCAAGCTATTCTGCTGAAAACTCCAAAAAATCTCATTGGTTTTTGTAGGGGGTTGCAAAGCGGCGCACCGGTTGACTCACACCTCTCCCCCGAGCCGTGGGATATGCCGGGTTATGACGATAAGGTAATTATGGCGGCCGGCGCTTTCACCCTTGGCTCGTCGATTGAGCTTTCGGCCGATGCCCCCCTGCGGGAGCCCTTTGCCGTATGGATGCAAGGCGGTCTGAATTTTCATAGTGCCCGCGCGGCCATTTTGATGGCTGCCGAGCAAGTTTTATTGGAAAACCAAGAAAATAACAAAAAATAATAAACGAGCAAATAAGAGAAAAACGAAGAAAAAAAGAGAAAACAAGAGCTTGTGGATTGTAAATTAAAAAAAGTATAAAAAAGTGTTGACAAAAAAACTCGCTTATGGTATCATACTTTGGCACGAAAATGATTTCGAAATATTTAGTTGGAGGAAATGTTATGTCTACTTTTATGGCAAAACCGGCCGAAGTACAACGTAAATGGTACATCATCGACGCCGCCGGAAAACCCCTCGGACGTGTTGCCGTTAAGGCCGCAGATCTTCTCAGAGGAAAAATTAAGACCGAGTTCACCCCCCACGTTGACTGTGGTGACCACGTTATCATCATCAATGCGGACAAAGCCGTTTTAACCGGCAAAAAGTTGGAAAACAAATACTATCGCCGTCATACCGGTTATGTTGGTGGTTTGAAAGAAGTTCAATACAAAACCTTAATGGCCACCCGTCCTGAATTGGCTATGACCTTGGCGGTTAAGGGTATGGTTCCCGACACCACCATCGGCCGCAAGGCATTAACCCGTCTTCGCGTTTACAGTGGCGATGCTCACAAGCACGCTGCTCAAAAACCCGAAGTTCTGGAATTTTAAGAAGGGGGAAGGAATACCATGTTTGAAGGAAAACCTTATTTCTACGGCACCGGCAGAAGAAAAAGCTCGGTAGCTCGTGTTCGCGTTTACAGTGGTACCGGTAAAATCACCATCAACGACCGTGACATCGACGAATATTTCGGTCTGGAGACCTTAAAACTCATCGTTCGTCAACCGTTGGATTTGACCGCCACCGAAGGAAAATTTGATATCGTTTGCCGCGTAGCCGGCGGTGGTGTTACCGGTCAAGCCGGTGCGATCCGTCACGGCCTTTCCCGCGCTTTGCTTCAATTCGACGAGGAACTTCGTCCGACCCTGAAAAAAGCCGGTCTTCTCACTCGTGACCCGAGAATGAAAGAGCGTAAGAAATACGGCCTTAAAGGCGCCCGTCGCGCACCCCAATTCTCCAAGAGATAACGGTTGCAGCGCAATACCAGCCCTCGGTTGGCTTTGCACAGAGGGACCCTTAAAACCACTTGTTTTTTTACAAATACCCGCAGGTTCATCGGCCTGCGGGTATTTTTGGGGTAAACTTTTAAAAAACGCCTTAGCCAAAGTATTTAAACTTGAACCAGCCTTAAATGGCTATTTTTAGGCATTTTTTGGCTCACCGTCATTCATAGGCTTTCGGATTTACGAGGATTTTAACAATATATAGCGAAAAATATGTCTTCCAAAACCGGATTCAAGTTTGAATACTTTGGCTATCCTATCACAAAAAAGAAAGGGTCTTCGTATGAAAAAAGATATCGTTATCATCGGGGCCGGGCCGGCCGGTATTTTTACCACATTAGAGTTATTGCGCCACGGCTGTAAAGACAAGATCTTGATCGTGGAAAAGGGCGTGGCAATTGAAAATCGCCGTTGCCCCAAGCACAAAACCAAACAATGTGTCAACTGCAAGCCCTATTGTCATATCACCACCGGATTTTCGGGTGCCGGTGCCTTTTCAGACGGTAAGCTTTCCTTAAGTTACGAAGTAGGCGGCGATTTCCCTTCCCTCATTGGGGAGGATTTTGCCCAAGAACTGATCAATTACACCGATAAAATTTATTTGGAGTTCGGCGCCGATACGCACATTGAAGGCATCAGCAACGACCAAGCAGTCAAGGATATCCGCAAGCGCGCCATTCAGGCAGGCCTAAAATTGGTCGATTGCCCCATTCGCCATCTCGGCACCGAAAAAGCGCAGGATATTTACTATGCTATTGAGCAATATCTGATGAAAAACGGCGTGGAAATGCTGTTTGGTTACGAATGTTGCGATGTGATTTTAAAAGACGGTGTTTGTACCGGTGTCCAAATCACCAACGGAAAAGAATCTTTGGAAATTGAAGCCGACCGCACCATCATCGCAACCGGCCGCCGCGGTGCCGACTGGTTTGAAGGGCTTTGCAGTGAGCACGGCATCGCCCACCAACCCGGCACAGTAGATATCGGTGTTCGAGTAGAAGTGCGCGACGAAGTGATGGAAAAAGTAAATAAAGTTCTTTACGAATCCAAGTTAATCGGTTATCCCAGTCCCTTCAAAAACAAGGTGCGTACCTTCTGCCAAAATCCCGGTGGATTTGTTTCTCAAGAAAATTACGACAACGATTTGGCAGTGGTAAACGGACATTCTTACAAAGAACTCAAATCCGGCAATACCAACGTGGCCATTTTGTGCTCGCACAACTTTAATCAACCATTTAATCAACCCATTGCCTATGCCCAAAAGGTGGGTGAACTTACCAATATGTTGGGAGATGGCCATATTTTGGTGCAACGATTTGGCGATATTTTAGACGGCAAACGCACATGGCCGAAAGAGTTGGCGCAATCCAACATTCGCCCCACCTTAACCGATGCCGTGGCCGGTGATATCACCGCCGCTATGCCCTACCGCGCTATGACCAATATCATCCACTTTATGCAGGCGGTCGACCACGTGGTGCCCGGTTTTGCCTCGTACGAAACTTTGCTTTACTCGCCGGAGTTGAAATTTTACAGCAACCGTGTTAAAATGGATGCAAACCTCAACACTAATATCAAAGGTCTGCACTGTCTTGGCGATTCCAGTGGCTGGACCAGAGGTCTAATGATGGCCTCGGCGATGGGTGTATATATGGGGCGTAAAATTGCCCAAAGTAAACAATAATAGGCAATATAAAAATTCAGCAAACGGGAGGATTCACTATGCTGGACATTCGATTTATCTGTGACAATCCGGAATTGGTCAAAGAAAACATTAAAAAGAAGTTTAAAGATTCCAAACTTCCTTTGGTAGATGAAATTATTGACCTTTATCACCAGAAGCGCGAAGCGAACACCCGCGCCAATGAATTGCGCTCTAACCGCAACAAGGTGAGCAAACAAATCGGTTATTTAATGGGCCAAGGCAAACGGGAAGAGGCCGAAGAGATGAAGCGTTTGGTCAATGAGCAGGCCGACGAACTCAAAGCCTTAGAAAAAAAGGAAGCCCTTTTGGAAACGATGGTTCGAGAAATTCAAATGAAAATCCCCAACATCGTAGATGAAAGCGTTCCGGTGGGAAAAGACGATAACGATAATGTGGAAGTGGAGCGCTTTGGTGAAACAACCACTCCCGATTTTGAAATTCCCTACCATACCGATATTATGGCCTTGTTTGACGGCATCGACAAGGAATCGGCCGGCCGCGTAGCCGGTGAAGGCTTCTATTATCTGATGGGAGACATCGCCCGTCTGCATTCAGCCGTGACGGCCTACGCCCGTGATTTTATGATCGATAAGGGTTTCACCTACTGTATTCCCCCTTTTATGATTCGAAGCAACGTGGTAACCGGCGTGATGAGTTTTGAAGAAATGGATGCTATGATGTACAAGATTGAGGGTGAGGACCTTTACCTAATCGGCACCTCGGAGCATTCAATGATTGGTAAATTCATTGACACCATTACTCCGGCCGAAAAACTCCCCTTAACCTTAACCAGTTATTCCCCCTGCTTCCGTAAGGAAAAGGGCGCTCACGGCATTGAAGAACGTGGCATTTACCGCATTCATCAGTTTGAAAAGCAAGAAATGATTGTCCTCTGCAAGCCGGAGGAAAGTATGGATTGGTTCCACAAAATGTGGAGCTATTCGGTAGAGCTCTTCCGCAGTATGGATATTCCGGTTCGTACCTTGGAATGCTGCACCGGTGACCTGGCCGACCTTAAAGTAAAATCCTACGACATCGAGGCTTGGAGCCCGAAACAGCAAAAATATTTTGAGGTTTGCTCTTGTTCCAATCTGGGTGATGCCCAAGCCCGTCGTCTAGGCATTCGCGTCAAAGGGGAGGATGGCAGAAAATATTTGGCCCACACCCTAAACAACACGGTCGTAGCCCCGCCCCGTATGTTGATTGCCTTTTTAGAAAACAATCTCCGTTTTGACGGCGAGCATTACTGTGTGCTTATTCCAAAAGCTTTGCAACCCTATATGGGCGGCAAAACCGAAATCACCTCCAAACGCTAACAAGCCCGAACCTTTTTAGGAATATAATTTTGTTTTGGCCGCACAATTGTCCTTGCTTGCTGAAACAAAAAAGAAAAAACTTTTGCCCTGCACTGCGGTGTGGGGCTTTTTTCATCTAAGTTCCTTATGAATTAACCCAGTTTTATGAGCGCCAACTATGGAAAGCGAAAATGGAGAAAAAATTCAAACATCGCCGCCTTATCAATGCCTTTAAACTCAAAGAAAATGGTCCAAAAGATCATCCCCGGCATAAAACCATCGTTTTGAAAAAACACAAGAGCAAACAAGAGAAAGCGGTATTATGGATATAAAGCATCTGTCTTATGCAAACAAAAGAGCATTGAGAGAAAAACCCTCAATGCTCTTTCGTATTTTTAAGAATGATTATTTTAAGGCAATCACCGCGGCTAAATTGCCTCGGCTTCCCCCCGTGGCGCGGTGGGAATGAAAATATTGACTGTGACAACAGGTACACAAATCACTTACACAAATATTCTCTGTTCGCAGACCGGCCGCCTCTAAGATTAAGCGGTTGGCTTTCTGTAAATTGAGCCAATACTTTCCATTTTCCTTTGATGTAAAAACTTCCTCATTGGCAACATTGGTTAAGGGGGCGAATCCCTCTGCCACCAGGTCGTCAACCTCATAACAGCACGGACCGATGGAAGGACCGATGGCCGCCAAAATATCGGCCGGATTTGAACCGTATTGGTCGACCATTTTTTCAACCGTTTTTCGGCCGATTTCTTGTACGGTACCGCGCCAACCGGCGTGAGAGGTAGCCACCGCTTTCTTTACGGGATCGTAAAAAAGCAGAGGCACACAATCGGCAAACTGGGTCACCAGCGGCAGATTTTTCACATTGGTCATCAATCCGTCAATATTGGTATACGGCCTCTCTTTAAAGATTCCCGCACCGGCCATCTCCTCCCCGACCGCCAAAATATGGTCGGTATGGGTTTGATGACTCAGTACAGCGCGAGCGGGGTCGAGCCTCAAGGCAGTAAACAAAATCCGGTAATTTTCCTTAACCGCGGCGGGATCATCGCCATTGGTGAAACTCATATTCATCGAAGCGTAACGTCCGCGACTGGCACCCCCCATACGAGTGGTAAAGGCAGCCACTACACCGGCTTGTTCCAAATTCGGAAAGGTAAGATAATACAAATCCCCCTCGTTTTGGTGAATGGTTAGCGTGTTACTGGTTAACATATCCTTCTCCTTAAAACCGGGAAATTCATTCACAAACCGACGGTAAATCGGTGGTGATTTCCATTCCCTCGTTGGTTTTTCCATCCAGCGTGATTTTTATGGTTTTATCCTTGTCGGTGCGGTAGAGAGCTATTTTTGGATGTTGTGAAAA
This sequence comes from Acutalibacteraceae bacterium, assembly GCA_045577695.1. Taxonomy (GTDB): domain Bacteria; phylum Bacillota; class Clostridia; order Oscillospirales; family Acutalibacteraceae; genus UMGS1279. Next base: position 62,515 of record JAZNIW010000002.1, read on the forward strand.
CCACTGCAATACTTCGCGATGAGGGTGTCCGTAGGAATTATCCTCGCCGCAGGAAACAACAGCCACTTTAGGCGAAAGCGCCTTTAAAAACAAAGAGGAGTTCGAATCACTGCTGCCGTGGTGCGCCACCTTATACACCGTGCAGGAAAGCGAATTTTCCCGTAACATTTCCACCTCGCGGTTTTGCTCCGCATCGCCGGTGAGCACCACCGAATGGATGCCGTAAGAAAGTTTAACCCCAATGGAATAATTATTTAAATTTCCCGTTTCGGTGTTTTGTTTGGTAAGGCAGGTGAGACTCCAGTCCTCCCCCTCTGCCATTTTATCGCCTTGTTCAGGAGAATAAAGTTTTTTCCCTTTTTCGCCAACCGCTAACAAAAATTCTTCGTAGGTACGGGTGGTGGGAATATCGGCAGCTTCTATTTTCGGGGCAAAGATTTTTCCCACCTCAAAGGCCTTTATCACTTCGGCCATTCCGCCAATATGGTCGGCGTGTGGGTGAGTGGCCAGGATATAATCCAACCGCTTAACCCCGCATTTTTGCAAATAAGAAACCACCTCGTCACCGTCCCCGCGGTTGCCGGCATCTACCAACAAGGTGGCGCCGCCGGGCAAAAAGAACAAGCTGGCATCCGCCTGGCCAACATCCAAAAAATAGGCGGTTAGTTTTCCCTCGCCTGCGGCAGGCAAATTCTTTTCGGCGGGGAGATTCGGCCAGAGGCCGCACCCCGCTAAACAGATGGCAAGGCAAAGAAAAAGAATTCCCATTCCTATCGCTTTTTTTCGCATTGTTCTTCTTCCCCTTTTCTTCCTAGCAAAAGCAGTCAAACCCTATCCCATTTTTTATATTATACCGCAGGTGCCACCGAATTTCAAACTATTTTTACACGATAGGTTTTCATCCAATGATTCAGCATAATAAAATATGCCACCGTCTGCGGTGTGGTCATCAGTTGCCCATACCACGGCTCACTACGCTCGGTGGTAAGCAGCCCTTCAACCGCCTTTTTATCCAACCATTCAAACAAGGGTGCATTTGGGTCACTTAAAATATCCCGCAAAATAGCTTTCACCGCTTCAAAATAGGCCGGATTATGCGTTTTAGGATAAGGACTTTTTTTGCGCCACAAAATTTCTTCCGGCAAAACCCCCTCCATCGCCGTACGAAGAAGCCCCTTTTCACGGCCTTTTAAATCCTTGATTTCCCAGGGAACCGTATAAAGATACTCGACAATGCGGGTATCGCAAAAAGGTACCCGCACCTCTAATCCGTTATACATACTCATACGGTCTTTGCGGTCCAATAAGGTCTGCATAAACCAATGCGTGTTAAGGGATACCATCTCTCGCATCCGCGCCTCTAACGGGGAAATTCCCTCTCGTTTCGAGGCCGCTTTTACCGTCGCCTCATACCGTGCGGCAACATATTCACTTCCCCTTAATTTTTCCTGCCATTCGGGACGCAAGAAGCTCTGTCGATAATCGGTTGACTGTGCCCACGGGAACCCGTAACGGGAGCGGATTTTTTCGTCGCGATACCACGGGTAACCACCAAAAATTTCATCGGCACACTCCCCCGAAAGAGCCACCGTTACGTGCTTTTTGATTTCTTTGCAAAAAAGAAGTAACGAAGAATCTACATCGGCCATACCGGGTAGGTCGCGAGCCTCGACCGCACTATAAAGCGCCTCTACCACCTCGTCGGTATCCACCACCACGGCGTGATGTTCGCTGCCCAAAAATTCTACCATAATACGGATAAATTCGTCATCGCTATTGGGTTGAAATCGACTGCTTTTAAAATGCTTTTCGTTGTCTTTGTAGGAAATGGAAAAAGTTTGCAGTTTCTTCCCCTCTTTTTGAAAACGCGCGGCTGCTAAAGCGCTGATGATGCTGGAATCCAGTCCCCCCGATAAAAAGGTGCCAAGAGGAACATCGCTGACCAATTGCCGCTCAATGGCATCTTTCACCAAGCTGCGCACCTTTGCAACTACCTCTTCTACCGAATCGCGGTTTTCGCGGTCGCAAAGGGAAAAATAGGGTCTTATTTTCAGGCCGTCGCGGTCGAAGGTTCCGCATTGTCCCGGCGGTAGGGCAAACACCTCACGAAAGACACCGCTATTCGGCGTACGCCCCGGCCCAATGAACAACAACTCAGCCAATCCGTTTTGGTCCACTTCGGGAGAAATTAAGGGGTGACAAAGTAGTCCCTTGAGTTCGCTGGCAAAGACAAATCCGCCGGCTCTCTGCGCAAAGAAAAAGGGCTTTACCCCCATTTTATCTCGCGCAAAAAATAAACTTTGTTGCAGGCGGTCAAAAACAGCAAAGGCAAAAATGCCATTAAACCAATGCAGACATTCTTCCCCCAAGCGAAGATAGGCCTTGAGCACCACTTCGGTATCGGTATCGGTTTCAAACCGCTCCCCCATACGAACCAGTTTTGTGCGAATTTCCTCGGTGTTATACAGTTCACCGTTGTAGCAAATGGTATATTCGTTTCCCTCGGCCTGCACCGTCATAGGTTGTTTTCCGTGTTCAGGGTCAATCACCGCCAAGCGGCGATGAAGCAACACCACCTCATCGGTTCGGTAAATCCCACCGTCATCCGGTCCACGTCGCTGTAACGTCTTTTGCATTTCGCGATGATATTCTTGGTATGAAACCCCTTGCTTTAAATTGATTTCTCCGGCAATACCACACATACACAAAGCCCTCCTTTAAATATTTCGGAGTATTATTATATGAAGAGAGAATAAAAAATAGTTACCCATAGCCAAAACATTCAAACTTGAATCAGGTTTTGAAAGACATATTTTTCGCTATACATTGTTAAAATCCTCGTGAATCCGAAAGGATTTACTGCGGTTTTGCCGCGTATACCGAAAAATAATGTTGCTTGCAAAACTCTTACGACCTTAAATGAGTTATTTTTTGTGTAGATTTTGGTGAAACGGAGTTCATAAGGCTTTCGCCTATGAATGACGGCGAGCCAAAAAATGCCTAAAAATAGTCATTTAAGGCTGGTTCAGGTTTAAATGCTTTGGCTA
>JAZNIW010000003.1:0-67269 GCA_045577695.1 Acutalibacteraceae bacterium
GGTTTAAAAATGCAACACAGATAGTAGATAAATACCATTGGATACGACAAGCTATATGGGCTTTCGAAAACGTACGAAAGGAAGAACAAAAGAAACTTGGTCCTGAACTACGCAAATATTTTAAAAGGTCGAAATCTTTACCGATTAAAATATTCTTCTGTTTATTCCCGTTTTCTTTACTACAGTTGATCAATCTTTACCAGCAGAAATCCAGTACGAAACAATACATAAAGTTAAATTAGGAATAATATAACCGTTTTCCTCGCGATAAGTGCCACCAATTTGTTCAAATAATGATTTCATTGCAGTTTCCTCCAAATATAATTTTTAGATTTTCTGCAATATACTGTACCGATTGTCTTTACCACTTGTTTCAAAACCTTCGTTACGGCACCTCAGCTAAAGAGAACGGATTTTTTTAATCAACGATACTATTTTCTTGAATTTCCTCTAAAGCAATACGATTTTGTTCTTCAACATCCTTCTTTTGAATGTAATAAAGAAGCTCTTGTTTGAGCGCCCCATCATATTTTGAAATATCAATTTTAACATTCAACTTATGTGCGGTCCGTTGTTTTTCAGGGGGGAGCTCTAAATAATCACCATACTGTCCGGTTAAATAATGGTTGTAATCGGGCATAGCGTGGAATGATTTTCCTCTAAGTTCCACTTCCACCGATTGAGCAAAAGTTTCTTTGGACATTGTTCCTTTGATAGAACCTTGTGCTATGATTTCGGCTACTTCATGGGCATTTTTTGCATTGCGGTATTTTTGAGCGGTTTTAGTAATTTTTTTGCAAACTGTATTGTTTAAGCCTAACCAGCGGGCGATAATGCCAATCGGTGTTTTCTTTAGTTTTATTGAAAGAGTCTTTCCTCTCCAAGGGGGGAGGTTAAAAAGAAGGCGCCATTGTCTTAAACGCAGCATTTCTTTTTGGAATGACTCTCTCTTGACCAAATCATCCGGAACTTCGTCCACAGGAAGAATGTCAATCCATAAATTACGAAATGTTAGGGATTGTCTGCTCGTGGTACGTGTACGTATATCAATCATACGAGAGAAGGTCTGCCCCTTAAACTCGTGATCAATGTTAACGATTTTATAATAGGGATTTGATATAAATTTCCCGGCATATTTTTCTAAGAAAGATTCATAATCTTCTCGCAACATAAATAAATCTATGTCATCATCCCAAGGAATCAAATCTTTATGACGAATGGCGCCTAACAGTGTGCCGCCCGCCAAAGAATAGGCATAACCTTCTTTTTTGCAAAGTTTATCAAATTCACACAGCATATCAAAGGCAATGGCTTGGGAACATTGGATTCGATTAAGTTCAATAAATGCTTCCATTTCTTTATTTTTCCCCTCTATTTGATTTAATTAAAGAGTTGGTTATATAGTTTGTTAAAATTGATAAAGTCATCACTGGTGAAACGCATATTCTGATCTTTATGATCTCGCAGCATAATGAGTAACCGCTGAAGAATGTAGCGCATGCCGGTACCCTCGAAATTATAGCAATAACGTTTTTTGTATTCAATATCGAGATGTTTGATTTCAAAATATCCCGTATTCCACCATTCATCCGGCAGGGTAATAACACCTTTATCACCATATATAACAAGCTTGTTTGGAAGGTCAATACTATTGCTGATTTCCATAGTGGCAGCAGCCTTATCCATTCGTGCTTGAAGTTGCATATAAAAACCGTTTTCTCCAATGGGATTGGTGAATAGATGGAAATCGGCCGGACGATTTTTAAAAAGCTTATAGAAAACGTATAGTCCGTAGGATTGCAGTTCAGAAAGATTTCGACGATCCGAATCGTTGCAAAATATAGAACAATGCATATTTAATACCTTTCCGATCGAACCGCTTTCAAGCATCCAAAACATCTGATTAAGCGCTTGTATATATGACATTTTTACACAAGGGAGCAAAATCACGTTTTTCTCTTTGGACAAAGCCATAAGAGATCTAAACTCATCCTCTGTAAGTAAGGCGGGAAAAGAAAGCAACACATGCTTGCCCGCTTCCAATGCGGGACGAATGTACGGGAGTTGAGATTTACCGTTGCCTTGAATATATACGGTGTTGATGCCTTCTAAAAATTCATCGAGATTGGAGTATGCCCCTCTTAGTTCATAGTTTTGGCAAGCTTGATTTGCAATGTCGTTATCCGGATTGAAAACACGATCCACGTGAATACCACTGACATATTTACTCTCCAAAACAAAACCTTTATCATCAGCGCTGTCGAGAATCATACCAATTTGCAGATGCTGTTGTTGTTGGCGAAGCATAGTGCTGGAAATATCTTTGGTGCGTTCCAAATATACCACGTCGCAATATTTTTTCAGATAATCAAATTTCCCACGCCAGTCAGAGCCTACTACTAAAACATCCACGTTATAGTTTTGGACGTCCTGAATTTTTTGACCTTGAAATTCTTCCACAATGATCTCGTCTGCAAGGCCGGTTTTTCTGACGTTCTCAATTCTTTGGGGCAGACTGTCTTGAACCCCGATCTTGCCGCGTTCGACATCGTAGTTTTCTCCGGTGACGCCTACAATCAAATAGTCGCCTAAATCTTTGGCGCGTTTGATAATGTTGTAATGGCCTTGATGAAACAAATCAAAGGTGCCGTACGTGATAACTTTTTTCATAAGTTACACCTCCTCGTTTATAAATCGGTCCAGAATATCTTGCGGTATTGCCGGCTCCTGATTATAGATGGGATTTCCGAAATTCGTTTTGGGATATGCCTTTGTGGGTTCGTTGAAAACAAACTCTACCAACAGAGGATGCCCTTTTTTGCGTTGTTGCAACACAGAATCAATCTGCCCAATTTGATTAATTTGAACCGCATTAATACCATATGCTTTCGCCACTTCGGTAAAGTTTGGAGAAGAAAAATCGGGAGATGCTGCACCGTGGTAATTCCCCTCAAACAGAGAATCTTGCTGCTGGGTGATAAGTCCCAAGGAATTGTTATTGAATACAAAGATTACGACGTCCAAGTCTTCATTTTTTAGCCATTGTAATTCTTGTATATTCATTTGAAAGGCACCGTCGCCGCAAAAGCAAAAAACGGTTTTATCAGGGTTGGCAATCCCTGCGCCAATCGCCGCAGGTAACGCGTAACCCATAGCGCCGTGGGCACCGGAGAACATAATGGTCAATCCGTTTTTGGTTTGGAGGGATTGTCCAACCCACATCATATGCTGACCTACGTCGCAAGCAACGATATCGTTTTCATCGATATACGGATTGATTGCATCAATCACACGGTTGGGTAGGCTATAAGTTACGTCTTTATCAAAAGACTCGCAAAAGTCTTTGTAGCTGCGGCAAAAGTTCAACCACTTATCTGATACTTTCGGCCAATGCTCCCACCGATTTCGGTGATTGTCCAATGTTTTGGAAAGTGTGGCGGAGTCGATTAAAACTTCGATCTCATCGGGCTTGATTTTTCTCTTTAATTCGTTGGGATCAATGTCAAAACGCAAAACCTTTGCATTGGGGGCAAATTCCTGCACATTAGTTCCTGTCTGACGAGTACAAAGGGAACACCCAACAGCGATAATTTGATCTGCCTTGGCGGCGACGATCAAATTAGCATAACGTTTGCCGTAGGCACCGCCGATAAATCCAAAATTAAGGGGATGGTTATGGGGTAAAATGTCTTTGCCCATAAGGCTGGTAACAATAGGTAAATTGAGCTTTTCTGCAAAACGGATAAAGCTCTGTCTATCTGCACGGCAAATGCCGTTTCCTAATATTAAAACAGGACGCGATGCGGATATCAGTGCTTGTTCTAAAATATCCATAGCGTTGTTGTTTTGTAAATCCGGTTGTTGCTCTTTTTGAATCTGGGCGGGGATATCGATTTCCGCGCGCTGAATATTCATAGGAAGATCCAGCAGAACCGGGCCTTTTCGACCTGTGGTTGCTAATTCATATGCTTCTTCTAATGCTTGCGGAATTTGGGCGGGATCTTTGATTTCCCGTGCATATTTAGTGATGGAACGGCAGATATCAACCGTTTTGGTTTCCTGGAATGCATTTTGGCGCAGATCTTCGTTGTCTTCATAACGTTCATATGTGTTGATCTGTCCGGTAATAAACACTACAGGAATGGAGTCGTAGTAGGCATTAGCAATGCCGGAAACCAAGTTAAGGGCCCCCGGACCGCTGGTGGCATACGCTACCGCACATTTGCCGGTGGAGCTTGAATAGCCGCAAGCTGCGAAGGATGCCCCTTGTTCGTTATAGCAAACGTGATTTTTGGCTATTTTGTTTTTGCCGATGGAATCGACAAAATGAGCAATCATTGTACCCTGATAGCCAAAAAAATCACATATATTTTTTTCTACAAAATAATTGACGATATAGTCTGAAACTTTCACAAATGCTCTCCTCTATTCAAAATTGTATCCGCCATCGACCGACAGAACTGCACCGTTGATATATGGATTGGTCAGCAACGACATCGTAGCTTTGGCAACTTCCTCCGGTTGACCGAAGCGATGAACGGCGACCTTTCGGCGAATGTTGTTTAAATGTTCCTCTGTACGATTTCCCGGGAACATATCGGTCTCGATAAAAGCGGGGGCAACGGTATTGACGGTGATCTTTCGATCTGCCAATTCTTTAACCAACATTCTGGCAAGAAAAACTTCGCTGGATTTGGTTAAGCCGTAGGGAATATAGGTGGAATGGGGATAGATACCAACGTTGGAACTAATAAAGGCAATGGAGCCGCCGTCCACCATATGCTCAACCATATCTTGTACCAAGAAGAACGGAGTAAATAAATTCATTTGAAACATTTCTTCCATTTCTTGCGGAGTGACCTTGCCAAATGGGTTGCGGGTCTTTCCGTTGGACGATGAATTGAGCACCAAACCGTGAAGGGGATACGCATCAAGATCCATCTGCTCTAAAATAGCGGGGATCGAATCGGTGCGCGAAACATCGGCTTTAATGATTTTAAAACAGTCGGAGTATCCTATTCCGTTTAGAAGGTCGGCGCAGGCTTGAGCGCCCTTATCGTCGTGAACATAGTTGAGATATACATAATAGTCTTCTTTCAGAGCTTCCACCGCAATGGCCTTGCCAATTCCTTTCGTGGAGCCGGTAATAAAAATAGATTTTTTCATTAGTTATTCCTCGATTATACTCTATTTGACAGGTTGTCTCTAAAACGTTTATGTCTATTGCGTGTTAAAAGGTCTTCTTTCGGAGTCATATAATCAACACCATAAGAGAGCGTGAGCACAGCGTCATAATTCTTGAATATATAGAACTCATTTTCCTCAAATGTTTGCTCAATTAAATCATCGATATACTCTGCAGGTATAATTCTGTGCAGATACCGCGCAGAATCGTTTGACATATGAATATATGTTTTTTTCCCGGTAAGGGCGTTTTTGCTGAACCATTTATAAAAACGAAGTTTTGATTTTTGAGGAATCGGCCGCCCTAAAAAACTGAAGGAGCGATAAATGTTATACTTTAATGCGCTATGATCCTCGGAGCTGGTTAATTTAATAGTTTCTTTGGTTTTTAACATTGCTTGAAGGGTGATAAGCCCATAGATGCGGAGTTTTTGCAAAAACTTATTCTTAGTTATATAGTCATATACAAATATATCTGCAGAAATATACGGATTTTCCTTACTGATTATTTGCAAAGCACCGCCGACATATCCTTCCAGCAGGGTATATTCTTGACTATGTTCGGGAAAAACATTTTTGAAGCGTTCGTAATTTTCTCGGGACATAGCAAAATCTACATCGTCATCCCAAGAAATAAAACCGTTTTCGCGTACGGCACCCAATAAAGTGCCGCCTTGAAGTGTATATTTGATGTCAAATTTACGGCAAATATAGTCAACGTTGCAGAGCAACGAAAGTAATTGTTTTTGTGTTTCGTTCATCTAATCACCTTTATAACTAATTATTTAATATGACTTGAAACGACATCATATTTATAATAACATATAATTATTATTTTTTCAAGCGTTTACTACGGCAATATTCTTTTTACTACGGCAATATTCTTTTTACTACGGTAATATTCTTTTTATCATAGTCTGTTTCAATGCGAATAAACTATATGAGAAATCATAGTGAAAGAATGGTTTCGACTTTTATAAAAGGGCTATGGAGCGGAAGTACATTATCAGTTCTCGGAATCAGCGGCGGGACAATGGCAATGCTGGTTGGGAACTATGAACCGTTGGTTCGTTCCATCAATAAACTTATTTCAATGGATATTTGTTTTATAAGATATAGAAAACCGGTTTATGCCATCATATTTGGGTTTGTCATAGGCTCTGTATTTGAACTGATTTCCCGGGGAGCAAGCGGCGGTTTTTCAATTATATACATTCTGATGTTTATTATCGGATACTGCTTGATGCGCTTGATATTAAAAAAACAGGCCGATGCTTATGGGTTGTACTCTTAAGGACAGCAAAAAACTGTGTGGAAATTCCACACAGCTTTTAATTTTGTCTTACGCCGTAACAAGCAGGGAACTTGTATATCACAAGTTCTAACTCAAAATAGGCAGGACTGCCTATTTCATCTTTAGGGAGACCCTAATACCCCGATAAAAGAAAAAAGGTATATAAATGAATAAAATACCCAAAGGAAAAAGCACTCAAATATTGATTCGAGCAAAGCCAAAGCAAAAAGAAAAAATCAAAAGTTTAGCGGTGAAGTGCAATCTTCCCGTTAGCGAATATATGCTGCAAAGGGGATTGGGATATGAGCCGAGAACGCTCCCTCCCGACGCCTTTTATGATTTATACGGAAAACTTGGACTTATTTTAAAGAAAACCTAAAAGGCTTCGGATATGAAATTGCAAGAAACAATAATTATGAACACATTTCCGTCAAGGCAGTAGGATAGAAACATCCCATCCGCCTTGATTCACTCGGAGATAGCTACCCCATAGAGGCTATCGAAAAAGAAATGCCACCTAAGCCTTAATCAGCTATCGTGAGAATATTACTGTGGTATAGGCGTAATATCGCTTTAAACGATAAAAGTTCAAACTTAAAATTTTAATGGAAGCACTGCAACAAACCTCTCTGCTTTTTAATGAAGCAGAGAGGTTTGTTATTAATTATCAAAAGAAACGGGCTTTGTGTCATTCGTCGCAAAAGCGTTCGGACCCGGATCCGACATAGAAAAATACATTTTAGCGGCCTTGGTGGTACCAAAATCTCGGTTAGAACCTGAATTTTGCACCTTGTTGAAGGCATCGCGGAACATCTGATTGTGTGCTTCCTCACGATTTAAGAGAAAATCAATCGTCTCGCGCACCTTTTTGTCATTAATCTGACGGTAAAGATATTCATAAACCACCTTAGCTCGTTGTTCAGATGCAATATTGCTTAGTAGGTCTGCACATAGGTCTCCTGTAACCGTTACATAATCTCCCGGCCAAGAATATCCCGACGCATTGATGAGGCCGGGGTTGAGTCCCAAAAGAACGTGGGATTGAATCTCACCCGACGGCACATTTTCGGCCACCACATTATGACCGTTTAGTAGGTGGATGGTTTGCTCCACCATCTCCATATGACCAAGTTCCTCTGCAGCAATATCAAGAAATAAATCCTTAATTACCGGGTCTTTAATTCTGAAACTTTGGGACATATATTGCATAGCCGACTTGAGCTCACCGTTTCCGCCACCAAGCTGCTCCTGTAAAAGCGCAGCATATTGCGGGTTGGGTTTCTCTATCGATACAGGGTGAAAAAGCATCTTTTCGTGTTTAAACGTATCTTTGCCTCCATTATATTGGATGGATATGTAGAAATCTTTATAAATATGTGATATAATCGGTTGGTAAATTAAGAAACTGAGAAGGTTGTACCACTATGGATAGAAAAGCATTCATTAAACATATAACAGCGTTATTGTTGTTTGGTCTGAACGGAATCGTGGCCAGTTATATACCCTTGAATAGTTACGAGATTGTATTTTTACGAACACTAATTGGAAGTATTGTTTTAATTACTATATTTTTGATTAGCAAGGGCGAATTTCATATAAATGTATATAAGAAAGATACCCTTTTTATTATTTTGTCCGGAATGGCTATGGGAACAAGTTGGATGTTTCTTTATGAAGCATATAAACAAATAGGTGTGAGTTTATCCATATTGCTTTATTATTGCGGACCGGTAATTGTGATGATACTATCACCGCTGATTTTTCGTGAAAAATTAACCGCTCCTAAATTATTTGGATTTGTTACGGTGCTTATTGGTGTTTTTCTTGTGAACGGCAATGCCAATCTCGGCAAAAGCAATACGTGGGGGTTATTCTGCGGGGTAATGTCGGCTATAACCTATTTTTTTATGGTAACATTAAACAAACTGTCAAAAAACATCAGTGGAATGGAAAACACTGTCATACAACTTGTGGTTAGTTTCTTAACCGTTTTAACTTTTACCGGCATAAAACAAGGACTTGTTATCCATATACCTACAACCGCTTGGATTTGGATTTTGATACTTGGTGTTGTGAACACCGGCATTGGCTGTTATTTGTATTTTTCATCACTCGCAAAACTTCCCGTACAAACGGTAGCGGTCTGCGGTTATTTAGAATCGCTGTCAGCCGTGGTTTTTGCCGCTCTCTTACTTAACGAGACAATGACAACAATTCAGATAGTTGGTGCCTTTTGTATTATTGGCGGTGCAATGATAGGTCAATGGGTAAAAATAAAAAAGTCATAAGATTCAAATGTGTCAAAGATTAGTCTTCTAAATAATTTATGTTGCAGCGCATTGCTGACTCACTAATGCTCTGCGTTTTCTTTTTACCATAGACAAATAAAAACCTCAGCCGGAGTAGAATGACACTACTCTCAGCCGAGGTTTTCTTGTTTTATGTGTGGAAATTCATCTGTGCATAATGCAACATTCTTCAAAATTTTACACTAAATTTACGCGATGATAAACCTTTTTTCCTTTTTTAATCACCAAATAACCGTCGGAAAAATCTTCGGATGTTACTTGTTTGGCAACATCCGTCACCTTTTCATCGTTGAGTGAAACACCGCCTTGTTGCACCAAACGTCGACCCTCTCCCTTGGAAGGAATCAATCCAACTTTAAGCATCAAATCCAACAAACCGATAGCTCCGTCGCTCAAATCGGTCACCAAAATATCACTTGAGGGCATATCAGCCGGTTTTCCGCCACCGGCAAAGAGGGAACGAGCTGTAGCGAGTGCCTTTTCGGCCTCGGCTTCCCCGTGAATCATTTTGGTGAGTTCAAAGCCCAAACGCTCTTTTACGGCGTTAAGCTCACTTCCTTCACAAGTTTCAAATGCGGCAATTTCTTCGAGCGGCACAAAGGTTAGCATTTTCATACACTTAATAACGTCTGCATCATCTACATTTCGCCAATATTGGAAAAACTCATAAGGAGAGGTTTTTTTAGGATCTAACCAAACGGCATTACCGGCTGTTTTTCCCATCTTTTTCCCCTGCGAATCAGTTAGCAAGGTAATGGTCATAGCGTGGGCATCCTTACCGAGTTTTTTGCGAATTAATTCCGTACCACCCAACATATTGGACCATTGGTCATCGCCACCAAACTGCATATTGCAGTTATAATGTTTAAACAAATGATAGAAGTCATACGATTGCATAATCATATAGTTAAATTCCAAGAACGAAAGACCTTTTTCCATCCGTTGCTTATAACATTCGGCACGAAGCATATTGTTGACCGAGAAGCAAGCACCAACCTCACGCAACATCTCAACATAATTAAGGTCTAACAACCAATCTGCATTGTTAATCATTAAGGCTTTACCGTCTGAAAAATCAATGAAATTTTCCATTTGGCGTTTAAAACAAGCGGCATTATGGTCGATATCTTCTTTGGTGAGCATTTTGCGCATATCGGTACGGCCTGAGGGGTCGCCAATCATTGTGGTGCCGCCGCCAATCAGGGCAATCGGTTTATTACCGGCCAACTGTAAGCGCTTCATCAAAACCAATGCCATAAAGTGGCCGGCCGTCAAACTATCGGCTGTACAGTCGAATCCAATGTAAAAGGTGGCTTTTCCGTTGTTAACCATTTCGCGAATTTCTTCTTGATTGGTTACCTGTGCAATGAGTCCGCGGGCAACCAGTTCTTCATATACTTTCATTTTTTACTCCTTTATTAGAGAAATCATATCCTCTGCCGTTTTTCTTACATTTTCGGTCATAACCCCGCCCGACATAATACGGGCAATTTCCTCTACGCGACCGTCGTGGTCCAGCGGCTCCACAGCGGTATAGGTTTTACCGTCCCTCACAGACTTTTCAATCTTAAAATGGCGGTCGGCTGCGGCGGCGATTTGGGCCAAGTGAGTGACACAGATAACCTGCCGATCCTTTGCTACGTTCTGCAGTTTGACCGCTACTTTTTGGGCGGCGTGACCACTAATTCCGCTATCGATTTCGTCAAAAATCAAAGTGCCGACATCTTCTTTGAGAGAGAGCACGCTGCGAATGGCCAACATAATGCGAGAAAGTTCGCCGCCCGAAGCAATTTTTGCCAAAGGTTTGGGCAGTTCCCCTGCGTTGGCCGAAATATAAAATTCAGTGGCATCGCATCCATTTTTGGTATATTTACCGGTATGAACATCGGCCTTGAAAACCGCACCGTGAAAATCCAAAAAGTCCAGTTCCTTTTCAATCAGCGCCGAAATGGATTTTGCCGCCGCCAGGCGGGTATCGGTTAAGGCCGCACCCGCTTGAATCAAGGTTTGTTCTGCCGAAGGAATCTGCTCAGCCAACTCTACTTTCTTCTCGTTATCCAGTGTAATGGAATTCCATTCCAAATGAGCTTTTTCTAAATAGGCTAAGATTTCTTCTTCCGTATTTCCGTATTTTAACATTAAATCATAGATGCTGTCAAGTCGTAAACGCGCATTTTCATAAACCGTAGGATCAAATTGCAACTCTTCTTCGTGACCAAGCAAGTCGCTGTAGACCCCTTCTAAATCCAACACTAAACCGGAAAGCGATTCTGCCGTTTTTTTGAGGGGTGGATATGCTTCGGCCACACTTTCCAACTTGCGTAATGAAACCTTTAATAAGTCCAATGCCGCCGATTCATCTTCGTTTTCGGAGACGATGGTATTTTTACTTTCAAATAAAGTATCGCGAAGAAATTTACTTTGTTGCCAAAGTGAAATTTTTTCTTTGAGGTCGGAAACCTCCCCCACTTTCACATCAACCGTTTGAATCTCCTCAATTTGATGAGAAAGTAAGTTGGCGCGGCGAGATTTTTCTTCCTCATTTTCGCTAATGCGACGATATTCCTTCGTAATCTGTCGAAAGGCTTCAAACGCGGCCGCATAATCGCTCTTTTGGGAATAATTTTGCGCAAAGGCATCCACATAAAAAATATGTTTTTCAGGGGTTAACAAGGTTTGACTGTCGTGTTGCCCGTGAATGTTTATCAGGTATTGCCCAATTTCTTTCAAGGTGGAAACATTAGCGGGTTGTCCGTTAATTTTCACTTGACCGCGTCCGTCAGCAAACAAAACACGCTGTAAAATCAAATCTTCGCCCTCTAAAATGCTATATCCCATATGCAATAACTTTTCTAAAGCCACCACTCCGATATCGCAAAAGGAGGCACTGACCACGGCACGATCGCACCCGTGACGGATGAGTTCCCGCGAAGTGCGTTCTCCCAAAACGGCAAACAAGGCATCAATAATAATGGATTTACCGGCGCCGGTTTCACCGGTAAGCACCTGAAACCCGTTGGTAAACTCAATATTTGCCTGCTCGATAACCGCGATATTTTCAATGTGCAAATATTGCAACATACCGTTTCACCTCAAGCCTCTATAATATCCTCTACCTTTAAGGCCAAAGCAGCGGCCGCCGCCTCATCGGTAGTGATAACCAAAATAGTATCATCGCCGGCCAAGGTACCAATAAAGGAGTCGGAAAACAGTGCATCTAAGGCCACACAAGCCCCTTGTGCCAAACCGGAATAACACTTAATGACCAAATTGTTCATAGCATAGCGTACACTGATAACCGAATGTTTGAAATTATCCAACAAGCGGTCGTGATTGGCTGACGAAGGGTTAAGTTCCTTTTTAGGGGAAATGTTTTTGGCATAACGATACCGACCCGAAGGGTCTAATACTTTTACGAGTCCCAATTGCTTGATATCACGCGAGGCGGTCGATTGGGTCACTTCAATGCCACGTTCACGCAAAGCTGCAATCAACTCCTCTTGCGTTTCGATGATATGTGTCGAGATGATTTCTAAAATTTTTTCTTTTCGCTGATTTTTCAAGACAGCACCTACTTTAAAAAATTAAATTTTTCTGCCAAGGCGTTTAAAAACATCCCTTTTTGCAGTTTTATCAGTTGGACAAAAATCTTTTCAGCCCGCGAAATGGTAATGGGATGATTGGAATCCACCGGCCAGGATTCTTCCCCATCAATGGTAAGAAAAGCACCGGTTTCGGTCGGCGCATCGGCCACAATTTCTACCGACTCGCCTCCGTGCAATAGAATGGGACGGGCAAACAAAGATTGCGGACAAATGGGGGTTAATACTATGCTTTCAAGCTTAGGGTCAACAATGGGACCGCCGGCCGACAAAGAGTAAGCTGTGGTGCCCGTGGGGGTGGCGGCAATCAATCCATCGGCACGGTAGGAAATATTTTCCTCTCCGATGGTAGCCGTAATGTCAATCATATTCGAGCGACTTCCTTTAGAAACTACGGCATCGTTTAAACAATAGAAGGTTTTATCCCCCGCTGAAACCGACAATAACATCCGTTTTTCAATTTGATATTCCCCCGATAACAAGTCGGACAATTTCGCAATTTCGTTACGCTCTAATCCGGCAAGATAACCCACCCGACCGGCATTGATACCCAGCACGGGTTTTTGATACAAGGCTGCTTTTTTTGCCGAGTGAATAATGGTACCATCGCCACCGATAACAACTACTATGTCGCTTAAACGGTAAATATCCTCTTCCGAAACGACACTCACCGAAGCAAATCCGGCGGCATCTTTTGGCAAAAGAAGAACTTGTGCCCCTGCCTTAACCAAAAAGTCGATCGCTTCGTTTGCTGTAACGGCAGAGTTTTCTTTACAAGAATTGATAATTAAGGCAATTTTCATTGAAGGAACACCTCCTTTATTGCGGGTGGTCGAGTGCGGTATGAGAGGCTTCCACCACGGCGGCCGACGAAATTGATTCGGCTATGGTCACCCCTTCGTTTTTCTGCACAAAAACCAAATACTCGATATTTCCTTCCGGCCCTTTGACGGGGGAATAATTCAATCCCAACACCGAAAGGCCGTTTTCTTGCATCACAACGAGAATTTTTTCAATTACTTCACGATGAACAGCGGGGTCACGTACGACTCCTTTTTTGCCAACCTTATCTTTGCCCGCTTCAAACTGAGGTTTAATCAGGCAAACAGCCTGTCCCCCCGCGCGAAGCAACGGCACCAAAGCCGGAATGATAATAGACAATGAAATAAAGGAAACATCCACCGAGGCAAAATCCAACGCTTCGGGAATCTCCTTTTGGGTTACATAACGGAAATTTGTACGCTCTAAATTCACAACCCGCTCGTCAGTTCGTAATTTCCAAGCCAATTGGCCGTAACCAACATCAATGGCATAAACCTTTTTTGCCCCGTTTTGTAGCATGCAATCGGTAAAACCACCGGTCGAGGCACCGATATCGGCACAGATACCGTTTTTCAGGTAAACCGGGAAAGATTCCATCGCCTTTTCCAATTTCAGTCCACCACGACTGACATATTTTAGGGGATTAGCGCGCACCTCTACAAAATCATCCGGCTTTACTTTTGTACCGGCTTTATCGGCTTTTTGATTGTTGACATAAACCACACCCGCCATAATATAGGCTTTCGCCTTTTCTCGACTTTCGGCTAATCCGCGCTGAAAAACCACGGCATCCAATCGTTGGGCTTTTCTATTTTCCATATTCTTCCTCTACACTTTCTTTTACCATACGGTAAATGGACTGTGAATCCAAACGATATTGTTTTAAAGCCGCTTCGGTTTTCATATGCGGAATAAACGTTCCATCGATAGCAACGGTAGAAACGGCGGCACGACAGCCACCCTGCACCAACGCGGCACAAATGCTCTCATTGATACCGCCACTTTGTATTCCTTCTTCCAAAAGAATGATTTTTTCATAAGAAGAAAGTAAGATTACCAAATCCTTTGGTAACGGATAAACACGATTAAGTTTTAACACAGCGATGGGAAGCTGTTCTTTTTTGGCTTTTTGATAAGTTTCAGCCGCCGCCGCAAAAGTGCGTCCAAAAGTCACAAAAATGGTTTTGGCTGTGCAATCGCCATAAAAAGAATAATCATCGTGCGAAGGAATATAGTCCTCCGGCAGGATGGGTTGCCCCCCGCGGGGATAACGAACCACCGACAACCCCTTGTCCTCATAGAGAGAGCGGTTTAAATATTCCTTACACTCAAAATAGGTGGTCGGCGCGTAAATGGTAACCCCCGGTATGGTCTTTAAAAAGGCTAAATCAAAAATCCCTTGGTGCGTTTCACCGTCCTCCCCGACAATACCGGCACGGTCAACACAAATCGTAACCGGCAATCCGGCTATGGCAACGTCGTGAATGAGTTGGTCGTATGCACGTTGTAAAAAGGAAGAATAAACACAAAATACCGGTCTGCTGCCACCGGCGGCCAGACCGGCTGCAAAGGTAGCTGCGTGTTCTTCGGCGATACCGACATCGAAAAAACGTTCGGGATACCGTTTGGAAAATTTTAAAAGGCCGGTTCCCTCAGCCATTGCTGCCGTGATAACACATAGGGAGGAATCGATTTTGGCCAAACGAAAAAGTTCATCACCTACCACGGCCGAAAAATCAGCCTTGGGTAGCGTACTGGCACCTTGCTTTACATCAAAGGCCGAAACACCGTGATAATTGTTGGGGGAATGTTCAGCAAAATCATACCCTTTTCCCTTGGTGGTAATAGTGTGAATTAAAACGGGACGCTCTTGTTCTTTGGCAACCCGAATGATCTGTTCTAAATGTTTTAAATTATGGCCATCCACCGGTCCCAAATAATGAAAGCCCATATCTTCAAAAATATTGGTATGATAAATAGCGTTTTTAAGCATATTTTTTGAACGAAGCAAATTGCGGTTTATCATTTTCCCAAAGTAGGGAATGAGCGAAATCACGCGTTGTAGGCCATGTTTAAAACGGTGGTAACTGGGGCGTAAGCGAATTACACTTAAATACCGTGCGATGGAGCCGACGTTTTTGGAGATGGACATTTTATTATCATTGAGTACAACAATGAGAGATCGATTTTTCGTATCTCCGGCGTTGTTAAGGGCTTCATACAACATTCCGCCGGTCATTGCGCCATCACCCACCACTGTTACGCAGTAGCGTTCTTCATTTTGATTGATTTGGCCGGCTTTATAAATACCAAGCAAAGCCGAAAGAGAATTGCTACTGTGCCCGGTAACAAAGGGGTCGTGTTGGCTTTCTTCGGGGCGCATAAAACCCGAAAGTCCACCCTCTTGCCGCAAGGTATCAAATTGTTCTAACCGTCCGGTGAGCAGTTTATGGGTATAACACTGATGTCCCACATCAAATATAATTTTATCCTTAGGACTATCAAAGGCACGGTGTAGCGCAACCGTGAGTTCTACCGTACCCAGGTTGGAGGCCAAGTGGCCGCCGGTTTTGGAAAGTGTATGAATTAATTTGTGTCGAATCTCTTGACATAATTCGTTTAATTGTTCAACAGAAAGTCCTTTGATATCGGCAGGAGAATGTATGTTTGAAAGAAAACGATATTCCATAGCAATTCCTCCTTTCGGCAAAAATGTTACATATCAATACGCTCGGTCGATGAGTGCATCGGTTAATTCTTGCAGTTGGTCGGTTTTTGCAAAAGCTGACAAAGCGGCTTTCGCATCGTTGGTAAAGGCCAGAATATCGGCCCTGGCTTGTTTTTCCCCTACCAATGAAAGGTAGGTGGATTTATGGGATTTTGCATCGCTGCCGATGGGTTTACCCAGTAGCGCACGATCCCCCACTTGGTCTAATAAATCATCTTGAATTTGAAAAGCCATTCCCAAACAATGCGCATATCTTTCCGCCGCCATTTGCTGCAAGGCCGACCCATTGGCTAACAAAACCCCGATGTTGGCCGCGGCGGCCAACAGAGCGCCGGTCTTTTTTTGGTACATTTGCGAAACAGTGGCCAAGTCGGTTTTTTGGTTTTCAATGGACAAATCAATCATCTGTCCGCCAATCATACCATCAGCACCGGCATAACCTGCCAAACGTGCCACCCCTTCGAGCACCAAATTTGGAGCAATTTCTTTTGTTTTTGCGGCCGTTTCAAAGGCCAAAGTCAACAACCCATCACCAGCTAAAAGAGCCGTATCTTCCCCAAACGCTTTGTGGCAAGATGGGCGACCGCGCCGCAAATCATCATCGTCCATACAAGGCAAATCGTCATGTATGAGCGAATAGGTGTGAATCATTTCCAAGGCAATTGCAAAGGGTAAATATGCATCACCCTCCCCCCCGGAGGCACGATAAAAACATCCCATTATAAAAGGGCGTAACCGCTTTCCACCGGCCAATAAGCTATACTCCATTGCCTTATAGTGCTGGTCATATTCCGTTTTTGAATGAGAAAGAGCTTGCTTTAACGCTTCTTCAAACCTTGGAATAAAGGCTTCTAATGATTTGGTTATCATTCTTTCACAACCTCAATTTTCTGTTTTGCCGTTTTTAAAGTTTCGGTACAATCAGCCGCCAACTTTTTCCCCTCTTCATAGAGCGCAACCGCATCCTCTAACGAGCAATCGCCGTTTTCTAAGGAACGGGTAATTTCTTCCAAACGGGTTAATTTTTGAGCGAAATTTTGTTCTGACATTATATTTCCTCCACCAAACAAGATACGGTTCCATCCGCAAACTGCAGTAGCAGTCGGTCGTTTTTCTCTAGTTGTTCCATTTTTTTGATAACTTCACCATCGCGTGAAACCAGGGCAAATCCGCGCGCCAGAACCTGCTGGGGAGATAGTACGATCAACCGGTTTACCACTTTTGATAGTGCCGTTTCATTTTGATGCAGTTTTGTAAGATATGCCATCATAAGACGCTCGGTAACGCCATCCAATCGCATTTCGAAAGGAGAAAAAAGCATTTCGCAGTGCGCAAACGGACGGCGGGAAAGACAATCTTTCAGTCGACGCTCTTGCAACTCCAGAAGTTTTTGTAAGGCAGTTTTAGAACGCAATACAAATTGTTCGAGTCGCATATTGAGTTCAGCGATATCCGGAGTGGCTATCTCAGCCGCGGCGGAAGGGGTTGGTGCCCGCAAATCGCTAACAAAATCGCAGATGGTATAATCCACCTCGTGTCCCACCGCCGAAATGACAGGAATGGGAGAACGGGCTACCGTGCGAGCCAATGTTTCATCGTTAAAGGCGGAAAGGTCTTCGGCGCTTCCGCCGCCTCGCCCAATAATCAGCAAATCCAAATCGGTCACCTTATACGCCGTTTCCAACGCACAGCACAAACTTTGCGGTGCCGTAATCCCCTGCACCAATGCCGGAAACAAGGCGACGTTGCAAAGCGGATAGCGACGGGATAAAATCTGCAGCATATCTTGCAAGGCAGCACCGGTTTCAGAGGTGACAATACCAATTTTTTGTGGAAAGGTTGGCAAAGTGCGTTTTCGTTCAGGGGCAAAAAGCCCTTCTTCTTGCAAGGAGGCTTTTACTCGTTCAAACGCGGCGGCCAAATCCCCCTGTCCAAATGGGCGCATCGTTTCGGCATAAAACTGAAATTGACCGTCTTTTTCATAAAACGAAACATACCCGCGACATATCACACGCATCCCGTCAACCGGAAGAAAATCTACCCGGGCGGCATTGCCTTTAAACATCACAGAGCGCACAGCGGCATCCGCATCTTTTAAAACGAAATACCAATGACCGCTCGCGTAATGATTTTTAAAATTTGAAAGTTCACCCTCTAAAGTAAAAGCGGATAAATGTGAATCCCCTTCCAGTAGAGAGCGAACATACGCGTTCAATTGTCGAACCGTTAAACGGAGTTGTTGCATCTTTATTCTCCCAAAGCATAGTGCGCCAACAAGGCGGTACCTACCGCATTGTCGCCGGTAAGTTCCGGCAAGGCGAAATAGGTATTTGGTTCGGTTTTCAAGCGATCTTTAATAATATCGTCCGCCATTACACCGCCGGTATAAAGAATGGGAATATCACCATATTTCAAGCGCACCTTTTTGGTCATTTGCACCAACAACTCGGCTGCAGAATGTAATATATATGCCGCGATATTCTCCTTTTGTTCCCCTTTTTGCAAAAGCTCTTGACACTTATTTTCCATTCCTGACAAGGCACAGTCCATACCCTTTAGGCAGACGCGTATCGGATGGGTAACGCTGCCTTGCTTGGCCATTTCTTCCAACATTGGTCCAAAGGGAAAAGAAATACCCAACAACGCGCCGGAACGGTCAATGACCTGTCCTAAATTCAAATCTAATGTTTTGCCGATAATTTCAACCGAAAACCCGACGGTCGCCGGTTGAACATAAAGCACTTCTGTGGTGCCGCCCGAAACGTGAAAAGCAACAAATGGTTTTTCTTTTAAATGCAGGGCATTTGCCGAAAGTAAAGCGGCCGCAATATGCCCCTCCTGATGGGAGAAACAAAACATAGGCACGCGCAAAACCGAGGATAAAGTGGTAGCCAAAGAATAACCCACTAAAAAACAAGGCATATAACTTTCGGGTAAACGACGTGGACGGTCGGACACACCGATGCAACGAATAGAAGAAGGGTCAACTTGTTGCAAAACCTCACGTAAAACGGTAGGTAGCTGTTTTACGTGAGCGAAAACGGCATCGCTTTGCCGAAGACCTTTTTTGCCTTCGGGTACCGGTAAATAGCGGCGGTGAGAAAGATAGGTATTATCCTCCTTTACAAAAGCCACTGAAGAGCGGTAATTGCTACTGTCAATCCCTAGAAAAATCATACCTCTAACACACCACTGCGCACCACACCGCCTAAAACGCCGTTAATGTAGGCGGGGTCTTTATCGCCGGAATAAATCTTGGCCAATTCCACAATTTCATTCACCGTTACACCAACGGGAACGGTATCATTGTATTTCATTTCATACACCGCCAAACGAAGCAAAGCCAAATCGGCTTTCGGCACACGTTCAATCGACCAATGTTCCAAATGGTCGGCAATAATACCGTCCACCGTCTGCAGATGATCAAACACCCCACAAAATGTTTGTTCAATATAATCGGTTAATACAAAATCCCGAATACTCTTGGCTAGTTCCAACAGTTCAGCACACGATTCATCCCGAAAATTTTTCTCAAATACCAAGCAAAATGCCTGTTCTCGTTCTTCTTTTCTAGTCATAGAGTCACCGCCTAACACAAATATAATTCATTATACAACAAACGAGAGGCTTTTTCAATAGAAAATTGCATAAATATGCAAGTTTCTTATGCAAGAGAAACCGGTATCGATTTTCCCATATGCAACGAATAAATATAACATTCTAAAACCGGCAAAGAAAACATTTTTTCGGCCGCGTGACAATAGGTTCTTAGTTGTTCGGCATAATGAAAGAGTAAGAATTCTTCCTCGTTGGTACGGTCGGTTTTAAAATCAATGATGACAAGGTGGTCCCCCGCTACAAAAATACAGTCGACCGCCCCTTGAACGATAACCGAAGCCTCCGCCGATTGCGGCGATAGATTGGGATACACCTCACCGGCCTTTACCGCTAACATAAACCGTTGTTCCCGATACAAACGGTCGGCTTTAATCATACGGGCAAACAGTTCGGTTTGCAAAAAAGCTTTTACGCGTGGCATTTCGATGGAATCAGCCTCGGCGCGAGAAATAAATTCCGCTTCATAAAGGCGTTCGATTTCAGCGGCGGGATTTTCTTTAGCCGCCTTAAAATCGGCGTACTGCATAAACTTGTGCAACGCGGTACCACGTTCAGTTGGCGTCAGGCCGCCGGCCGACAAAAAAGCAGGACGTGTCGTGGCACAAAATTCACGTCCGGCCTTTCTCTTGGTGAGGGCCGAAACCGAAGTTTTTGTTTCTATTAAGCGCAATTCGGCAAAAGGATAACGGTAATCTAAAATTTCGGATACCGCCTTCATCTCGTCCGGGTCTGCAGAGGAAACTTCCCTCTTCTCGACTGCGACATTTCGTTCTTGCACTTTCACCGGAAGAATATCGGCACTTACTCGGACCTCATTTAGAGCGATATCTTTGGGTAAAACATAATTTTCTATCTCGGGATAGAGTTCCTTGCCAATGGGCAGAAGCATTAAATACATACATATCCACTCCCCTACACTGTGGCAAGATTGTACCGTAAAAGCACGAATGCTTCCACCGTCCTCCAACCCGCTTTGGCACCGCTCTGCTGCATCTTGAATTTTTTTCTCAGGCGATTCAGCCGTTAAGCAGAGTACCAAACGGTCTTTGGCGCGGGTGGTGGCAACGTAAAATAGGCGCAATTCCTCCTCCCATTGTTTGCGCAACAAAGCGCGATTTACTACCTGTTTGAAATAGGTTTCATATTTGCAATTTTCCAGGTCATCCACAAGCTGAAATGCCATTCCAAAAGAGGGGAAAAAAGCAATATCGGCCAAGGTTTCTTTACGGTTAAAGGCTGAAAAACAATCTCCCAAAACCGTAATGGGAAACTGTAACCCTTTGGACATATGAGTTGTCATCAAGGTAACAGCGTTGGATTCTTTCGGGGTTTGGGATTTTAAATCTCCCGCTTTGGCCAAATAGTCCAAATGCTTCAAGAATCCCCCCAAATCGCTACCCTTATTCTCGGCGTAGGAAGCCGCCAATTCTTCCAGAAAAATCAAATTATTACGGCGGCGTTTGGCATCCGACAAAGATAACACAATGCCATCATACCCACTATCTTTCAAAAGATAACCAACAAATTCCGAAAGAGGCATACAAGCCGATTTTTCGCGCCAAAAGGCTAATTTATCCCGCAAATAGGCGCATTTTTTATCGGTTTCGGACTGCCGCAATAGGGTACGATAAAAACGCTCATTTTTACTTATTTTTTTTAGCAGCAAAACCTCTTCTTCCGAAAAGCCAAAAAGGGGTGATAATAAAACCGAAAGCATAGCTGTATCGTTTAAGGGACGGTCAATCACACACAATAGGGAAAGAATGGTTTGCACTTCGGTAGTTTTGAAAAAATCGCCGTGGCCCAAGGTTACCGGGATACCGCGTTCTTTAAAAATACGAACATAAGTAGAAAAATTTGTGCTTTTGCGAAACAAAAGTGCCACATCACCGTAGTGTGCACGGCGCAATTCCTTACCGTTTGCATCCTCCCGCACAAAAGGTTCTTCTGCCAAGGTTTGTTCCACATAATCGGCTAAAAAAATCCCCTCAGCTTCGGCCGCTGAGATTCCTTTCGGCTTGCCGATAAAGTGGGCTTCCACTGCCGCTTTTGGCGTAGAGTCATTCGCGGCAAACGGATAAAGGCGTTCGTTTTCATCGTAATCAATTCCACCGAACTCCTTGGACATTGTCACCCCAAAAAATCCATTGACAAACCGGCAAATTTCTGCATTGCTGCGAAAATTGGTGGAAAGCACCACGCGTTTTGGTGCTTCGGCAGGTAAATCGGCGTGATAAAGAGGTGCCGCTTCACTGCGCCGCATAAAATGTTCGGGGTTTGCTCCGCGAAATCCGTAAATACTTTGTTTGGCATCCCCTACCGTAAAGAGTTTCCGTCCCCCATCGGACAAAATATCGAACAAACGACTTTGCAAATCATTCACATCTTGAAACTCATCAACCATTACCTCATCATACAAATGAGAAACCGTTTCAGCAATCTTTGTCGGCACTAAATTTCCCATTTCATCCTCAAAACTTAAGAGTTGCAAGGCCAATTGTTCGGTATGAGAAAAGGTAAGTAAATCGCGTTCTTTTAAGGCTGCCAAATACCGTTTAGAAAAGGCAAGGCAAAGGTCTACCAGATAGCGCGCAGTATTTTGGCAAGCCAATCGTTCTTCCTCTAAGCGGGAAAATCCGCTGCAAAAACAATCGGAAAATTCGCTTACAAATGCTTTAAACTGTTTACCGACCGCCAAAACCTTGCCCAAAACATAAGGGTCATATTTTTTAGAGGTTAACCGCGGCATTGCTGTCGGAGGATTCGTGAAAACAGACGACAATACATCCATATCACCTATTTGAGCAGCCGCTAAAATACGATGATAAAATGTTAGAAATCCTTCACAAATCTCCTTACTTTTTGCTTCCAAAAGGGGGTCGGTGGTCAGTTCTTGCAAGACATCTTCCACGTTTTTAATAAATAACGGAATATCCTCTGCTAACCAACCGCAAGGAATGGTAACGAAGGGTGAATTGATATCCAACGGTGCCTCATAAACCGCGGCCGCTTGGCAAAGCCACCGTTCACTTTGCGCCATTGTTGAGGTAAAATCATACAATTCATTCACGGCCTCGATGGCGTTGCCATCCCCGTAAATGGAATCTGTTGTGTTTAAAAAACGGAAAAAGTCGGGATCGTTTTTTTCGAACTCTTCTTTAAAGAGGTCTTCCATCACACGATTGCGAATTTCTAACGCGGTATGGTTATCGGCGATATCGAAATCGGGGGAAATATCCAAAATGTTAAAGTATTGTCGCACCAATTTGATACAGAAAGAATCGATGGTGCAAATATCGGCCGAAGAAAGCAACAGTTGTTGCTGATTTAGTAAAACGTTGGTTGGGTCTGCCGCTTGCCGTTCCGATAATCGCTTTTCAATGCGACCACGCATTTCTGCGGCCGCCGCGCGGGTAAAGGTAACAATTAACAGTCGATCGGCCGGAACAGGGTTTTCCCCGTCGCACAGTTTTTCAATGACACGCTCCACCAACACGGCCGTTTTACCACTGCCGGCGGCGGCGGTAACAATCACCGACCCTTTGGCCGCAATGGCATCCTCCTGTTGCGGCGTCCAATTAATCGCCATTCTGTATCACCTCCTGCATTTTGGCCAAAACGTCTTTGGGGCCTTTTCTTTGTATTTCTTGTTTTTCAAAATTTTCTTCCACACCGCAAACGGCGGCAAAATCACAAAACTTACAAGCATCATTTTCTTTTGTGCCGCAAGGTGAGATATCAAATATTCCGCCGGCCATCCTTTGAGCCGTCTGCTTAACTTTAATTTCCACAAAATCAAAAACGGTTTCGAATTCTTCGGCTGAAATCATAGGATCGCTGGTTCTCTCGCGCGTGGGGGGGCTTGGAATAAAGCAACCGATGTTCCCTTTATCCATCGCCCGCAACAATTCTTCTTCCTTACAGAGCATCCCATTCATAACCAGAGGGTCCTCTCCAGAGCGTTTGGTCATTCCGCGGTTGGAAGGCATATACAAAATGCCGGCAGCTTCGGGTTTAACAAAAGCCCCTTTCTCACTGCGACGCAGAATATACAAATACAATAGCATTTGCAAATTCAAACCGTATAACACATCGGAAAGATAAAAAACCTTTTTTCCGGTTTTATAATCGACCACACGGATAAACTCTTTCCCCTCTTTATTGCGATAAAGGTCTACACGATCAATTTTGCCGGTTACGAGGGCCGTTTTTCCATTGGATATTTCCAATCGTAAAGCCGGTACATCGCCGTCATCCGAAATATCCAGTTCAAAAGCAGTGGGCAAAAAATCACTGTTTTGAAATTCGGCTCGGATATGTTTTAAAATATACTGTAGCATTTTACCGATTTCCTGACATAAAAAACGAAAACGCGGTTCTTCCAAATACGCGGCACCTTGCACCTCCGCCAAGTAATCGGCAATCGACTCATTAATCAGCCTTTGAATGGTTTTATCATCCACCGCGACGATTTGTTCTCCCAATCGGCACAAAACGTGTTCCAAGACATAATGCACGATTGTACCGCGTTGCAAACTGTTGAGTTCTGCCTTTTGCAAAGAATCGATCTTTAAAACATAGCGACAAAAATACGAAAACGGACATTTGTTATACATCTCAATTTTACTGGCCGAAAGATATATATTGTGGTGATAAATCTCATCCATAACGGTTGGTGAAATCCGCCGTTCGGTACGGAATTTGGCTCGTTCAAGGGCAGTCATACGAAAATCATACTCTTCGTGCGAAGAAAGTATTTCACGTAGCCCGACCGAAAAGGAATCGCCTGCAGAAAATCCGACCGCCAATCGATCAAAAGCTTCTGCCGTCGTTTCCGGATAATCCGGAGCTTCGACTGCTGTTAGCCCCTCATCAAAAACCGATTTCAGTCGTGTGTAGATTGGACTTTCCTCCACCGGTGTACCGTCGTTTCCAAAGCAGTGGCGCAGTGCATAAACCCGTTCGGTGGCACAACAAAGCGAGGAATAGGCTAAAAAACCCTCCTCAACGGCAGATTTTTGATAACGGTCGTTCAAATCAATACCGGCTTTTTCCAGTTGTTGCCGATCAAATTTAAGTAAAATTCCCTTTTCATTGGCCGGTGCCGGAAACTCATCCAAGCCCAATCCAATCACAAAAACCACCTTCGGACGCCCGGGACGAATACGATCGGCACTGCCGCAAGAAACCTCATCTAAAGTACGAGGCAAGGTGCCGAGGGTCACCCCCGAAAAAGCCAATTCCAGTTGCTCGATAAAAACATTCGGCGGCAAAATATCTTCACCATAGCAGCGCACCATATCATCCAGCACCGACATCACGGCATCCCAAGAATCCATCACGAAATCAGCATCTTCTTCACTATTTTTAGAAAGCAACGCTTCGCAATAATGTTGGACAGCCTTATCACAAGAAAGATTGATTAAGGTTTGATAAATTGTTTTGGAAAGAGTGAAAACCGAAGAAGAAAAAGCACGGTTCATTGGGATAAGTGCCCCTATAATGCGTTGGCGCAATCCGTTCAAATCGGTTAAAACGGATTGCGTTTTTTCCATATCGTTGGAAAAAGCAACAAGGCCGCGTGGTTCCATAGTCCACTCGGTTTTCCAGGCTGATTTTTCAATGCTCCAAACATACACATATTCTTCCAGTCGCGCAATTTCATCGCTATCCAATCCGAAAAACCCGGTTTTCAGCATGGCGAAAATTGATTCGGTTGAAAAAGAATAGGCCGCTTGTAATAAGGAAAGTACAAATCGCGCTATCGGTGAGGTGAGTAACCTGCGACGTTTATCCAAATAGCATGGCACCTCGAACTTTTCGGCTGCCAACAATAAACGCCGTTCATACAAGGAAATATCTCGTGCGATGATAACAAAATCTTCAAAACGATACCCTTTTGTGCGCACCAGTTTATGAATGGTTTTTAAAACAAAATCCACCTCTTGCGCCGGCGTTTCAAAAGCGGCTAGCGTTACGCCTTCCTCCTCTTGGGGAGCGTGTTCCATCGCTTCACCGCCCAACAAACGTTCCAATCGATGCAAAGCAGGATTTTGATAATGTGATTCGGTTAAAACCACCGGCTTTTCCAATGGAATCTGTTGTTCTTTTGCGTAGGCTTTCAGTTGCTCCACCAGAATGTTAATATTCGAAAAAACACCGACGCCTCCGCTGATTTTAGTTGGCTCGCAGCAGACCGAAAAAACTACCTTATCGGCTTGGGATATCACCAGTTTTAACACTTTAAGTTGTTGACCCGTAAATCCTTTAAAAGCGTCAATAAAAACTGTTTTTCCACGGAAAAAGGAATATTCTACGGCTTGTTGATAAAAGCGGTCTAAGGCATCCAATGGGTCGATATAAACCCCTTTTAAGGCATTGTCATACTCCGCATAAATCATAGCGATTTCTTGCAATTTTTCACGCAACACTTTTTGTTCAACCTCTTGTGAGGCTTTCATTAACATCTCGCCGGTCACGCCTGCCACTTTTAATTCCTGAAGAATCTGTTCCATAGAACGAATGAAACCGGCCGACGATACATATTTTCGAAAAACCTGCAGTTGTGATGCCGTTTTACGCAGAACTTTGGAAAGTAAGATTCTACGTTGCGCATCGGTTACGGTCAAACCGGCCAAACCACCGTATTGTTGCCCGGCCGTTTCACAAAGACGGGTAAAGCTAAGCACCGAAACCATACTCATAAAGCCGTCCCCCAGCAGAGACAGCATTGCTTTTTCGTTTTCAAAGGTGTTTTGCTCCGGAACCAGTAAAATTAACGCGCGATTTTTACGGTTTACTTCGGCTTGGATTTGCTGATGTATCCAAGTGGTTTTGCCCGTAGCAGCGCGTCCAAAAACAAACTGCAACATTGTATTTCTCCTTTAAAAACAAGGATTTAAAAAATCGTTATATATTTGCAATTCATTATATCATATCTTTTCTGTTTTTACAATAAAAAAGCAGATTTTCGCCAAGGCGAAAATCTGCCTATTTCCTTTGCTTATTCGTTGACACTTACACGAGATAAAAAAGCTTTTGTTCGCTCGTTTTGCGGGTGGTCAATCACCGATTCAGGGGTTCCCTCTTCCACAATAACGCCATCCGCCATAAAAATAACGCGATCTGCTACCTCTCTGGCAAAGGCAATTTCGTGGGTGACTACAATCATAGTGGTATCGGTGTTTTTTAAGCCTTTGATGACCTTTAACACCTCACCCGTTAGTTCGGGGTCTAAGGCGCTGGTTGGCTCATCAAAACAAAGAATATCAGGATTCAATGCCAACGCGCGTGCAATGGCAACCCGTTGCTGCTGTCCACCCGACAACTGACACGGATAATAAGAAGAGCGTTCCAATAAGCCGACCTTTTCCAGCAATAAATCGGCCTTTTCGGATATTTTTACCTCAGCTGATTTTACATCGGTACAACCCAGATATTCACCTTGCTTTTTAATTTTTTCTTTGGCCAACAATTCTTCAGCCAACATAATGTTCTTCTTAGCCGTATACTGCGGAAAAAGGTTGAAATTTTGAAACACCAATCCAAAATGCAAACGATTTTGCCGTATAGCCTCATCTGAAAGAGTTTTGGAATCGGCAGCGTTGAAAAGCAACTTATCATCTACCGTGATACTACCGCCATTGGGGGTTTCTAAAAAATTCAGGCAGCGAAGCAGGGTAGTCTTACCACTACCGGAAGAGCCAATAATGGCCAGCACTTCTCCCCTCTCCAGAGAAAAATTAATGCCTTTTAACACTTCAACCTTTCCAAAGGATTTTTGAATGTTTTTTACCGTTAAAACCGACACAAATTTCTCTCCTTCCTAGACCTTAAAATAGCTCAATTTCTTTTCAATATAGCCAAACAAAAGGGTTAGCAAACCACTAAACATTAGGTAGTATACACCGGTAAAGAACAAAGGCCAAATTTGTCCGGCAATGCCTTGCGAACCTTTTAAAAAAGCTTGACCGGCCCAAATAATTTCTTGTAGGGCAATAATGCGGGCCAAGGAAGTATCCTTTACAAGGGTGATAATTTCATTACTCATTGGAGGAACAATGCGTTTTATCATCTGCAAAAGAGTAATTTTACAGAAAATCTGTCCTTTGGTCATTCCAAGAACCTGTCCGGCTTCTTGTTGCCCTACCGGTACCCCTTGAATGCCGCCGCGATAAATTTCTGAAAAATAGCAAGCATAATTCAAAATAAAGGCAACTGCTGACGCAACAAAGCGACCGGTTTCTCCACTACCCCAAATATTTGTATGAAAAACCAATCCCGGGAAATAATAGATAATAAGTAACTGAATCATCAGCGGAGAACCGCGAACCACCCAAACAATCACCTTAACCAAGGCGCTGAGCGGTTTGAATTTTGAGCCCGAACCGAAGGAAATAACAAGCCCCAAAGGAATGGCACCAATAAGGGTTACCGCAAAAAGTTTTAAGGTTTGTAAAAAGCCTTCGTTCAAAGCAGCAAAAACAACGGGAAATTGCTCTAGCACTGTTTGTAACATAAAATTAAATCTTCCTCTTCACACAGACAAAGCAGAGTGTACCCGAAAGTACCCTCTGCAAATCTGTCCATTTTAATGAAATTGTACTAAAAAATTTAGGGAATCAAAGCGGCTTGCACACCGTATTTTTGCGCAATGGTTTGCATTTTTCCGTTTTCTTTGCAGTCGGCAAAGAATTGATTTAACGCATCGGTCAAATTAGATTCTTTACGGAAACCAACACCATATTCTTCCGAATTCAGCGAAGCGGTATAGGTCAATCCGGCATAGCCGGTTTTGGGGCCGACGGTAGCGGCGGCCATTAAAGAGTCAATGATGGCAGCATCGCTGGTGCCGGCTGCTACTTCGGTCAAAGCGGTGGCTTGGTCTTTTACTTCGGTGTAATTGAATTTGTTGGCCACGGCCATATCTTTACCAGCCGAACCGGCTTCAACAGCAAACTTTAAAGCTTTACAATCGTCGGCCGTTTGATATTTGTCGGCCACATCTTTTTTCACAATAACAACCTGCGCGTTATTGCAATACGGAACAGAGCAGCTCATTTTTTCTTTGACTTCATCGGTTAAAGTCATACCATTCCAAACACAGTCGATGGTTTTGCTATCCAATTCGAAGACTTTGTTATCCCAATCGATTTCCACAAACTCAACGTCAACACCGATAGATTCAGCAAACAAAGTGGCCATTTCGGCGTCAAAACCTATCCAATTACCGTTTTCGTCTTGGTAATCCATTGGAGCAAAATCGGTAATACCAACAACAAGTTTTCCATTTTTACGGACATAATCCATATCGTCCTTGGCGGTAGTGCCACAACCGGCAAAAAGAGTTACCAGTAAGCCAATTGTCAGTGTCAGGGCTAACATTTTCATTATTGTTTTCATTATTCTTCCTCCAAATTTTTCAGTAATTTAGCGATTTACTACGATGAAGTGACATTATACTAACACACTGAATCAAATTTGTCAACCCTTTTTTGAAATTTTTTATAATAAACATAATTTTTTGCAAAAAAAGAGAACCGCCTTTTTCCTACCATTAAAAGATAATAAAAGGCGGTTTGACATTGATTAAAAATCGTTCTTCGTTTTTCTTTATCGTTTTCTTAAAATTTCTTCGTAGCGTGCATAGGCGCGATCCACCGATTCTTCCCAAGAAAAATACAGTTTTTCACCGGCCGTCTTGCCGAGTTTTTTAAAGGCATCGGCACGAACTAATTCAAGAATGCGTTTAGCGCCACTTTCCGGCGTCTCATCCGTTAAGATACCGGAAACACCATCTTCCACACCCTCGGCCGGACAACTCCCTTTCACCAACCAAGAGGGGCAATCGCAAGCCGCCGCCTCCAAAACAACCAATCCGGAAGTATCATAAGTGGAGGGGAATAAAAACAAATCCGACACACTGAAAAAAGCGCGCACCTTTTCTCGATCATAAATTGTACCGGTGAAAACAGTTTGACTTTCCAAGCCAATGACTTTTGCATATTGTTCGATTGCCGGACGGTCCGGCCCATCCCCTACCAAAAAGGCCTGAAATTCCACACCGGCCTTTTTTAGTTCTTTTAAGGTATCTAATATCAACTTAACGTTTTTATGCCAAATCATCCGCCCAACAAATAAAAAAGTGTGGTTTTTAGGGTTAATATTATACATCCGCACCAATTCGTTTATAACGGATTGGTCTGCCTTTCCTTTTTTAAAATCGGTACCATTGGGCATAACCAAATAATCTCCGTGATAACCGAAGTTACGCAAACTTTTCCCCGCACCCTCGGAAACCACCCATACTTCGTCGGCCGAACGAATATTATTCAAAACAAAATGATGGGCAATTTTTTTTAACCGTCGATTGTGTACGTACTTGTCCAAATCTATATCAAACTTAGTGTGATAGGTAAGAATAACCGGACGGCGATTTTTCTTTAAATAGGTATTGTTGATTTGTTTTGCCATCACCGACGAAGCAAAGGGACAATGCACGTGCAGAATATCCATTTCCCTCCGTTTGAGTTCTGCCAAAGAAACGGGTGAAAACGGATTGCCGACGCGATAGGGCATTTTACCGCGAAAATTTAGCGAAGAATAACGAAACACCTCGTAAGGGTAGGTATCGATTACGTGGGGATACTCCGGTGTAATAACAATCGGAGTTCCATATTTACGATGAATAATATTCGCATAATTAAAGACGGCGTTGGCTACTCCATCAATGGTAGGTGGAAAGGAATCATTTAATAATCCAATTTTCAAGGTCATTGTCTTTCTCCTTTGGGAAAATCATATTTATATGATATCACGAGAATCCACAATTTGCAATCAATTTTTCGACGATTTTTTCTCCGAAAAATCTGTAAAAAAGGATTGATTTTCACATAAGACGATGATATAATGGTTATAATTGGATTATAATGGCGTAAAAGGTGCTTTTTAACACAAATTTGGTCTATATCTTCTTTCTTGTGCCATACTTCTCGACCGATTAAAAAAGCATCATCCATAATCGTCTTTTATGGAGTGGAGGTGTAAAAAATGAACAATAGCTTAGTTGTTATCATTGGAATAGGAACGGTATTTATCGGCTTAATTTCAATCGTTATTCTTTGCAAAATTGTCAGCTGGTGTTGTCAGATAAAAAGCAAAAATAGTGATGTGCCTTACGAATCGGAAACGGTAATTCCTGCCCCCGTTTCGGCTCCGACGAAAAAAGCTGAGATTCCGAATCGTCGTGAAGTGGTTGCCGCCATCGCCACTGCCATTGCGGAAGACCTCGGCACCGATGTTTCGGCTATTCGCATTTTATCAATTGAAGCCCTGTAAACAAAAAATTCTTAGTATATTTATAAGGAGAATACTCAAATGAAAAACTATAAAGTAAATGTTAACGGAACCGAATATAAAGTTTCGATTGAACTCATCAGCGAAACAGAGGCTGCCGCTCCTGTTGCCGCCGCTGCTCCCGCTGCTCCTACTGCTCCTGCTGCTCCTGCTGCTCCTGCTGCTCCCGCTACAGCTGCTCCCGCCGGCGGCGAAAAAATCAACGCTCCTATGCCGGGCAACATTCTTTCGGTTAACGTCAACGTTGGTGACACTGTAAAAAAAGGTGACGTTTTAATGATTTTAGAAGCTATGAAAATGGAAAATGAAATCTGCTCTCCGGTGGATGGCAAAGTGACCTTTATCGGCGTTTCAAAAGGTGCTATTGTTGAAACCGGTGCCTCCCTTTGTGTCATTGAATAAGAGTAAATCCTTTATTTAGGAGATAAAGAAGAATGGATAAAGTAATTGAGTTTTTAAAACAAAGCGGATTTTACGCCTTATTTGGCAATTTCGCCGAAAACTGGGGCTATTTAATTATGATAGGTGTTTCCCTGTTTTTGTTGTGGCTTGCCATTCATAAAAAGTTTGAACCCCTTTTGTTGGTGGGTATTGCTTTTGGTATGTTTTTAACCAACTTAACAGCTATGGTCCCCGGTTCACAAATGTATCACGCCGATTTATGGAGTCAGTTTATGAATCACAAAATCGGCTACGGTGATATTTTAATTCAAGGCGGTTTGTTAGATTATTTGTACATCGGTGTTAAAACCTGCATCTATCCCTGTCTTATCTTTTTAGGCATTGGTGCAATGACCGACTTTGGCCCCTTAATTTCAAATCCTAAATCCCTTTTGCTTGGCGCTGCAGCCCAAGTTGGTATTTTTGTTACCTTTATTGCTTGTGTTTGGCTTGGATTCCCACAAGAAGCTGCCGCCTCTATTGGCATTATCGGTGGCGCCGACGGCCCGACTGCTATCTACACCACCTCCAAACTCTTCCCCGATTTGCTAGGCCCAATTGCGGTTGCCGCCTATTCCTATATGGCGTTGGTGCCGGTAATTCAACCCCCTATTATGAAGGCTCTTACCACAAAAAAAGAACGTGGCATTGTGATGAAACAGCTTCGTAATGTTTCCAAAACCGAAAAAATCCTTTTCCCCGTTATTGTTACCTTGTTTGTTGCCTTGCTGGTCCCCTCGGCCACTCCGTTAGTTGGTTGCTTAATGCTTGGTAACCTATGGAAAGAATCGGGCGTTTGCGAGCGTTTGCGTTTGACAGCACAAAATGAACTGATGAATATTGTTACCATTATGCTGGGCGTTTCGGTTGGCGCTACCGCTACCGCCAACACCTTCTTGAATCCCCAAACCCTCAAAATCTTAGCTATGGGTATTATTGCCTTTGGTCTTGGTACGGCCAGCGGTGTTTTACTTGCGAAATTTATGAACCTTTTCCTAAAAGAAAAAATCAATCCGTTGATTGGTTCGGCCGGCGTTTCGGCTGTACCGATGGCCGCTCGTGTTTCGCAGATGGTTGGCCAACAGGAAAACCCCTCAAACTTTTTATTGATGCACGCGATGGGTCCCAATGTAGCCGGCGTTATCGGCTCAGCTATTGCCGCCGGCGCTTTGATTGCACTATTTGGATAAATCGATAGACTGTGGTTTGTAAGGAAAGGAATTTTATCATGTCTAAATTACACATTACCGATACCATTCTTCGTGACGCCCATCAATCTCAGGCCGCCACTCGAATGAAAGTGGAAGATATGCTTCCGGCCTGCTCTGTTTTGGATGAGATGGGTTACTGGTCACTGGAATGTTGGGGCGGTGCCACCTTTGATAGCTGTATGCGTTTTCTTGAGGAAGACCCGTGGGAGCGTTTGCGTGCCCTTAAAAAAGCTATGCCGAACACCAAATTACAGATGTTGTTGCGCGGTCAAAATATTTTAGGCTATAAACATTATGCCGACGATGTAGTTGACGCTTTTGTAAAAAAAGCCATTGAAAACGGCATTGATATCATCCGAGTTTTTGATGCCCTGAATGACACCCGTAATATGGAACAAGCAATGAAGAGCATTAAAAAATACGGCGGTATTTGCGAAGCGGCTATCAGTTACACCATCAGCCCCGTACACAACGAAGAATATTTTATTCAACTGGCGAAAAAATTGCAGGATATGGGCGCCGATACCATCTGTATTAAGGATATGGCAAACTTGTTATTGCCGGTAGATGCCTACAATCTTGTAAAAAAATTAAAGGAAGTTATTACGGTTCCGATTCACCTGCATACTCACAACACCACCGGCACCGGTGATATGACCAACTTGATGGCCGCTTGGGCCGGTGTTGATATTGTAGACTGTGCCCTCTCCCCCCTTGGAAATGGTACAGCGCAACCCGCTACCGAATCCTTGGTTGCTACTTTGAAAGGCACAGAGCGTGACACCGGCTTAGATTTGGAAAAACTCAGTGAAGCCGCCGTTCATTTCCGTTCAGTTGCCAACAAACTCAAGGAAGAAGGAAGTCTTGACCCCAAGGTTCTTAATGTGGATACCAACACCTTGTTGTATCAAGTACCGGGCGGTATGCTCTCCAACCTAATTTCGCAGTTAAAACAAGCCAATGCCGAAGATAAATACTATGACGTATTGGCTGAAATCCCACGCGTTCGTGAAGATTTCGGTTATCCGCCTTTGGTTACGCCAACCAGTCAAATCGTTGGATCACAGGCGGTGTTGAACGTACTTTCGGGCGAACGTTATAAGATGGTCACCAAAGAATCCAAAGGGTTGCTCCGTGGTGAATACGGACAGGTACCCGGCAAGGTGAACGAAGAAGTTCGCAAGAAAGCCATCGGTAATGACGAAGTCATTACCTGCCGTCCTGCAGATTTGCTGGAACCCGAAATGGAAAAATATCGCGAAGAATCCAAAGATTTGGCTCGTTGCGAAGAAGATGTACTCAGCTACGCCCTCTTCCCACAGGTAGCCGCCAAATTCTTGGCAGAACGCAACCAAAAATTAGATAACCCCGATGGAGAAGTAACCACTTTATTGGTACAAGATCTTTCGGAATGATTGATTTGATTTGGACTATCACTACCGTGTAGTGATAGTCTTTTTTGTTTATTAAGGTAGGAAATGGATAATATATCTTTAGAAATTAGGTAAAGGAAATCCCCTATAAAGTTTATACAAGTCCGGTGAAACAGATAAAAACGCCCTCTCTTATTATAGAATAAAAGGAAACGACCAAACAATGTGAAAATAATAATTAAAAACAAACTTAACTTCTCTAAAAAAACAGAATATGCCTCATATGGCTTTTTCTATCTATTGTACAGGCGGAAACTGTTCATATATCCACAAATGGTGGGGGGAGATTTTTTTTGAATTTTACTATAATACACTCGAACGTTCAATATAGTAAAAGGGAAGTGATATTATGTCGGATGACGCGAAGGCGTCAAAAAGAAAAAGCAAGAAAGGTCGTTCGGTAAAAAGCAAAAAAAGCCGCACAAAAAACTTAATGTTGGCGGCCGATAGTGCTATTGAACGGCTGGAAGCCATCACGAGACCGGGCGGTGAGATTGAACAAATGGATATCAAAGAATTGAAAAATTTGATTTCATCCATCCGCGACCTTGCCAGTGTAACCGGTGAATTAAAAGAAGAAAAAGAACGTGGCGGTGTGATTGTTTTGCCGGAGGTACCGCCGGATGAATAATCTTTATACCGTATGGAAGCCGCAGAAAAAACAAGCCCTTTTTCTAGCAAGACCCGAATACGAATGTCTGTACGGCGGGGCGGCCGGCGGCGGAAAAAGCGATGCTTTACTGGTTGAAGCCTTGCGGCAGGTTTCGATACCGCATTATACTGCATTGATTCTACGAAAAACCGTTCCGCAACTAAGTGAGTTAATTGACCGCAGCCGTCGACT
This sequence comes from Acutalibacteraceae bacterium, assembly GCA_045577695.1. Lineage (GTDB taxonomy): Bacteria > Bacillota > Clostridia > Oscillospirales > Acutalibacteraceae > UMGS1279. The sequence continues at coordinate 34,842 of JAZNIW010000003.1, forward strand.
TTACACGGCCGCATTCCCCAAAGCTGTCTATCACGCTACCGAACGATATTGGTTGTTTCCATCGGGCGCAAAAATCTATTTCGGCAGTATGCAACACCCCAAGGATCGAATCAATTATCAAGGAAAGCGCTATGATTTCATCGGTTTTGACGAGCTCACCCACTTCACTTTTGAGGAATATAGTTATATGTTTTCTCGGAATCGTCCCAGTGGTGCCGGAACCCGCGTATATATACGTGCCACAACCAATCCGGGAGGCGTGGGACACGGATGGGTAAAGGAGCGATTTATCACCCCTGCGCCTCCCCTTACTCCTATTGCCGAGGATTATTCGATAATAACCCCAAAAGGCGAAACGGTCATTATGACCCGAAAACGAATTTTCGTTCCTTCTACCGTATTCGACAATCCGATTTTACTTCAAAACAATCCGGCCTACTTAGCGACCCTTGCCATGCTTCCCGAAGCCGATAAAAATGCCCTTTTATACGGAAGTTGGGATAGCTTTGACGGACAGGTCTTTACCGAATGGCGCAACGACCCTATGCATTATAAAGATATGCTCTTTACTCACGTAATTGAGCCCTTTTCAATCCCGAAATACTGGACCATTTATCGCGGTTTTGATTTTGGTTATACCCGACCGTTTAGCGTCGGCTGGTATGCTGCTGATATGGACGGACGTTTGTTTCGTATTCGAGAATATTACGGATGTACCGGAACCCCCAATCAAGGCGTGTGTATGGAGCCGTCGCAAATTGCCGAACAAATCAAATCCATTGAAGAAAATGACCCGAATTTAAAGGGCAGAAATATCATTGGTATTGCAGACCCTTCGATTTTCGATGGTTCTCGCGGACGTTCGGTCGCCGAGGTAATGGAAAAAAGCGGTGTATATTTTCGACCGGGCGATAACGCCCGTATCGCCGGCAAAATGCAATATCATTATCGGTTGGCCTTCAGCCAAGAAGGAATTCCCATGTTGTATATCTTCAACACCTGCAAGCACTTCATTCGTACCGTACCAACGCTTTGTTATGATACTTGCAATGTAGAAGATATCAATTCGGCCGCCGAAGACCACATTTATGATGAATGTCGGTATGTCTTAATGCACATTCCCATCAAGGCAAGACAGGATTTTCGAAAAACGAAAGTTCCTGAATTTTCCCCCTTATCGACGGAAAATCAAAAGGTAAAATTTTTACGAATCTAAAGGATGAAAGCTATGAAAAAGAAAACAAAAAAAGAGATTATCGGGCTTTCTAATATTAAGGAAGCCTATGAACTCTTGCTTTCCTACAAAGAGCGAAAACGCGCCTTAGAAAAGCGCATTGTGGAAAACGAAGAATGGTATAAACTTCGGTGTTGTGCCACCCATTCGCCCGAGCAGGAAACCAATCAAAACTCGGCTTGGTTGTTCAATTCCATCATTAACAAGCACGCCGATGCGATGGACTCTTATCCAGAGCCAAATGTATTGCCGCGCGAAGAAGCGGACGAAGAAGAAGCGAAGCGCCTCTCTTCCATCCTACCGGTTATTTTAGAACAGCGTGGTTTTGAACAAACCTACTCAGATGTGTGGTGGTACAAACTAAAAACAGGAACCGGTGTTTATGGTGTTTTTTGGAATAACGAGTTAGAGGGCGGTTTGGGGGATATTGATATTCGCCAACTGGATATTTTAAACCTTTTTTGGGCACCCGGTATCAAGTATATCGAAGAATCCCCCCATTTATTCTATGCAACGGCTGTGGATAAAAAGAGGTTTTTAGAAGAGTATCCACTGGCCGCCGAACACATCAAAAACAGCGGCGAAATGCTGGAAGCCTATCGATTGGAAGACGGTCTGCCCGATCAAGATAAAATTCTGGTTATTGACTGGTACTACAAAAAGAAGATTGGCGGAAAAACCTTGCTTCACTACGCCAAATTTGCCGGTGAATACTTAATCTTCGCCTCAGAAAATGAAGAGGCATATCAAGAAAATGGATTCTACGACCACGGGCGTTATCCTGTGGTGTTAGATACTCTCTTTGTCACCGAGGGCTCACCGGCAGGATTCGGTTATATTGACGTGATGAAAGGATGTCAAAGCTCTATCGACCGCCTCGATCATTGCATTGAACGAAATGCCTTAATGAGCGAAACACCGCGTTGGTTTATCAGCGATGCCGCCGGCATCAATGAGGAGGAATATGCTGATTGGTCCCGTCCGTTTATCCATACCACCGGACGAATCGATGACCAAACGGTAAAGCAAGTAAAGATAGATAATATTTCATCCACCGCCCTTTCCCTTTTGGATTTTAAGGTGAACGAGCTGAAAGAAACCTCCGGAAACAGAGATTTTTCACAAGGTTCTACTAATTTTGGGGTAACAGCTGCTTCGGCCATTTTGGCCCTGCAAGAAGCCGGTGGTAAACTCTCACGCGATATGATAAAATCCGCCTTTCGGGCATATTCTCATATCTGCTATTTGATGGTAGAATTGATACATCAATTCTACACCGAGCCGCGCACTTTTCGTATTTTAGGAAAAAACGGAAAAAAGGAATATTTGGTTTATTCCGGCGACCCCCTTTCTTTGGATCCTTCTTCAATGAAGACCTCTTCGGTATTTGATATCCAAATTGTGCCACAAAAGCAAAATCCATATCAAAAGATTCAACAAAACGAACTTGCTAAGGAATTGTTTTCTCTTGGTATGATGGACCCCGCCCGCCGCGAGGAAGCAATTTTAGCCATCTCATTAATGGATTTCAACGGCAAAGAAGCACTTCTGGCAAAATTATCCGAATAAATGTTAAAAAAAGATTGGTTTTCCCATTACAGGAAAACCAATCTTTTTCTTTTTTAATAGGACTTATTGAATCATACCGGCAACTTCATCTGCGAAATTGTCAACACGTTTCTCAATGCCTTCGCCTTTTTCGAAGCGAACAAAGGAAACAACCTCAATTGCCGAACCGATTTCTTTGGCTTTGGATTCTACATACTTGCCAACGGTATAATCACCGTCTTTAACAAAGGTTTGTTCCATTAAGCAAACCTCTGAGAAGAATTTGCCGATTTTGCCTTCGACAATCTTGCCGAGAACCTGCTCGGGTTTGTTGGCCATTTTCGGATCTTCCTTCATTTGCGAAACTAAAATACCTTTCTCGTGTTCAACAACTTCAGCCGGGACCGTATCTTTTGTAAGATATTGCGGATTGACAGCTGCAATTTGCATAGCAACGTCTTTGGCCATCTCTTTAAAGGTATCGTTGTCGGCGGCTTCGGTGTTGAATTTCACCATAACACCAATTTTACCACCAGCATGAACATAGGTAGATAAAACACCTTCGTAGCGCTCAAAACGACGAACTTTGATATTCTCACGAACCGCCAAGAATACCTCTTGAATCATATCGGCAACAGAAACGCCATTTTCAGTGCAGGTAAGCAGGGTATCTACATCGGCAGGATTTTGTTCGGCTACTACTTTGGCAACCTTTGCGGTTAACTCTTTAAAAGTATCACTGTTGGCCACAAAGTCGGTTTCTGCATTGAGTTCAACCACAACGCCTACGTTATCAAATACGGTAGCTAAAACCATACCTTCAGCAGCAATACGATCGGCTTTCTTTGCTTGTTGAGCAAGGCCTTTTTCTCTTAAAAACTCAATAGCAGCTTCCATATCGCCGTTGGTTTCAACGAGAGCTTTTTTACAATCCATCATGCCACAACCGGTTTTTTCACGGAGGGCTTGAACGTCTTTCGCGGTAAATGCCATTTTAAATTCCTCCAAACGAATTGATGTGAAATAATTATTCAGCCGCAGCTTCTTCGGTCGATTCGGCAGCTTCAGGAGCAGTTTGCTCACCTTGACGGCCTTCGATAACGGCAGAAGCAATGGTGCCGGCAATCAATTTAACAGCACGAATAGCGTCATCATTACCGGGGATAACGACGTCAATTTCATCAGGGTCGCAGTTGGTATCTACAATTGCAATGATCGGAATACCAAGTTTCTTCGCTTCGGCAACAGCAATTCTTTCCTTGCGGGGGTCAACAATAAACATTGCGCCGGGGATTTTCTTCATATCTTGAATGCCGCCAAGGAATTTTTCGAGCTTTTCAATTTCCAAGCGAAGTTTAATAACTTCCTTTTTGGGAAGCAAATCAAAGGTACCATCGGCTTCCATCGTGCGAAGTTGATTTAAACGCTCAATACGACGACGAATCGTGCGGAAGTTCGTAAGCATACCGCCAAGCCAACGAGCATTTACGTAAGGCATAGAACAACGTACGGCTTCTTCCTTAACCGAATCTTGAGCTTGTTTTTTGGTACCAACGAACAAAATATCGCCGCCGGCAGAAGCAATGTCACGCGCAAAAGCGTAAGCTTCATTCAATTTTTTTGCGGTTTTTTGCAGGTCGATAATATAAATACCGTTACGTTCGGTAAAAATATACTCGGCCATTTTGGGATTCCAGCGACGGGTCTGATGACCAAAATGCACGCCGGCCTCCAAGAGTTGTTTCATAGATACTACAGATGCCATTTGTTTTTCCTCCTAGGTTTTTCCTCCGCTACGCTTCTCTTGTGGCGGGATACCGAATGCATCATGTTCGGCACCTGCCCGTCCATCGGCATAACGTGTGTAATATTTTACTGCCAAACGCCGATAACTCGCATAAAGCAGCTAGAGTATTATATCACATTGCCCACGCAGATTCAACCCTTTTTTCAAAAAAGAATCATTTTTTCCACTTTTATGAAAAATTTCACCTCTGCTTTGCTATTTTTGTGCATACAAATACAGTTGGAGATAGCCTAAATCCACTAAAAAAGAAGAGAAGATTCGCGCCAAAGATATGCACCTCCAAAAGTGTCTAACTTTTGTGGTGCATATCACAGACGAGTCTTCTCTATTTTTGTCTGTTATATAGATTTTATTTTCCGAGGATTTTGCAAACAGTAGCAACTATATTTTCATCGGAAAGGCCGAATTTTTTCAGCAGTTCAGTCGCAGGTCCGGAATGACCAAACTCGTCATTCACGCCAATTTTGGTCACCGGAACAGGATATTCCTCGCAGACAACATCACAAACAGCCGATCCTAAACCACCGATCACTGAATGTTCTTCTACCGTAATAATATGTCCGGTTTCTTTGGCGGCCTTGACAATAATCTCACGGTCAATCGGTTTGATGGTCGGCATATTGATAATGCGGGCATAAATACCTTTTTCCTTTAAGATTTCAAAAGCAGCCAAGGCTTCGCCAACCATCAGGCCGGTAGCGATAACCGTTATATCGTTCCCTTCTTTCAAAGTAACGCCTTTGCCGATTGTAAAGCGATAATCTTCCCCAAAAATGACCGGAGCAGCCAGACGGCCAAAGCGAATGTAAACGGGGCCGTTGTGCTCATAAGCCGCTTTAACAGCCAATTTGGCCTCAGTATCGTCGGCGGGATTAATCACCACCATACCGGGAATGCTGCGCATCAAGGCCAAATCTTCACAACATTGGTGGGTGGCACCGTCTTCACCGACCGAAATACCGGCGTGGGTTGCACCGATAATCACCGGCAATTTCGGATATGCAATGGAATTGCGAACCTGCTCAAAAGCGCGGCCGGCCGCAAACATAGCGAAGGTGCTGGCAAAAACCTTTTTGCCGGTGGCGGCGATACCCGCAGCAATACTCATTAAATTCTGTTCGGCAATACCGCAATTATAAAAGCGCTCCGGAAAGGCTTTTTTAAACATACCGGTTTTGGTGGCGGCCGCAAGGTCTGCGTCCAACACAATAAAATCATTCTTCTGTTTGCCCAGTTCTACCAAGGCGGCACCGTAGCTGTCACGGGTAGCAACTTTTTTCATATCAGCCATTTTTCTTTCCTCCCCTATTCTGCCTGCAAACAAGCCAGTTGTTCATTTAATTCTTTCATAGCCGCTTCAAACTGTTCATCGTTCGGGGCTGAACCGTGCCAACTGACATTATTTTCCATAAAGGAGACGCCCTTACCCTTAACGGTTTTTAATATTATCGCCGTGGGACGTTCGGTTTCCTGCTCAGCCTTGAAAACTGCCTCATCAATGGCAGCGATATCGTGGCCGTCGATTACCAACACATTCCAACCGAAGGCAGCGAATTTTTTATCCAACGGAAGCGGAGAATTAACCTCTGTAATCGGACCGTCAATCTGCAGGCCGTTCACATCGATAAAAGCGGTTAGGTTTGAAAGTTTCTTAGCAGCGGCAAACATAGCGGCCTCCCACACTTGTCCCTCTTCACTTTCACCGTCACCCACAATGGTGTAAACACGATAATTGTCACCAAAATGTTTAGCAGAAAGAGCCATACCGGTAGCAACCGAAATGCCTTGACCGAGCGATCCGGAAGACATATCAACACCGGGGATATGCTTTTTATCGGGATGACCTTGTAAAATACTATTGCTTTGTCGCAGTGTTTTAAGCAATTCTACCGAAAAGAAACCGCGATTGGCCAAGGTTGAATACAAAGCCGGTGCGGCGTGACCTTTGGACAAAACAAAACGGTCACGGTTTTCCATATCAGGGTTGCTTGGGTTGATATTCATTTTATGAAAATATAGGTAGGTCATAACATCTGCGATAGACAAAGAGCCGCCGGGATGACCTGATTTAGCGGCGTGAACCCCCTCTAAAATTCCCATTCTTACCTTACAAGCCGTAATGTTCAATTGTTTTAATTTTGCTTTTTCCATACGTTATAGCCTTTCCTTTCTAACGCAATTTGTTCAATGAAATCAGCAACCGCACCTTCTTTACAAGGTCCGGTTACATAATCCGCAAGGGATTTTAGTTCCTCCGGTGCTTCCGCCGTTGCTGCACCAACATCGGCATCCCGAATCAATTCTAAATCGTTGTAAAAATCACCAATACCATAGGTGCGTTTGGCTCCGAATAAACGTTTCAATTCCTTCAGGCCATTACCTTTATTCACATCGGGCGGAAGCATTTCCAAATAGCGAGCATTTTTCGTATTGCTGGTTAAAACAAATCGGCAAAAATCCAATGATAATTTTTGACAATATTTAAAAACAGAAAATAGCTCTTCTTCCGTTTCGGCCATAAAAATAACTTTGGTCCAGGTTGGTTCGGTGATATCCTCCGGAAGAGGAGCGCAAATGATATCTTCATATGCAATATGGAAACGAGTACCCGGACTGGTACGATACTCGTACAGATTGAGTCCCGAAAAGACCTCTACTCCCAGAAAAGGGAATTGTTTAATCACATCAAAAAAGACCGATTTGCACGCCTCGTCTAAGGTGCGATGATACAGTATTTTTTCTTGGTTAAAATCATAAATCAAACCGCCATGTGAGGAAAGAACCACCGGATTAGCGTGTGCCTTTTCGTAACTGTATTTGGCAGCCAACGCCACACGACCGGTTGCCAAGGCAAAAACACCTCCCTCGGCGCGAAACCAATCAATGGCTTCAATATTACGGGATGGAATAATCCCTTTGGTGAGTAACGTCCCGTCAATATCGGAAACTAACAAACATCCTTCAAAAAGCCCCATACAATGTTTTCTCCTTTAAAAATGCGGTGAAATAATTGGGCAACTCCGATTCAAATTCCAGATATTTTTCGGTGCGCGGATGGATAAACCCAATTTTTTTTGCGTGCAAACATTGCCCGTTTAAGCATTTGGTCAATGGTGTTTCACCGCCGTAAACAGGGTCGCCCGCCACCGGATGACCTACATAGGAAAGATGGACTCGAATTTGATGGGTGCGGCCGGTAAAGAGTTTTAGCCGCAGATGGGAGAACCCGTTTGCCTCGGCCAAGACTGAAAACTCGGTTTTGGCCGGCTTACTGTTGTGGTTGCTCACCGCCATTTGTTTGCGCTTGACCGGATGACGCCCAATGGGAAGTTCTATGACGCCGCTTTGCTCTTTCATACGACCAAGCACCACCGCTTCATATTCGCGCACAAAAGAATGTTCTTTGATTTGTGCGGCCAAATGCAGATGGGCAGATTCGCTTTTTGCCACCATCAATAGCCCGCTGGTATCTTTATCAATACGATGAACAATACCGGGCCGCATTATGCCATTAATACCCGAAAGTTCACCTTTGCAGTGATGCAATAAAGCATTGACCAAGGTGCCGGAGGGATGTCCAGGTGCCGGATGTACCACCATTCCTTTCGGCTTATTAACCACCAATAAATCGGCATCTTCATATAGAACCGAAAGTGGAATATCCTCGGGTTCAACCGCAAGTTCAATCGGGTCGGGCACCGTCACTTCGACCACATCGCCGGGTTTTAATTTATAGTTTTTCGTTGTAGGTTTACCGTTAACACAAACCAATTCCGATTCCATCAAACGAACAACGGCCGTACGGGTCATAACCAACTGCTTAGATAGGAAGCTATCCACTCGTACACTCTCCCCCGCAAAGGAAAGGGAATATTGTTCCATACCTATTTCGACTCCCTATTTGGCTGTTCGCTGTTGGATGAGGATATTTCTAAAACAGAATTATCCCGAATTTTTTGTGCTTTTCGCTCTTTCATAAGGTCAAGCAAAAAATGCAACAACAAAAGGCCGGCACCAATGCAAACGGCGCAGTCGGCTATATTAAATACCGGAAAATTGATAAAGGTAACCTGAATAAAATCCACCACTTCGCCGCCATGGAAAAGACGGTCAATCATATTGCCGAGACCACCCGACAGTATGAGGCATATCGCCCAAAAGAGAGTTTTGTTTTTCAATCCATCCTTAATTAGCATAGACAAACAAACAATCATAATCAAGACGGTTAATCCCAGCAAAAACCAAGTGTGGCCGCTCATCAGCCCCCACGCACCACCATCATTATGCACATAGGTAAAATTTAAAATACCATCCCACACGGTTAAAGATTCTGCCAACGAAAAATGGCCAACAACATAGGCCTTCGTAAGTTGGTCGGCCAACAAAAACAAGGCCGAACAAATCACCGCAAGTGCGTAAACCATAACTACCTCCCAAACAGTCGTATTGGGTGGTAAGAAAATTTCCTACCACCCCGTATGGATATCCTATTTCAATACAGCGGCACAACGCGCACAGAGACAGGGATGTTCTTCATTGGTTCCCACGGTATCCGAATACATCCAGCAACGGCTGCATTTTTCACCCGAAGCGTGGCGCACTGTAACCGAGAGCGCTTGCTCACCTTTGTATTCGCCCTCATTTCCTTTGACCAAGTTCGCCTTCGAAACAATGCAAATCGAAGCCAGATCCGTAACGGTGCTTAAAAAGTCATATAGTTCGCCCTCGGCATAAACAGTAATTTCAGCATCCAATGAAGAACCAATGACCTTTTCGGCACGCGCTTGTTCCAATGCTTTTTTCACATCATCGCGTACCAAATGAATCTTATCAAAGCGGGCTAATAATTCAGTATCTACCGTATCCGAAGGTCTCGGCATATCGTTAAAGAGAACGCTCTTTGTGTTATGCGAGGACGGATGCGGCATAAATTTCCAAATTTCTTCCGACGTGAAGGCCAAAATTGGAGCCACCAAGCGAGTCAATGTATCTAAAACGCGATAAATGGTGGTCTGCGCCGCACGGCGGGTTGGACTGTCGGACTTTTCGGTGTACAAACGGTCTTTAATAACATCCAAATAGAAGTTGGACATATCAATGACACAGAAGTTGTGAATGGCGTGGAAAATCATATGAAATTCATACTTCTCATATCCGTCAATACAGGCGCGAACCACTTCGTTCAAGCGCGACAAAGCGTAGCGATCCATTTCTTCCAACCGCTCATCATCCACGGCATCACGCTCCGGATCAAAGTCCGGTATACAACCCAAAATAAAGCGGGCCGTGTTGCGGATTTTGCGATATACTTCGGACATTTGTTTTAAAATCTCGGGGGAAACGCGAATATCAGCGTGGTAATCGGAAGACGCCACCCAAAGGCGCAATATATCGGCACCGTATTGTTTGACCACATCATCCGGAATGATGGTGTTGCCGATGGACTTCGACATTTTTTTACCCTCACCGTCTACCACCCAACCGTGGGTAACAACGGTTTTGTAAGGGGCAACGCCTTTGGTCGCAACCGAGGTCAGTAAAGATGACTGGAACCAACCGCGGTATTGGTCGGCACCCTCCAAATACATATCAGCAGGGAAACGCAAATAATTGCGGTTATCCAACACGGCTGCATGGGAAGAACCGGAATCAAACCAAACGTCCATAATATCGGTTTCTTTTTTAAACGAAGCCGCACCGCATACACTACAGGTAACCCCCTCCGGCATTAAATCGGCGGCATCCATTTCATACCAAGCGTCGGCACCCTTTTCACGGAAAATAGCCGCCACATTGGCAATGGTTTCGGGGGTTATGATCTCTTTTCCACAATCTTTACAGTAAAATATAGGAATGGGAACGCCCCAAATACGTTGACGAGAGATACACCAATCACTGCGGTCACGTACCATACCGGTAATGCGATCCTCTCCCCAACCGGGTACCCAATCTACCGATTGAATAGCCTTGATGGCTTGGTCAGCAAAATCGGAAATAGAACAGAACCATTGCTCGGTCGCGCGGAACAAAATCGGCGATTTGCAACGCCAGCAGTGCGGATATTGGTGAATGATTTTTTCCAATGCAAACAGATGGTTGTTTTCTTCCAACTTTTTAGCAATCGCTTTGTTGGCATCATTGGTGGTGAGGCCGGCAAATTCACCGGCATCTTGGGTCATAATACCTTTATGGTCAACGGGAACTAGCATAGAAATCTGCGGATAATTGCGGCAAACTTCAAAATCCTCTACACCGTGGCCGGGTGCGGTATGAACGCAACCGGTACCGCTTTCTAAGGTAACGTGGTCCCCCACAATCACTAAGGAAGAACGGTCGATAAATGGGTGTTTGGTCTGCATCAATTCCAATTCAGCTCCACGAATGGTGCCCACCGTTTCATAGTCGGCAATGTCAGCCGCTTTCATACTGGGGACAATCAAATCGGTTGCCATCACATAAAATTCTCCGTTGGCCTTGACTACACTATATTCATAATCCGGACCGACGCAAATAGCAAGGTTACCGGGTAGGGTCCAAGTGGTGGTGGTCCAGATAACAAAGTAGGTTTTGCCAAGTTCAGCACCAAGGGAGGAAAGTTTACCAAAATCTTCCGTAACCTCAAATTTTACATAGATGGAATGGCAGGGATCCTCGGCATATTCAATCTCAGCTTCTGCTAAGGCGGTTTGACACTCAGGACACCAATAAACGGGTTTGAGCCCCTTGTAAATATAGCCCTTATTGGCCATTTCACCAAAAACTTCAACCTGTGCAGCAACATATTCGTTGCTTAAGGTGAGGTAGGGTTTATCCCACTCTCCCAAAACGCCCAAACGTTCAAATTGGGCGCGTTGACTTTCAACAAAACCCAGCGCAAAATCACGGCAAATACGGCGCAAATCACCGGCCGAAATTTTGTCATTAGATTCCATACCCGCCTTTTTGCGGGCCTTGAGTTCGGTTGGAAGGCCGTGAGTATCATACCCGGGTACATAAGGGGCTTTAAAGCCGGACATATTTTTATACCGAAGAATAAAATCCTTTAAACTTTTATTCAGCGCCGTGCCCAAATGAATCACGCCGTTAGCGTAAGGAGGGCCGTCATGCAAAATATAAAGCGGCTTATCGGCATTGTGAGCCATCAATTCCTCGTAGAGATGATTCTCTTGCCATTCGGCCAAGGCTTCCGGTTCTCGTGTGGGCAAACCGGCACGCATGGGAAAATCGGTTTTTGGTAAATTCAGTGTTTTGTTATAATCCTGCTGTTCCATGAAAATATATTCCTTCCAGAAAATGATAGGTTTTGTTAAATTTATACGTTAGCCGGTTCTTCGCTCACCGGGTCTCCTTCCTCCGAGGCAAGTACAGCCCCTTCATCAGCTGACACGGGTGTGTCGTACGATTCAGGTTGGACAATCGGTTGATTGTTGTTCACCGATGTGTTGGGCAAGAACGAACGAAAATCCGGTTCGCTTTCAATCTCAAACGCAAGGGCCTTGGCAGCGTGTTCGGGGTCGTAGGGAACGGTATCGGGGAATTTTTGCAAAATTTCCAGTTGTTGCTTGTGATTATCAAATAAACGCTTTTTAAAATCGCTAACCTCTGCCTTTAATTTATCAAACAACATTTGTTGGCGCGCTACGCTATCGTGAGCGGCCGTAATAATGCCTTCCGACTTCATCGCGGCGTCGTTTAACATTTTGGTCACTTCTTCGTCCGCGGCAGCCTTGCGCTCAGCAATGTCTTTTTCGAAAGCGGTTAGAACAGTGGCAACCTTTTCATCGATTTCTTTGGCTTTGGTGTTAGCCTCATCCAAAATAGCGGCCGCTTTCTCATTGGCCTCGTTAATAATTTGATCCGAAAAGCGTTGTGCCGTCACCAAAATGCTATGTACGTTTCCGACACTCTCAGAATTGTCCACTGTTTCGGTTTTTGCCGGTGCTTGTGTGGTCGGCATAGCCCCCTCCGGTTGCTCCTTTAACAGTTGATTCAAGCGCTCGGCCATAGCATGATTTTGAGCCACCAGTTTGTCCATATCTTCGGCTACTTCATCCAAAAACATATCGACATCGGCTTCTTTGTATCCCCGCATCGCGCGGTCAAACTTTACGCTTCTGATATAATCGCCAGTATGCATTGTTATTTCCCTCCGAACAGTATTAAATGTATTTTTCAGCTAAGATGATTTCACGGCCTTTTTTAGAAAAAGAGCCGGTTTTTACGATAATAAATTTTCCAATTTTTCGAATCGTCACGGTATCCCCCGCTTGGATTTTACCGGTGGTTTTATACACGGCAAAGGAATTAACAAAAACCAAACCGTTTTCAATCCATTCATCTACTTTACTGCGACTACAACCGGTTAAGCCGGCTACAACGGCATCCAACCGCGGCGAAGAAACCGTAAAAGAAATGGGTTCTTTTTTTGGGGGAGGAAGCGCCAATTCTATCTCCTTTGCAGCAAGACGTTGCACCGTCACTCCGACACGACCGATTTTCTTAATTTGTTCCACCAAATAATCGGCAATTTCATCAGCCGTAAAAACCAAAGCAAAACCTTCACCAAAACGGATATCCCCCACCTTTTCACGGGTAATGCCGGTGGCCATAATAGTTCCCAATACATCGCGATGTGAAAGAACATCGGCTTTGCGAAACGAAATACGAATGGAGGCTATTGGAAAAGCCTCTTGAGGTGTGGTTATATAGTCCGGCAAGGCGCCAAACATACGGCGCTCAGCCAACGGATAACCACCAAAAAAGTAAGCGTTTGGTGCCGTTATAGCCGCGTGAAGTTCCGCCGCTTCGCCGGGGCTTAAAAAACCTAAAAACTTAGGAATATTTCGTATGGCGCAAAGGCGAAGGCAATCCTCCGCTTTGGCCCGCAATAGTTTGATTTCCGATTCCACCAAATTAACCTAAAAACATCCCGTCGGTGTCAAAATCGTCGGCAATCAGTTCGCCTAATACATCGACATTGGCCGGTGTAATGATAAAGGTGCTTTTAGCAACCTTTTTAATGCTACCTTTGGTGGCATAAGCCGTACCGCTTAAAAAGTCAATCAAGCGGCGAGATGTTTCACGGTTGGCGGCTTCCAGGTTTAACACAACGGTTTTGCGCAGATTTAAATGGTCGGCAATCGATGGTGCGTCCTCAAAGCGGGTGGGCTTAACCAAGACCACTTGAATGTGCGATGAAGCAAAGGAAACTTCTTTCGCCTCTGCCTTTTTCTCGGAACGAGAACCAAAATCAAAAATCTTTTTCTGAGATGCTTTTTCCGAGGTAGAATAAAGGTCGTCCTCCTCTTCTTCAAAAAAGGAAGATTGTTGCTCATCTTCGTAATAATCGTCTTCATAATCCTCTTCAGAGGGAATCATCTTTTTGAAAAAATCCGCCATTCCCATATTTTATTACCTCCTAAAAAATATGTTGATTGGGATAAAATCGTTTTCCGAACAGTGCGGTACCAACCCGCACAATATTAGCACCTTCTTCAATGGCAACCTCGAAATCATCCGACATTCCCATCGACAAAAAATCCATACTACTATTATCTATTTTTTTGCCGCGAATGTCAAGGAATAGATGGTACATTTCTTGAAAATATCTACGATTTTTTTCCGGATTATCACAAATTGGGGGAATTGTCATCAATCCGCGCACCAAAATCCCCTTCATTTTTGAAATTTCTTCTAATGCGGGAAAAATTTGTTCTTTTAAAAAACCGCTTTTACTTTGCTCGTTTCCAATATTTACCTCCAACAAAACATCACTTACCACGCCTTTTTGCTGACTGAGTTTGCTGATAACCGAGGCTAATTTTACCGAATGCACGGACTGAATAAGTGAAACAAGCCCGACGATATCCTTTGCTTTGTTGGATTGCAAATGACCGATAAAATGACGGTCTGCCGCAGGAAGCAGAAATGGCTCTTTGGATAAAAATTCCTGCACGCGATTTTCACCAATAGCCGAAAGCCCCTGTTTCATCGCATAGTTAATCACCGAAACATCCACCGTTTTCGTAGCGGCCAGCAGTAAAATGTCGGTTTCCGCACGGCCACTGCGTATAGCGGCAGAAGCAACACGCGCCTTAATATCGGCGAAATTTTCATCAAAAATTCTGCTGCGTTCCTCGATACTAAGTTTATCCGATAAATTTACCGTCATATAAATTCTTTCCTTTCTCAATGACCTCATCGTATAAGCGAAGGTTGTTGCCCCCCTCTTCGTCAATCCGTTTACAAAGCGTAAAAGTATCGGTGGCATACAACACTTCAATGGGACGGAATTTTACAATCGAACCCTGCATAATATAAACGCCGGTTTGTCCATCCACTACGCGAACCGCACGGTTGCTGACACGAATACCCTCATACTCTTTGGTAACAATGGTCATCGGGGCCGAACGGGTCATAGCGATTTGTCCGTTCATCGTGTGACAAGAAAATACCACAACGGCAGAATTTTTATCTTTCGATATTTGAACTTTTTCAACAGTGGCCTGTAATTTTTCCGCCCCCGTAATCGATGTTTTTAAGGTGACTTTTGTGTCTTCGGAAAAATTTAGGTAGGAATCGTTTTCCATTTTGGCAAGTATATACCAATGATAGTTGGAAACGATTTTTCCAAACCCTTCTTTCGGTTCTGCTTTTTGTATTTTTTCAAAAATAGATTCATCAACCGTTTCTATTAATTTCGGTGTTAATAAACCTTCTAAACCATCGGTTTGAGAGATAAAAAAGCCGGAAGATTTTGATTTTACTTTGTCGGTTGGCTTGGCCAGGCCACTTTGCAACGTGGCTAATTCACTTTTCAAAGAGGAAAGTAAGGTATCAAATCCCGACACCTCGCCGGTTAAAATCTGCTTGCGATTCATCAAGGTCAACAGGTTACTCAAATGGCCTTCCAACGAGGTGTACTGCCCTTTATCGGTGGTCGCCATCAAATCCAAATAAGCACGGTGGATCCGATTATTGATGGTTTCCAAATCCACCGAAGCGGGGTCGCTGACCGAATTGATGGATTCCAATGTTTCAATCTGTTCTTGGAGAGATTCCGCTCGTTTGTGCGCCGCGGCAATTTCTGCAGATGCATAAACCTCTGCAATGGTACCGTTTTTGGCAACCTTTTCACCTTCGGTCACTACGTATCGCTCGTTACCTGTGATTTGATAATCAATCACCGTTTCTTCCCGCACAAAATACCCGTTAATCTCTACCCCTTCGTAGGTTTCGTACGAAACTGCGGTAGCGGTGTTTATCGGCTTATACAGTATGGCGTAAGTTTGATAAGCACAAAAAATTAACAGTAATGTGGAAACCACAAAACGAAACCATCTCATTCCGCCATCCTTCATCCGTCACACCTCCCTTATTTTTCGTATCCTAAAAAATCTTTTATTCGCTGACATGCCGCTGTAAGCGGATTCTCTTCTTCATCCATATAAATCCACTGTATCTGGGGCATTTTCGTAAACCAAGTCATCTGCCGTTTGGCATACCGCCTAGTCTGCATTTTTAAATGTTCAATACATTCATCTAAACTTTTTTCACCGCGAAAATACGGGAATAGTTCTTTATGACCAATAGCTTGTGCCGCCGTTGACTTTTGGGTGTTTAATGCCGCTTCCGCTTCGGCCACCAAACCGTTTTCAAGCATCGCATCCACCCTTCGGTTGATGCGATTATATAGCAATTCCCGATTACGAAAGGCAAGTCCTATCATCCCGTTTTGATAGCACGGCCCCCTTCGTTTAGAGTCGGCATCGCGTGTGGATTTCGGCATACCGCTCATTTCAAAAATCTCCACGGCACGTAAAATACGTTTATTATCATTTGGCGAAATTTTTTCGGCAGAAATCGGATCGATTTCCTGCAAATAGCGGTATAACGAATCCCATCCTTCTTTGGTAGCTCTTTGCTCCAGAGCAAGGCGGATTTCGGTTTTATCCCCCTCGTCGCCGAATTCGATATTATCGGCCAATGCGGAGATATACAAGCCCGTCCCCCCTACCACAAAGGGTAAGCGATTTCTTTGGTGCACCGAATGAATCGCCTTGCCGGCCAACGCGGTATACTGCGAAACCGAAAAAGATTGCGCCGGAGATAAAAACTCAAACAAATGGTGGGGAACCGATTGCTTTTCCAACTCATTGGGTGCCGCCGAGGCTATGTGCATACCGCGGTAGACCTGCATAGAATCCCCCGCAATAATCTCTCCCGAAAACTGTTTTGCCAATTCCACCGAAAGGCCGGTTTTTCCCGAAGCGGTCGGCCCTACAATATAAACCACCGGTTTCATCGAATCGGCCCCAATCTTCCAAATTGTTTTTCTATCTGTGCCTTGCTCAATTGAAAAGCGATGGGTCGACCATGTGGACAATACATTAACGAATCATCGGTTAACACGCGAACGGCCAAACGATACAATTCTTCTTTTGAACTGATATCTCCCGATTTGATGGCGGATTTACAGGCAATTTGGTGCAAAATATCCTCCACACGGTCCTGCATCGGACCTTTCTTTTCCATAAGGTTACCGGCCATTTCACTTAAAAGTTGGGCCGCATCCTCTTGACATAACAATGCGGGTACCGACCGCACCAAAACGGTGCTTCCACCGAAATCTTCCAACAAAAATCCACAGCGTTCCAATATCTCTAAATGAGTGATGACGGTATCGTATTCCTCGCGCACCAGCGTCACGCTCAGTGGAGTCAACAGAAGTTGACTTTGAATCTCAAAGGATTGTTTAAGTTCTTCAAATCGAATGCGTTCGTGCGCAGCGTGTTTATCAACCCAATACAAGGCTTCCTCGTAGGAAACAAGGATATAGGTGGCAAAGGCCTCGCCTACGTATAAAATCTTATCGGGATTTATTGCCGATGTTTTTTCGTACGCCACCGCAGTTTTTTCGGGTAATTTTGTTTCATCACTCGGCAAAGTAGTCGATAGGTTGCTTTTTGCACTTTCAACCGCTTTCGAGACGAAAGCCTGCGGCTCTTCCTCCACCAAAATATCCAACGTACTATTTTTCGCGGGCTTCGTTTCCGGTAAAACGGAAGAACGTATCGGTTGTACAAAGGTCGTAGTATCATCCCGCAAGAGGGTGTTCTCGACAATCGGGGTATGGCCAAAGGGTTCCACTGAAACCGAGATTTTTTTTGTCGATGCTGCCGGCGGCTTTTTCATTGTTACAGCTTGGGTGATTTCTTCTTCTTTTGACAAAAATGATTTGGTTTGCGTAAAACTCTCTTGTTTTAGAAATGGATTTAGGGGGTTTTTACTGCCAATTTGCAAATTTAATCGGCGATCCCCCATAGAAATGGCCTGCCTCACCGCACGATAAGCAATATCAAAGACTCGTTTTTCTTCGGAAAAACGCACCTCGGTTTTAGCAGGGTGCACATTAACATCCACCGTTTCGGGCGGGATAGTTATGGTTAAAACACAAGCCGGAAAACGACCGACCATCGACGAGTTTTTATAGGCTTGGTCTAATGCCGCTGCTAAGGTGCCGGACTTTATATACCGCCCGTTCAAAAAGAAAAACTGACCGTTACGGTTGGCGCGACAACGTGCAGGCAAACAGGTAAATCCCTCAATTGAAAAGGGCGCCTCGGAATAGGAAACCGGAATCATACCAGAGGAATAATCGCGACCCAAAACCGAATACACGGCCGATTTGAGTGATCCGTCCCCGCCGGTGTTTAATACGCTTTTTCCGTCCCGAATCAAACGAAAAGCTATTTCAGGATGAGAAAGCGCCATACGATCCAACATCGCCGCAACAGTATTCCCCTCCGAAATATCTTTCTTTAAAAATTTCATACGTGCCGGAACGTTGTAAAACAAATCCCGCACAATAATGGTGGTGCCGACGGGGCAACCCCCTTCTTCCAAAGAAACCTCTTCTCCGCCTTCGATAACATAAGAGACACCGTTTTGCCCCCGCACAGCACTCAGCACTTCCACGCGGGAAACGGCCGCGATGGAGGCCAAAGCCTCCCCACGAAAGCCCAGCGTCGTAATAGAATCCAAATCGGTGTCACGTTGAATCTTGCTGGTGGCATGACGTAAAAAAGCAGTTTTTATTTGGTCTTTTGCAATACCCGAACCATTGTCGGTCACTCTCATATAGGTAATGCCGCCGCGCTCAATTTCCACCGTGATGGAAGTAGCACCGGCATCGATGGAATTTTCCACCAATTCCTTGATCACCGAAGCCGGACGTTCTACCACTTCGCCGGCGGCAATTCGTTCGGCGATTTCTTTGGGTAATACGCGAATTTCTGACACGGATCACACCCCCTTTTGTTTTTAAATATTTTTGGTTCGGTCGGCCAAATCGTGTAAAATGCCCATTGCCTCAATGGGGGTTAAGACGTTGACATCCAAATTCTTCAATTCTTCCACCACTTCGCTATATGGACCGGAACCAAGCGGCAACTGCACCGCTTCTTGCTTTTTCTCAATTACGGTTTTTACCACACCGTTTTCTTCGATTTCTTTGAGCACATCTTTGGCACGGCGAATAACGGCATTCGGCAAACCGGCCAATTTTGCAACCTCAATGCCGTAACTGTCATCGGCACCTCCGCGCACAATACGGCGCAAAAAGGTGATATCATCGCCGTGTTTTTTTACGGCAATATTGTAATTTTTAACCCCCGAAAGTGCTTCTTCCAAGACGGTTAATTCGTGATAATGGGTTGCAAAAAGAGATTTCGCCCCCAGTTTTTTTGGGTCTGCCACATATTCCAAGACGGCGCGCGCAATCGACATTCCGTCAAAGGTGGAAGTACCCCGACCAATTTCGTCCAAAATCAATAAACTGTTTTTTGTGGCGTTATGTAAAATATGGGCCACCTCACTCATTTCCACCATAAAGGTTGATTGGCCGGTGGCTAAGTCGTCCGAAGCACCAACACGGGTGAAAATGGCGTCAACCACCCCGATGGTTGCCGATTCGGCCGGCACAAAGCAACCAATTTGCGCCATAATGGAAATGAGAGCAACCTGTCGCATATAGGTGGATTTTCCCGCCATATTTGGACCGGTAATAATGGCCGCGCGGTTTTCCTTGGTATCGAGTAAGGTATCGTTGGCAACAAAGGGGGTTTTGCTCACCTGCTCTACCACTGGATGACGGCCTCCAACAATCTGAATGCGTCCGTCATTGGTGATTTGCGGGCGGCAATAGCGATTCTCAGCCGAAACGGTAGCAAAGGAACAAAGCACATCTAGCTTGGCGATTGCCGCGGCTGTTTTACGCAGACGTGATAAATGCGAAGCGACAAATCGGCGAAGTTCGCAATACAAATCAAACTCTAACTTGACCACGCGTTCACTGGCACCCAACACCCTAGCCTCTAACGCCTTTAATTCATCGGTGATATACCGCTCGGCGTTGGCCAAAGTTTGCTTACGAATATAAGTATCGGGCACGCTGTTTTTATAAAGACCCGGCACTTCAATATAATAGCCGAAAACTTTGTTGTAACGAACCTTCAGCGTTTTAATGCCGGTTTTTTCCTTTTCGGTCGCCTCGATTTCGGCGATGTAGGTTTTTCCGCCGTTCAAATCACGGCGCAACACATCAACATCGGGATGAAAACCGTCACGTATGATGTTTCCATCCTTCATACTGATGGGCGGATTGTCGGTTAAGGTTTCTTCCAAACGCTCAACAACATCGAGCAAGGGATCGATGTCGGCAGCAATCTCTTGCAATAATTTGCAACCGGCCGAGGAAAGCAATTGTTTTAAAGGGGCAAACCGATGAATGGTATGTGCCAAACACTGCAATTCTTTCGGGTTGGCTACATCGTAAATGACACGAGTCATCAATCGCTCAATATCAAAAATACCGGTCATATACTCCGCCATTTCACCGCGCAATACCGTATCGGAAAAGATTTCATCCACTGCGTTGTGGCGCAAAATAATCTCAGCGGGACTAAGCAAGGGTTGAATCATCCAGCTGCGAAGTAACCGCTTGCCCATAGCTGTTTTGGTTTTATCCAACACCCAGAGCAAAGAGCCACGCTTGCTTTTTCCACGCATAGTTTCCAGTAATTCCAAGTTGCGTACCGAAGCAATATCCAACCCCATAAAGCGCGCGCTGGAGTAGTAGTTATACTTATCAAAGGATTTTTCTTTACCCATACCATTTTCAAGTAAATAGCACAAAAGATAATCCATAGCGGCGGTATCAACGGAATCGGTGTGAAGAGCCATCTCCTCCACGCTCAAGATACCGAAGTTTTGCAGAATATGAAGTCCCTTTCCGCAATCGGCCATTACGTTATCCCCACATTCAGCTACGCGACAAGAAAGAGTTTCTTTTAAAAAGTGCACCAATGCAGGCACCGTTTTGTAGGCTTCGTTCACCAACACTTCACTGGGTGAAAAACGACCCAATTCGCTTATTAAGCGGTCTTCCATAGAATCTCCGCTCAGCAAGGTTAGGGACAAAGAACCGGTCGATGCATCGGCAAAGCAAAGGCCACACTCGTTTCCTTTTAAATAAACCGAAGCCAAATAGTTATTTCGGCCCTCAACCAGCATTGCATCCTCAATAACGGTACCGGGGGTAATTACACGCACCACCTCCCTCCGCACAATGCCTTTGGCGGTGGCTGGGTCTTCGGTTTGTTCACAAATGGCAACCTTATAGCCTTTTTCAATCAAACGAGCAATATAGGATTCGCAACTGTGATACGGAACACCGCACATCGGAGCACGATCTTCCAATCCGCAATCGCGGCCGGTAAGCACCAACTCCAATTCTTCCGAAGCGGTTTTTGCATCCTCAAAGAACATTTCATAAAAATCGCCCAATCGGAACATTAGAATGGAATCTTGGTTTTGTGCCTTGATATCCAAATATTGTTGCATCATTGGTGATAATTTACCCAACAGGATTCCCCCCTTTTTTAATCCTTGTAAGTTTTGATTTAGTGGCAACCCGAACAAGTCGAACAAGAACCGCTGCAACCCGAAGAAATATCACAAGTCATCGGGTCCTCACCGTTAACGGTTAAGGTGATAATGGCATTGATTTGATTAACCAATGCATCCAATTCTTGCTTTGCAATATTGTAGTTCATCATTGATTCACTACCCATAATTTTAGTATAAATATCCCGCAACTCTGCGTTAAGCTCTTTCACCTTTTCGGCATCCTGCTCCTGGTTGGAAAGAGCTTGATCCAGCGACATACGGATAAGGTTAAACTTTCCAATATCATCTTGCAATTGCTTGTCCGCATCGTTGGCAGCCTTGGCTTTGATATAGGTTTTGAAAACCTCTTGTTTTTGAATTTCTACGCCCAATTTACGGGTCATTTCCAAAATATCCATTTTCATTCTCCTCATATAATAAAGTAGTAGTTTTTAATATTCCTTTACAAGAATAATATCCTGCACGGTAAATGGTGCCAAGGATTCGTTTGATTCTTTATTCGTTCAAATCTGTTTGCAGTGTAATAGGCCATCTTCAATATAAGTTTCTACCGTGAGAAATTGACCGAGCAAATCAGCACTTCCTTCAAATTCAAAACAAATATTCCCCTCGGTGTGGCCGGCCATATACCCTTCCCGTCGACCGAAATCGTCACACAGTAGAAGGTAGGTTTTACCCGCCATCTCGGCCTCGTTTTTCTTTGAAATAGCATCTTGCACCGCCAAAAGTTCACGAAACCACCGACCCTTTTCCTCACGAGAAACAGGGTCGTCCAATTGAGCGGCAGGAGTACCGACACGTGCTGAATAAATAAAGGTAAACAAAGCCGAAAAACCAACCTCTTGTACCAAAGAAAGCGTATCACAAAATTCTTCGTAAGTTTCCCCCGGAAAGCCAACAATAACATCACTGGTAATCGAAAGGTCAGGCATCAGTTCTTTGGCTAAGGTAATACGGTTTAAATATTTGGCGCGGTCATAATGGCGATTCATCGCCTTCAATACACGGTCGTTTCCACTTTGAAAGGGTAAATGCAAATGGCGGCAAACCTTTTCGCAGTCCCGCATCGCGTAAAGCAGTTCCTCGGAGCAATCTTTAGGATGTGAAGTCATAAACCGAATACGAAAATCCCCTTCTAAGGCGTTGATTTTGCGCAATAATTCAGGAAAATCAACCTTTTTTTCCATCTCATCCAAAGTGGGACTGTGGTAAGAGTTAACATTTTGCCCCAGTAAAGTAATATCTTTACAACCATTTTGAATGAGAGTTCTGCATTCAGCCAAAATCTCTTCATAACAACGGGAATGCTCCCGCCCACGCACATATGGTACAATGCAATAGGTGCAAAAATTGTTACACCCGTGCATAATGGGAACCCACCCCTTTATGGTGCCGTCTCGCTCCACCGGAATTCCCTCTAACACCTCATGATCGATGGCGCCAATTTCAAAAACACGTCCCTTTTTGGTATAAAGACGGTATAAAAATTCCGGCAATCGGTAGGTTTCGTGGGTACCAAACAATAAATCCACATAGGGATAGCTTTTTTGAAACCGCTCGGCCACGGTGGATTGTTGCACCATACATCCGCAAAGCCCAATAATCATCTTCGGATTACGGCGCTTGTAGTGTTTTAGGGCACCAACATTGCCAAATACGCGGTCCTCGGCATGCTCACGCACGGCACAGGTGTTATACAGAATAAAATCGGCCGATGCGGCATCTTGGGTAAAGCCAAACCCCATTTCACGAAGCATTCCTTTTAGGTGTTCACTATCGCTAACATTTTGTTGGCAGCCATAAGTTACCACCATAGCCAGTGGAGTCTGCCGGTATTGATTTTTTATCTCTTCTCGCACCGAATAAATGTACTCTTGCATTTCGGTAATTCGGGAGTCTAGTTCCATCCTTTTTTTCACAAAAACGCTCCTAAATGTAAACATAAATTATCACCTTGTATTATACCGCAAATATGGTTCGAATTCAAGTGAAAAAATGATATTTTTACGCCTTTTTTGTTGACAAGAAAATGAAAAAAGTGTATATTGAAAAAAAGAATGTGAAAGGATAGAAAAATATGGTTAAGCATATTATTTTATGGCGTCTGAAAGAAGGCCTATCACCGGATGAAAAGCAAACTGTTTTACAAAACGCCAAACGCGAATTGGAACAATTAAAAGGGAAAATCAATGGGCTGATGGAAATACAGTTGGAAATCTCCTCGCTTTCCTCCTCTAACGCCGATATGATGCTTTACTCTACTTTTGCTAACGAGGACGCCCTAAAACAGTATCAATCCCACCCCTCCCACCAAGCGGTGGCCAACACTTTTGTTCGCCCCTTTACCGCCGAACGGCTTTGCCTGGATTTTGAAGAATAAATAACAAGAAAACCCGCTATTTTCATAGCGGGTCAAACCATAAACAAAGCAGGTTTTCTGATGGTTAGAAAACCTGCTTTTTCTCATTATGTAGGTTGAATAAAACAATCCAAATAAGATATCAAATAAATCACGTAAAAAGGCGGTATATTCTTTTCTGTTATCAAATGTTTTAGCCGGTTTTTTATCATAAAAGCAACCATTGGTGTAGATAATTTAACACCGGCACTTTGGGAATTTATTTGCGGGAAACACCGGTTTCTTTGGCAACACGAACGACCGCCTCTGCTACTACCTTAGCTACCCTTTTATCTAACGGAGAAACAATAATGTTTTCTTCACTAATTTCTTCATCGGGAATCAATGAGGCCAGCGCATACGAAGTTGCAACCTTCATTTCATCGTTGATGCATTTTGCACGGCAATCCAACGCTCCGCGAAAAATACCGGGAAAAGCCAAGAGATTGTTAATTTGATTCGGGAAATCCGAACGTCCGGTTCCTACCACAGCGGCTCCGGCTTTTTTGGCAAGGTCGGGCATAATTTCGGGGGTCGGATTGGCCATGGGGAATAAAATGGCATCTTTTGCCATTGATTTTACCATTTCATCATCCACTACATTCGGAGCCGAAACACCGATAAAGACATCGGCACCAACCAGAGCATCTTTTAAGCTACCGGTTTTTCCTTTTAAGTTGGTAACGGCTGCCATTTCTTCTTGGGCACTATTGTTGTTTTTATCCCCCTTGTTGATGATGCCGAAACGGTCACAGTAGGTGATATGTTTAACCCCAATCGAGAAAAGATGCTTACCAATCGCAATGCCGGCCGAACCCGCACCGTTGATAACCACCTCCACGGTGTCAAGCGATTTTTTTACCAATTTTAAGGCATTAATCAAGGCTGCAGCTACAACAATGGCAGTACCGTGTTGGTCATCGTGAAAAATCGGAATATCACAAACCTCTTTAAGGCGCCGTTCGATTTCGAAACAACGAGGGGCTGCAATATCTTCTAAGTTGATGCCGCCGAAACTGCCCGAAAGTAACGAAATCGTCCGCACAATTTCATCCGTATCTTTGCTTTTAATGCAAAGCGGAAAGGCATCGACATCGGCAAACTCCTTGAATAGAACGCACTTTCCCTCCATCACCGGCATACCGGCTTCGGGACCGATATCGCCGAGTCCAAGCACCGCCGTACCGTCCGTAATTACTGCCACTAAATTCGAGCGGCGAGTCAGTTCATAAGATTTGTCAACGTCTTTTTGAATGGCCAAACACGGTTCGGCAACGCCGGGCGTATAGGCCAAGGAAAGATCTTTTTTGTTTTCAACCGGCACGCGGGAAATTACTTCTATTTTACCCTGCCAGTCGCAATGCTTTTGCAACGATTCTTCGCGGATATCCATACTTAGTCCTCCCACGGGAAATGATATTTTACAAGACCCAATTCATCGCGAACGGATAAAATTTCCTTTTGTACCGATTCGTTGATCGGCACGCCGTCCTTGCGGGCCAGACCAATTTCATATTCCTTTTCACCGGCAGTGTAAATGCGCTTCGCATCGGGTGCTTTTTTCGAGGCGCGCATACTGCGACATATATCACCGGCTTTTTTACGAGCGACTTCTTCACCCATAAAGTGGTCGGTATCAATAGCGATAAACCAATGGCCAAGTTGATAAGGCCGAATATTGCCGTCTTTGTCTTTGCCGTCTAAATCTTTACCGTAAGCGCCGTCTTGTAAAATAGAGGAGAAAAATTCTACCGCCATAGCAAAGCCATAGCCTTTGTAACCGCCCAAATCTTCCCCGATACCACCCAAGGTGGTCAAGGCAGCCGTGCCGCCACGGATTTTTTTCAAAGCGATACCGGAATCCCCTTCAATCGCTTCCCCTTCACTGCCGATAATGGTGCCGGGGTGTACCGCCTCGCCAATGCGCTCATAATATTCGATTTTACCGTTTTGCGTAATCGAAGTTGCGCAGTCGAAATTAAAATCAAAGGCCTCATCGGTTGGCACACCGATGGTAAAAGGGTTGGTACCAAACATTCCCTCTACTCCATGGGTCGGCGCAACCGAGGGGCGGGCGTTAGTGCCGGTCATACCGATACAGCCGGCTTTGGTTGCCATAGTGGAATAATATCCGGCAATACCGTAATGACAAGAGTTGCGTACAACCACCATACCCATACCATACTCTTTTGCCTTGTCAATAGCCATTTGCATCGCCTTATGACCGATGACTTGACCCATTCCGTGGTGTCCGTCTATTACTGCGGTGGTGGGCGTTTCCTTGAGAATTTCAAAGGTAGTAACCGGTTTTTGAATTCCTGCCTTAATGCGGTCTAGATAGATCGGTTTAAAACGATTCACGCCATGCGATTCAATGCCGCGTTTATCCGACTCCAATAACACATCCGCGCAGATTTCAGCATCTTCTTTGGGGATGCCGTAACCAACAAACGCGTCGATGACGAAATCGGTAATGGTTTTCCAATCTACAATATTTGTTTTAGCCATCTTTTTTTCTCCTTTATCTTTACATTTTGAACTGTATCCATTATAATGAATTGAGCGAAATCTTTCAAGTTTATTGAAAAAATTGCTTCAAAATCTTTTATTGTGCAAAAAATTATGCTCATATGCGCAAAATTAGGAGGTTTTTATGATTGTTTCCGAACGACAAAACCAAATCTGCAGCATCTTGTCTGAACAACGCTTTGCCACCGTTAAAGAATTGAGTGAACGGTTGTTTATCAGCGAATCGAGTATTCGGCGTGACCTTTCCCACTTAGAAAACAAGGGCTACATAAAACGAAATCACGGCGGTGCCATCCTGCTTCACTCGGGTGATACGGTTGTTCCCTTTGGTATTCGCACCTTTCACAATGTGAAAGAGAAAAAACTCATTGCAAAAAAAGCGGTCGAATTGATTCATACCGGAGATATGGTCTTTTTAGACCAAACCTCTACCTCCTATTTTTTGGCGGCCGAAATTTTAAAAAACAAGACCGTCACTGTGGTAACCAACAACCGCGAAATTATCAACCTGTTAGCCGGTAGCGAATTACCGGTTATATGTTCGGGCGGTATTATCAGCAAGGCAAACGATATTTGTTTGATTGGTCAAAGTGCTCAAGACACCTTTTCGGAAATTTACGCTGATATTGCCTTTTTCTCTTGTAAATCTCTTTCGTTTGACGGAATCATTTCCGACTGTTCACAAGAAGAAGTGTTCGTTCGTAACGCTATGCTGGCTTCAGCCGCCAAAAAGGTTTTCTTGTGCGATGGTTCTAAAATGGGCAGTCGTTCGGCTTACAAACAATGCGAACTAAACGATGTGGATGTTTTGGTTTCGGAAACAACACCAAGCCGTAATTTTTTAACAAAAGCTCCCTCGCTTTTGTTATTATAGAATATCATAGAACACCATAAAAAAATTCGGTTGGTCAAGGCAAACCAACCGAATTTTTTTAATTTAAAATCGCAATGCCAATATTTAAATACAGTGCGAAGCAGAGCCATAAAAGATAAGGCCAAAACAAAAGGGAACTAACCGCATTCAGCCGAAAAACCCGAATGGCCCATCGAATCCCCAACACCAATAAGAAAACAATTAAAGCGGCTGCCACGTAAAAGGCCTTCACCCGCCAAAAAACAATTTGCCAAAGCACATTCAAAATCAGTTGAAAAAAGTAGTTCTTAATAAGTTCGAAAACAACCGGTGCTTTCTCCAAACTAAGAAGATAAACCGAAACACCCATCAACGCATATAAGATGTTCCAAACAATGGGAAACACCACTCCCGGCGGGGCCATCGGCGGTTTTACCAAACCTGCGTACACCGCCCCAATATCTCCGGCCAACAGTGCTCCGACCACCCCCAATCCAATAGTAATGAGAACATAGATAATCAAGCCCTTCAGCCTTAACGGTTTCATTTCCATAAAAATCCCCCTTATCTTACGAATAGTATCCGAAAAATTTTGTTACTTTATACTATGGAAAAAGGGGGATGTCTTATCACAAAAAACTTCGTTTGGCTGAAATACGGCGAATTTGTTCCAATAGTATTTCCATTTCGGCTCGCGTATTGAAAACCGAAGGACTCACCCGCACCGTTCCCGTTTCAATGGTTCCAAGGCGTTTATGAGCAAATGGAGCACAATGCAATCCTGCCCGCACTGCAATACCGGATTGATCCAATAAGGCTGCCACTTTGGAGGAAGAGATGCTGCGAAGATTAAATGAAACCAACGGAACAAAAGCTCCCTCTTGCGGAAAAGGAGTATAAACCATCGTTCCCGGAATTTTGGATAATCCGTTGTAAAACCTTTGCACCAGGGCCAATTCGCCTTGATAAATTTCGGTTTGACCCTTTCGTTGCACAAAATCACAACCGGCGGCAATACCGGCAACGCCGGCCACGTTTTGTGTACCACTTTCCAATCGTTCAGGAACTTCAGTCGGTACCGTAGGGGCTGCAGATTGACTTCCGGTTCCACCTTCAATCAACGGGTGTTCAATGTTTTTTTCAGCAATTAAAATACCGGTTCCCATTGGCGCATACAGTCCTTTGTGGGGAGCAATACATAAAAAATCAATCTTCATTTTTTGTATGTCAATGGGAAGCACGCCGGCGGTTTGTGCGGCATCTACAGCAAAAAGAACCCCGTATTTTCGGCACAGTTCACCGATTGCGGCAATCGGCAAAATCTCCCCGGTCACATTGGAAGCGTGGGTACAAACCACCAATTTTGTATGCGGTTCTATCGCCCGTTCAAAGGAACGAAGTGTGGCTTCGGGGTCGGAAAAAATAACCTCAGCAACCGAAATTTCTATCCCGTTTTTTTGCATTGAAAAAGCAGGTCGCACCACCGAATTATGCTCCATAGAGGAAATAACCATTCCATCGCCGCTATTTAAAACCCCTTTGATAACCATATTCAGCGAAGCGGTGCAAGAGGGGGTGAAAATTACTTTTTCCTCTCCCGTGGCACCAAACATTTTGGCAACCTTTTGACGGGCAAGATATATCATTTCGGCGGCGCGCATCGCGGGAAGATGTCCGCTCCGTCCCGGATTTGCCGACCCTTCCAAAAGTGCTTTATTCACAGCCGCAATCACCATATTTGGCTTTTTACCAGTGGTGGCGGCATTATCCAAATAAATCATACCAAGCCCGCCTTTTGTCATTGTTGTTTTATTTGTAAATACCGTATACCATTCTCAGAAAATAAAGTTTTAATTTTTTCCGGTTTGCAATCGGTCAACACCCCATACCCGCAACCCACATTGCCCGTAGACTGCACCGTGCGCGTCATTTCGGCGTGGTATCCGTTACGACGCAAAACATCGCGCCCCTTAATCGCATAGGTAATGGTTCCGGTAACGATAAAATAGCGATTCATTTTCATTTCCTGCCTTTCCCAATCAATCTCTGTGTTCGTCTTATTTTTTATACATAACACATTCTATTCTATGCGAATGGACAAATATTTGCGAAAGGGTTATAGCAAGCTGCGGGAAAGAAAAGAAATAATCATACATAAAATCATACCGCACAAAGTCGGAAGCAAAAAGGCAACAAAGGTCCATAATACACTTCCCGTTTCTTTTTTCACCGTTATTAAGGTGGTAGAACAAGGCCAATGAAACAAAGAAAACACCATAGTGCAAAGAGCGGTAGTAGTAGTCCATCCGTGATCTAACAAAAGGGTTTTTAGTTCACCTAAACTTCCATAATCGGTAAGTGTACCGGTTGACATATAAGCCATAATAATAATGGGAATGACAATTTCATTGGCCGGAAATCCCAATATAAACCCCAGCAAAATCACACCATCCATTCCCATCAAGTGCCCAAGCGGGTCCAACCAATGACTGCAATGGGACAATATCGTTTGCCCTTCTATCGTCACATTGGCCATCAACCAGATGAGTAAACCGGCCGGCGCTGCCACAACAACGGCGCGCCCCAATACAAAAACGGTACGGTCGAAAATAGAACGGACGATCACACTGCCAACCTTTGGCCGACGATAGGGTGGCAACTCTAGCGCAAAGGAGGATGGTTGCCCTTTGAGTAATGTGTATGAAAGCAGTTTGGAAGCGGCAAAGGTCATTAGAATGCCCAATAGAATTACACCGGTCAGCAAGAAGGCTGCAAGGATGTTTTTAGCCTGCGAAGAAACTCCAGCTGCAAAAAACATAGTAATAATGGCAATTAAGGTGGGAAAGCGACCGTTACATGGCACAAAATTGTTGGTGAGCACTGCCAGTAACCGTTCGCGTTTGGAATCAATAATACGACATCCGGTGACTCCAACGGCGTTACAACCGAATCCCATACACATTGTGAGTGCCTGCTTACCGCAGGCCGCGCATTTTTGAAAGCCCTTATCCAAATTAAAGGCCACGCGTGGCAAATAACCCAAATCTTCCAGCAGGGTAAACAACGGGAAAAAGATGGCCATTGGCGGCAACATTACCGAAACAACCCACGCCAGCACCCGATACACCCCGTGGATAAGCATACCCGATACAAAGGGTGGCAGAGAAATCGCATTGGCCGCTAAGAACAGTTTCCCTTCCAAATATGAGAAAGCTTGCCACAAAAGCTGACTGGGATAATTCGCCCCTGAAATGGTAATCCAAAGAAGCAGGCCCAATAAGGCCAACATAGCAAGGGTTCCAATTCCCCTTCCGGTTAAAATGCGGTCAATTTTCACATCCCGTTCCCAATAGCGTTGCTTTTGAAAGACGATGGTTTCGTTATCGCAAATGGCTTCGGCCGTCAACACCAAACCACTCACCAAACAATCCTTCCATTTTTCCTTTTCAATGCGGTTTTCTTGTAAAATTGCTTTGGCATCCTGCAGAGCCGATACCAGCGACGGCATTTGCGAAAAATCAGCACCGATATATTCTTGCAAAGAGGCGATCCAAGAAGGGTCATCCTCTAACATTTTAATGGCGACAAAGCGAGAGTGGATTTCGTTCTTTTCGAAAAGAGGTTCTAACACCGGAGTTAACCGTTCTAAAGCTTTTTCTATGGCAGACGGATATTGAATTTTTATCGGTTCCGGTTTGGTTTCGTCGCCCAGAAGGGTTTCCAACGTTTTTAAAAATGTTTCCATTCCTTCGGCACGGCGGGCACAAATTCCCACCACCGGAACACCCAACGATCGACTCAGTCGCTTAACATCAATGAAGATACCCTTTCGCTTTGCCTCATCCAATAAATTGACGCAAACCATTACTTTTTTTCCAATTTCAATCGTTTGCAAAACCAAATTTAAATTCCGTTCTAAACAGGTAGCATCGCAAACCACTACCACCGCATCAGCCTCACCGAAACAAATAAAATCACGGGCAACTTCTTCCTCTGCCGAATGTGCCATCAAAGAATAAGTACCGGGAATGTCAACAAACCAATAGGTTTGATCGCAGTTTTGAAAACGACCAACCGCATTGGAAACTGTTTTCCCCGCCCAATTACCGGTATGTTGCTTCAGCCCGGTAAGATAGTTAAAGACTGTGCTTTTTCCCACATTGGGATTGCCTGCCAAGGCAATCACCTTATCTCCTGTCCCTTTTACAAAGGAAGCCGAAGGAGTTGCAGACAGCTTAGTGTTTGCGGTTTTTCTTGGTCGTTTTAACACCATATTTCATCACCCCGCAGGAGAGTGTTTTCTCATCGCAACGCAAAACGGATATTTTACGGCCAACTTCTTTACGCAGGGCAATAATAGCTCCCCGCACACGATAGGCAACAGGGTCACCAGCCGGACTTTGGAAAGCACAAGTAACCCCTGTTCCTTCTACCAAACCGATATCCAACAATCGTCTCCTCATAGAGCCGGCCGTATGATTTTCAACAACGGTGGCAGATTCTCCCACCGATAAACCGGCTAATGTTTCTTTCATAGCGACACCTCACGTAATCCGACACCGGACGGCAAGCATCGTTCGGGCCTTTTTTATTCTCACACCATCCTATGTATGGGCGGGGTGTTTGGTGCAAAAACAAATTCGAAAACTGCTGCTCATAACAATAATGAAAGTGACTGATTCGAAAAATCCTCTCCCCTTTTTCTGCACACAAAGATGACACAAATCTATACAAATACTGTATAAAAAATCGAATGATGCTTGACGGAAAATTTTTGAATTTTTATAGGTAAAACGTTTTCTATCGTTTAAGGGAAATAAAACCGCGAGGCCTCCTTTTAAGGGGAAGTCTCGCGGTTTTATTCACTATATGTTTGTATTTTCAGTTGTGCTGCACGCTTTTTGTAATCGGGCAAAATTGATTCCACCAATCGGTAAAATTCTTTTTGATGATTGCGATGTCGCATATGGGCCAATTCGTGTACCACCACATAATCAACCGCCTCTTTGGGAAACAACATCAAATAGGACGAAAAATTCAAAAAATTTTTTGTGTAAAAAAGAGAAAGCAGACAAACGTAGTGTTTGCCTG
>JAZNIW010000004.1:0-2283 GCA_045577695.1 Acutalibacteraceae bacterium
TGGTGTTCAAAAAGATACTATGGAACACGCAAAAGCAAAGGTAGATGCAGGCTTTGAATTTATGCAAAAACTCGGCGTTGAATATTTCTGCTTTCACGATGTTGACCTTGTTCCCGAGGCAGACGATATCAAGGAAACGAATAAGCGCCTTGATGAAATTACCGACTATATTCTTGAAAAAATGAATAAAACGGGCATTAAATGTCTTTGGGGAACTGCAAATATGTTCTCAAATCCCCGCTTTATGAATGGTGCAGGCTCTACCAACTCGGCAGAGGTTTTCTGTTTTGCGGCGGCGCAGGTCAAAAAAGCGCTCGACCTTACTGTAAAACTCGGTGGCAAGGGTTATGTTTTCTGGGGCGGCAGAGAAGGCTATGAAACCCTGCTTAATACCGATATGAAGTTTGAACAGGAAAATATTGCAAGACTTATGAAAATGGCGGTTGAATATGGCCGTTCTATCGGATTTGAGGGTGATTTCTATATTGAACCCAAGCCGAAGGAGCCTATGAAGCATCAGTATGATTTTGATGCCGCAACCGCGATAGGCTTTTTGCGTCAGTACGGTCTTGATAAGGACTTCAAAATGAACATTGAAGCAAACCACGCCACCCTTGCAGGCCACACCTTTCAACACGAACTGCGGGTTTCCGCTATGAATGGTATGCTCGGTTCAATAGATGCTAACCAAGGAGATTTATTGCTTGGTTGGGATACCGATGAATTCCCTGCAAATGTATATGATGCAACCATGTGTATGTATGAGGTTTTAAAGGCAGGCGGACTCACAGGTGGCTTTAATTTTGACTCAAAAACACGACGTCCAAGTTATACTGCCGAAGATATGTTCCATGCATTCATACTTGGTATGGATACCTTTGCATTAGGGCTTATCAAAGCAGCAGAAATAATCGAAGACGGAAGAATCGATTCCTTTATTGATGAACGGTATTCTTCCTTTAAGGAGGGCATCGGGCAAAAGATCGTCCAAGGAAAAACCTCTCTTACAGAGCTTGCAAAGATTGCCGAGGAGATGGGGGCGGCTGCACTGCCTTCAAGCGGCAGACAGGAATACCTGCAAAGTGTCATTAACGAAATTATGTTTAAGTAAACAAAATATTATTGTTGATAAATCCTAAAATCCTGATTGATTGTAACCGAAACAGCGATATAATTATTAAAAAGTAACGCAGATTGGAGTAAGCAAATGGAAAAGATAATCTCGGCAAAAAACCCCATCATTCCGGGCAGGGGTGTTTGCGATCCGCATATACATATTTTTAACGGAAAAATGTATCTGTATGCCTCGCATGACGCAAAGCCGTATGCAAGGAAGTTCTGTATGCACGACTGGCAGATATGGTCTTCTTCCGATGCGGTTGAATGGACGCTTGAATCGGTCGTTCGTCCCGAAGGATTCTTTATGGGTCCATCTGACAACTGCTGGGCGGTTGATGCCGCGAAGAGAAACGGCAGATATTACTTTTATTTTTCCGACGGGAGTAAAAGAATCGGTGTGGCTGTTGCCGATAATCCCGGCGGCCCTTTTAAGGATGCGCTCGGAAAGCCTATCCTTGACGGCACTTTAACAAAAACAAGAGAATATGACCCGGCTGTGTTTGAGGATGATGACGGAGAGTATTATCTTGTGTTTGGCGGCCCTGAATGGTGCTACGGTGAGGGATGCGGATATTATATCGCACGGCTCAATGAAGATATGATTTCTTTTGCCGAAACGCCGAGAAAAATCCAACTTGATCACTGTGGAGACGACAAAGCTTCGCTCAATAAATTCGGCGGAAAGTATTATCTCAGCTACGGCGGATTTTACGCGGTTTCAGATAGCGTTTACGGTCCGTATCATTTTATCGGCAATACGGCATCAACCCTTGACCACAGCAGTTTCTGCGAGTGGAACGGCCAAATTTTTCAGGCAATTACCGTTAAAGAACACGAGATGTATCGCGCAAGCGGCTTGTGTTATGTGCATATAAAAGAAAACGGCGAATTGGTTACCGACCCGCTTATTGTTGAATACGGCGTCGGTCAGTATAATTCCGATTGGAATAGGATCGAAGCCGAGTGGTATATGAAAGGGGTAAATGTCAGAAAAAAAGAAAATACGTGCCTCTTTGGCTTTCTGGTTGCGTGCACTGAAAAAGCCGTACTGACCTATCCGAAGGTCCATAATCTTTCAGATAAGACCGGCTTTTCTCTTGATTACTACTGTGTCGGAGGCAAAGCCGTTATCGAGGTGAGAACCGGTAGCGAAAACGGACCTCT
>JAZNIW010000005.1:0-1872 GCA_045577695.1 Acutalibacteraceae bacterium
GTAGGGCGGGGGTTTACTCCCGCCGTCTTGCAATCCCAATGCAACACGGTAGGGCGGGGGTTTACTCCCGCCGTCTTGCAATCCCGATGCAACCCGGTAGGGCGGGGGTTTACTCCCGCCGTTTACCATCCCGATGCAACACGGTAGGGCGGGGGCTTGCTCCCGCCGTCATTGCACCATTCTCTTGCCGTATAAAATTTCTCGGTAAAATTTATCAAATTCCTCTTGATTTTTTCGGGAAGATGCGTTATAGTAGTTTCGGGAATATATCCGCTAAGGGATAAGTGCCCCCAAAAGCACCCCCCGCGGAGTATAAAAATTTGGAGGAGATAAGTATGAAAATGTCACGGCGAATTCTTTCCTTGGTGTTGGCAGCCGCCCTGCTCATCACCTGTGGTATCACCGGTCTGGTCCTGCCCGTCTCGGCAGAAGCGGTTGATACAACCGAGTATTTTGTGAACGGTGATTTCGAGGGCTTTGACGAGGAAACGCCTGTTAAGGCGCCTTGGAAGGATAAATATGACGATTCCACTAGATGGGAAGTAGCAAAAGGCAATGGTGTTGATGGTTCTTGGGGCGTGAAGTTTACA
Source organism: Acutalibacteraceae bacterium (assembly GCA_045577695.1). Classification (GTDB taxonomy): domain Bacteria; phylum Bacillota; class Clostridia; order Oscillospirales; family Acutalibacteraceae; genus UMGS1279. Next base: position 591 of record JAZNIW010000005.1, read on the forward strand.
GGTATTTCTTACGGTAACAGTTATGCCGTTTTTAGTGAAACTCCTAAGTTGACCGAGCCCGGCACCTATAGATTTTCCGTTATGGCAAAAGGTGTGGGCTCCTCCCCGTCAATGACAATGCAATTCTACTCTTTAACCAATGTGACCTACATTAATAACTGTTCAAAGACTACAAGCCTTAAAACTCAACCGAATGGTCAATGGGCTACCTATTATGTGGATTTTGTAGTGGGAGACACGGATGCTGTATTGAACAAAAATACGGGTTTTTTGGTTAAAACTACAGCGAACACCCCGGCGGGTATTTGCCTTGACAATTTCTCTTTGAAAAAGATTAGTGATTCGGAGGAAGTAATCGCAAACGGCGACTTCGAAGACGCCGTATCGTCTGCATTTTATGGTACCGACGCATTGCTTACTGGTGGGACAAAGGCTGAAATTGCTTCCGTAGCAGGTCCCGACGGACAGAACACAAAGGCGTTGAAGTTCAAAAGCACGGTTGGTGGAGCAAAAACGTCCGGTTATTTGAAAGGTGTTTCGTTGGCTGCTCACACTCCCTATTTGGTATCTTTCGATTACAAAGGTGATGAATTCCAGCTTTGGTGCGGTAACGGAGCTATTCCCGTTTCTAATGGTAAAACTACTGCGGGTGGGGACGACTCGATTGACTTTGCCGCTTCAGACACGTGGAAACGCTGTAGTGTTGTTTTAACCACGGGAACACAGGCGTTTAACTATGCGGTCTGTTTCCAGAAAATTGCTGACTTGGAAGAGACCTATATTGATAATTTCAGTATCATTAAAGTCGGTCAATCTATGACGAGTACGGCCACAAACGGTACGGTTAAGGTGTTTGGTAGCGCAACGGAAGGTGCCGGTCAAGATTTGACGGTTACGGCGACTGTTGCTCCAAAAACCGGTTATATGATGGTTCCCGGTTCGCTCAAATACACCACCGCCAGCAATTCCGAAGGTGTAAAGATTTTGAACAAAGCTGAAAGCGGTTTTGGTGCTGGCGATGGTGATAAATTCACGTTCAAGATGCCGGCAGAGGCTGTCAGTGTAACGGCTGAGTTCGAGGAAGCGGATGAGGGCAGTTACTTGATGGATTCCATCGGTACTTCGGTATTCACGGCGACCGATGGCACAGCGACTAAAATCCGCTTCCTCACGCGTTTGAACATCAACGGCGGTTGGCAGGCTAGTCGTAATGATGAAGGTGAGTTGTGCCTAGGTGGGGAAAAGGTCAAAGAAATTGGCACGTTGCTCATGCGCGGCGAGG
>JAZNIW010000006.1:0-10841 GCA_045577695.1 Acutalibacteraceae bacterium
TTACCGAGGGTTGCAACAATAAGATTAAAGTTTTAAAACGAAATGCATATGGTTACCGGAATTTTAAGAGATTTAGAAACCGTATTTTACATATATTTTCCCATCAACAACTTAAATTACAACAAGCAGCCGCTTGAAGCGCCTGCTTCTATAAACTTTTCCATTTTAACTCTTTACCCCAACTATTGACAAAGAGCCCTTTAAAACTGAATTCTTTGCACAGTAATGTGTTAGAAAGGCCCGATATGCAGATGCATATCGGGCCTTTTTGCGCTCAAAAATTCATTTTAAATGCATGACGGTTTCGTTGAAAGTGAAATTTCCGACTAGCCAAAGCAATTGAACTTGAACCAGCCTTAAATGGCTATTTTTAGGCATTTTTTGGCTCACCGTCATTCATAGGCGAAAACCTTATGAACTCCGTTTCGCCAAAATCTACATAAAAAATAACTCATTTAAGGTCGCAAGAGTTTTGCAAGCAACATTATTTTTCGGTATACGCGGAACAAGGCAGTGAATCCTTTCGGATTTAAGAGGATTTTAACAATGTATAGCGAAAAATATGTCTTCCAAAACCAGATTCAAGTTTGAATGCTTTGGCTATGAAAATTATAAAAAGTATCAATTCTATCAACTTGTGATTGCTTAGCATTTGAGTAGGGAACTTTCTTCCCAAAACAAAAAATCTTATACACACGCAGCCTTTTTAGCGGTTTTAGATTTTTTATGCGATGAGATAACGGATGCCGTAAAGAAGGATAAAATGAGCCGGATAGTAAAGATAAAAAAGCCATTTCATACGGTGTTTTCCTGCTGTTCCGTTATAAAAGAAAAGTGGAATGAGGGCGAAAAGGGAATAAAATTGCAGATTCCAGCCCAATGTTAGCGTAATTAAAATTAAACCGATTCCAGTGAATAGCAGTTTAGAAAGGGGGCGGCGCCCCAGCGATATCAGAGCAGGCAATAAAACGCCGGCAAAGGTGTAGTCGATGCTATAATCGGTGCCTCGCAGAAGATATAATAAAATTTTGTGAAGCGAATAAAGGAGTAAAAGGGTTGCAGATGGAACCAAAAAGAAGAGTGTGTTTTTTTGATTTTTGGCGTAGTCTAACGCGTAAACCAATAAGATTCCTAAGGAAAGGGTAAAAAATATGTTGAGGGATAGGGATCCGACAATGAAAAAACAAACCAATTGCATTCCTACACCGAAACCGAACATTACTGAAAAATAGCGCCACCGATGTCGGGTGTAGAAGCAGCCCTCAGCAACCATATAGGAAAAAATGGGAAACGCAAGGCGACCGAGTATGCGAAAAAGTGTGATATTTGGGTAAAAGAAATAACCGATATGGTCAACGGTCATAAAAAAAAGGGCCAGTAATTTTAAATGGGTGCCGTTTAAAAAACGGGGCATTTTCCCCAAGAGGTTTTCCAAATCGAATCCTCCTCTCGCTTTGTTTCCATATTATTTTATCATATAAAGGGTAAAAGGTGAAGCAAAAATTCATTTTTAGAAAAATTTTCGCCAATCCTAGTGACAAAAGGATCAGTGTTTGGTATAATATAAAGAAGAAAAAGAAAAAAAGAAAAAAGAGTGTGGTGTGCCGACTATGAAACTTTTGGCTTTAGACGGAAATAGTATTGTGAATCGCGCTTTTTATGGGATTCGTTTGCTCTCGACCAAGGACGGGCGATATACCAACGCGATTTTCGGCTTTATGAATATTTTAAATAGTTTGCTGGAACGCGAAAAGCCGGACGGCGTCGCCATTGCCTTTGACTTAAAAGCCCCCACCTTCCGCCATAAAATGTATGAGGAATACAAAGCCGGCCGCAAACCAATGCCTGTCGAGTTGGCCTCGCAACTGCCGGTGCTGAAAGAATTATTAACCGCTTTTGGATACCATTGCATTGAAAAAGAAGGATTTGAAGCCGACGATATTTTAGGAACTCTCAGTTTGGCGGCCGAACAAAATGACGATATCTGTGTAATTTCGACCGGCGACCGTGATAGTTTGCAACTGGTTTCGGAGCACACAACCGTTTTACTGGCAGCTACCAAAGCCGGAAGACCCGAAATCATTGAGTATACGCCTGAATTTTTGATGGAAAAATACGGCCTGACCCCCCCACAGATGATTGAACTGAAAGCCTTAATGGGTGATGCCAGTGACCATATTCCCGGTGTGGCCGGCGTGGGGGAAAAGACCGCCACCGATTTGATTCAGCGTTTTCATAACGTAGAATATATTTATGAGCATTTGGAGTCATTGGAAATCAAAGAAGGTATCCGTAAAAAGTTGGCCGACGACAAAGAAAACGCTTTTTTAAGCAAGCGACTCGGAACCATTTGCCGCACCGTTCCCATTTCGGTAGATTTCTCTGATTACGCCTTCGCCCCACGACAGGAGAAAAGGTTGGCCGCTCTGCTTCGTGATTTGGAATTTTATAAAATGTTGGAGCAATTAGGCCTTTCTAATCTTCATTCTTGTAATACAACAGGGGAAGAACGAACGGTTCCTTGCTATTCCCTTTGTGATACGCAAGAGTTGTTACAGCAGTGTTCCAATTCAACAATGATAACCGTTTTGTTGGAGGAGGGTGGAGAAACCCTTTGTTTTGCTGCAAATAAAAAAATATGTTCCTTGAATATAATGGAAAATATAAATGCCATTAAAACAATTTTTTCCAATGAAACTTTAAAAATCAACACGTTCGACAGTAAAACCCTTTATACCGTTATGGCCAATATTACTCCAATTCCGTTGGTGGTTTTTGACCTTACCTTGGCGGCGTATCTCTGCTCATCATCTTCCGGCTCTTATGCGATCGAGCGTTTAGCGGAGGAATATTTGGCGGTTTCACCTACCGTAGAGGGTCAGGAAATACCTGAATTGGTGCACCATACCGCGCTGGCCGATTGCTTGTTTTCGATATTGCAACGTGAGATAGAACAAGCCGGAATGACTGAATTGCTGCAGGAGATTGAAATTCCCTTAGCCCGTGTGCTTAGTGAGATGGAGCGGGTTGGCGTGGCTGTGGATACCGTCGGCATTGAGGCGATGCACCATCGACTGGATGAACGAATCACCCAATTAGAGCAAGAAATCTGGGATTTGGCCGGGGAACAATTTAATATCAAATCGCCGATGCAGTTGGGGTCTATTCTTTTTGAAAAATTGGGACTCAAATCCGGTAAGAAGACCAAAAACGGTTATTCTACCACGGCTGAGATTCTGGAGAAATGCAAGAACGAGCATCCCATCGTTCCTTTAGTGCTGGAATACCGCGCGGTTACCAAACTCAATTCCACCTATTGTGAAGGGCTTTTAAAAGCGGTTCAAAGTGATGGACGGATTCATTCAACCTTTCACCAAACCGAAACCCGCACCGGCCGCATTTCTTCGTTAGAGCCGAATTTACAAAATATTCCCATTCGCCGTGAGGAGGGACGGGAATTGCGTAAATATTTTGTTGCCAAAGAGGGATATTTGCTGCTTGATGCCGACTATTCTCAGATTGAATTGCGTGTGTTGGCCCATTTGGCCGAGGATAAAGCTATGATTTCGGCTTTCACCCACGGAGAAGATATTCATACCAAAACAGCCAGCGAAGTGTTTGATATGCCGCCCCTTTTGGTGACCCCTCAAATGCGTAGCAGTGCCAAAGCGGTGAACTTCGGCATCATTTACGGGATGGGGGCCTTTTCGTTGTCCCAAGATATTGGTGTCACCCGTGCCGAGGCCGCCCGTTATATCGACGGATATTTTGCCACATATCCGAAGATTGCGCGGTATATGGAGAAAATGGTGCAAGATGCCAAGGAAAACGGTTATGCCAAAACAATGTTTGGGCGTCGCCGCTATTTGCCGGAACTCAACAGCTCGAATCATATGATGCGGGCTTTCGGTGAGCGGGTAGCTCGTAATATGCCCATTCAAGGCACGGCCGCGGATATTATTAAATTGGCTATGATTCGCACGCGGGACAAACTGTTGGAAAGCGGATTGGATGCGCGTTTAATTTTACAGGTGCACGACGAACTGATTGTTGAGGCGGAAGAAAGCATTGCCAAAGAGGCAGGCAAAATTCTGGAACACGAAATGGAATCCGCTACTGCATTATTGGTGCCGTTAATTGTCGATATTCATCGTGCGAAAACGTGGTACGAAGCCAAAGGGGACTAAGATGAAAAAGTTGTTATTTGTTTGTACCGGTAATACTTGTCGTAGCCCGATGGCGATGTTTTATTTCAATCACTTGGCCAAGGAAAAGAATTTGCATTGGCAGGCCGATAGTGCCGGCTTTTCGGGGTACGGCGACCCTATGGCGCCCCATGCGATAACCGCCCTGACCGATAGAGGAATTGCGGTGGCGCCTTATACATCCAAGCGAATCAATCCGGAGCATATTGAGCAGAGTGATTTCATCCTTTGTATGAGTGAGCAACATCGAACTTGGTTGCAGACGGTCGGTTTGCCGACCGAAAAGGTGGCCGTATTAGGCGACGGCATTGCCGACCCCTACGGCGGCGACGAGCAATGTTACCAAGTCTGCCTTGCCGAACTGGAGGCTGCACTCTTTTCTTTGGTGGACGGAGGTATTTTTGATGATTGAACGGGCTGCACGCAGCGATCGTGATATTGCCGATATTGCGTATATTGAACAGCAATGTTTTTCCACCCCGTGGAGCGATGCCCAGATTCGTTCGTCCGAGGATTCTACCATTTTCTTTCTGGCAAAGGTGCAAAATCAAACGGTGGGATACGGTGGGATGTATACCGTTTTGGATGAGGGATACGTCACCAATATTGGGGTTCTTCCTGACTTTCGTCATCAAGGAATAGGACGGAAAATTGTTGAGGCTCTTATCGATTTTTCCATTCAAAGGGAGTTATCTTTCCTAAGTTTAGAGGTTCGTATTTCCAATGAAGCAGCGATTTCTCTTTATCACTCACTGGGATTTGAAGTGGTTGGTGTGCGCAAAAATTTTTATTCCCATCCAATCGAAGATGCGAAGATTATGACGAGGTATTTTAACCAATGAATGAAAAACGGATTTTAGCGGTGGAAAGTTCGTGCGACGAAACGGCCGTGGCGGTTACGTGTGGTCGCAAGGTGCTTTCGAATATCATCGCTTCACAAGTAGAGGAACATAAATTATACGGTGGTGTCGTTCCCGAGATTGCTTCACGGCGTCACGCCGAAGCCATTTATGGCTTGGCGGAAGAGGCGCTAAAAGCGGCCGGAGTTACCCGCAAGGAGATTGATGCCGTTGCCGTGACTGCGGCACCCGGTCTCATCGGCGCCTTGTTGGTGGGGGTGAATTTTGCCAAAGGAGTAGCAGAATCTCTCGCAGTTCCGCTCATACCAGTCCACCATTTGCGGGGACACATTGCCGCCAACTATATTACGGCACCCGATTTAAAGCCGCCTTTTTTGTGCCTTTTGGTTTCGGGCGGTAATACGGTGATTGCCAAGGTAACCGATTATACCGATTTTGAAATTTTAGCCCGCACCCGTGACGATGCAGCCGGCGAATGTTTTGACAAAGCGGCCCGCGCAATGGGGCTTTCTTACCCCGGTGGAGTGACGCTCGATAAAATTGCAACCACACCGGATTTTAAAAAATATCCGCTTCCCTTTCCGCGGGTGGAGGACAACGAATATGATTTCAGTTTTTCGGGATTGAAAACCGCCGTTATCAATCTCCTTCACAACGCCGAACAAAAAGGAGAGAGCATTGATTTACCGGTGATGGCAGCTACTTTGCGCAGCCGTGTGGTTGATATGCTGGTGGAATCAACCTTGAAATTAGCCAATGCAACCGGTCTCTCCACTGTGGTGATGGCAGGCGGCGTTTCGGCCAATAGTGAACTGCGGCGCCGTATGAAAGCGGAATGTGAGAAAAAGGGGTATACCCTACATTATCCTGAACTTTGCTATTGTGGGGATAATGCCGCGATGATTGGGGTACAGGCCGCCTATGAAACCGTTGTAGCAGACTGTTCTCTGAATGCCGTCGCAACGATGGGCATTCATAAATCGTTTTAGATAGAAAGGAAGAGGATTTAATGCGCCAAAAAAGAATTGCGGCTATTCACGATATTTCCGGCCTTGGAAAATGCTCTCTTACCGTGATTCTTCCGATTCTTTCGGTGGCTGGTATGGAATGTTCGGTCATTCCTACCGCCGTACTTTCCACGCACACCGGCGGGTTTCAAGATTTTTATTTTAAGGATTTAACCGAATCTATTTTGCCCATCGCCAAACATTGGAAGAAAGAGGGATTCGCCTTTGATGCTATTTATTCCGGCTATTTAGGCTCGATGGAACAAATCGACATTTTGATGCAAGCGATAGCCCAAATTCGCGGGGGGAAAACCTTGGTGGTTGTCGACCCGGTTATGGGCGATAATGGAAAACTTTATCAAAAATTTTCGCTTGAATTTCCTTCAAAAATGAGGGAACTTTGTAAGGTGGCTGACGTGATTACTCCCAACGTAACCGAGGCTTGTCTGTTGTTGGGAGAGCCCTTTCAAGAGCCCCCTTACACCAAAGAATATATGCAAGACTTATTGCTTCGTTTGTCCAAAATGTTTGGTTGTACCGTAGTTCTCACCGGTGCTTGTGAGCGATTGGATATGCTTGGTGCAGCGGCCTATCAACCAAGCGAAAAACAATTTTTCTTTGCGTTTGATAAGCGTGTTGAGGGAATGTTTCACGGCACCGGAGACGTGTTTACTGCTGTATTAGTAGCCGCTTTGACGCAGGGGGAACCATTGGGGCAAGCCATACAAACTGCGGTCAAATTTACTTGTCTATCCATTGAAAAAACATTGCCCTACCGAAAGGAAAACTGGTATGGCGTTCATTTCGAAGAGGTTTTGCCGCTGCTTCCCTCTTTGCTGAAAGGGGAGGAAGTAGATGGATAACCGTTTTTTGCGTATTCGTCAACTGGTGGGAGAGGATGCTTTTTCTCGTCTGCAATCCGCTCGTGTGGCCGTTTTTGGGTTAGGAGGCGTTGGCTCTTACGTGGCCGAATCCTTGGCGCGAAGCGGAGTGGGTGCCTTGGATATTTTTGATCACGATAAAGTAGATATCACCAACATAAACCGTCAACTTTTCGCGTTGGAGAGTACCGTTGGACAACCAAAGGCTCAAGTCGCAGCTGCTCGCCTGCGCGATATCAATCCTGCCCTTTCTCTTGCTGTTCATATTTTATTTGTTACACCGGAAGAAACCGAAAAATTAGATTTTTCTATTTATAACTATGTGGTAGATGCCGTAGATAATGTGACGGCTAAAATTTCCATCTGTCAAAAGGCAACCGAACAAAAGATTCCCGTTATTTCAGCGATGGGGGCCGGCAATAAGTTAGACCCTGCTGCCTTTCGGGTGGCGCCGATTGAAAAGACGGAGGGTTGTCCTTTGGCGCGGGTGATGCGCAGTGAGTTAAAAAAACGTGGAATTCAGGGCGTGAAAGCTGTCTATTCGGCCGAGCTGCCCAAAAAATCTAAAGCAACCGAAGCGGGACGGCGCAGTCCCACTCCGGCCAGTATTGCAACCGTTCCTTCGGTGGCGGGATTGATTCTCGCCAACGAGGTGCTTTCGGATTTAATGAAAGGATGAAAGAAATGACATTAAAAGAGGTAGCAAAGCGCGCCGATTGTTCGGTTGCCACGGTTTCCAAAGCTTTAAAAAACAGTCCCGAAATCAGCGAGGAGGTTAAGACAAGGATTCTCGCTATCGCCAAGGAATCGGGATATTTAAAAAAAGCCACCGCTCACAAAGCTGTCTTGGGTGGGATGAAGATCGTGTTGTTTAACGACCCCAAGGGAATGTTTAAAGAGGAATATATTTCGTTGCAGGCGAAGGCGAAAAAAAGCGGATTGACCCTTTTGGTTTCCGCTCTTTCAGAGGTCGATGCCAAAGAACTCAAAACCCAACTGGGTGCGTTTGGCCTTTTGTTGGTCGGGCGACCCAAAAAAGAAAGCGACCCGTATCTGCTTTGGTTGGAAGATTTGTCTGAACTGGAAGACTTCTTGAAAGCCGCGGCTCTATATCGCCCGACACGCCCCTCCCGCGCCGGTCAAAACGCGGGAGAGCGAAGCACAAAATCCAAAACCACTTCACGAAAAACGCCGGAACAACAACCCGAGAAGCCGGTGGAACCGCAACCCGAACCACAAAAAAAGCAAGAGGAGATTTGGTTGCTGTAAGTTTGTTTTATTAAAAAATCGCCTCAGGGAGACACTTCGTAAAGAAGTTTCTTCCTGGGGCGATTTTTTTAATTGTTTGGTTCGTAGAAGGTGACAAACTTAATGGAATACAGGTCGCAAATCATATAGCGGCCGTTGGACGCATCGTATAAAACAATATAACTCACCCCGACGTTGTTTAAAATCCCGCTGCGGGTGGTGAGGGAGTTGTTGCCAATTAAAAATTCCACGTCTACGTATTGGCCAACATTATCTCTAAGAATTTGTTGAATGGAACCTTGGTAGGCGTCGTACCCAATGCCGGAGGGAACCGTGAATCCGTTTCCGGTAGCGGGGCTGTTTCCGGCCGGTCGCAAATTGGTGCCGATGCGGTCATTTCCGGAAACCGAATGACGTGTTTGATTTTGCATATTGGGGTTGGAATAATTGTTTTGATTCATAATGACGGACTCCTTTTTTAAAAATTTACGTTTCGGCGTAATAGGAGGTTGGGTTGTAAAAACAGTGGTCGCCGATGCGCACCGCAAAAACGCCCACCCGCGAAGGGAAATTTTGTCGACAAGTGGTGCTAAACGGATTAAAATACCACAAAGCGGTGCCGAGGCCGTATAGTTTATTGCCGGCCAAGGCCCAATCGGCAATGCTGTAATGCTCGTTCTGGGGGTTCATATTGTAAATGTTTTGTGGATTATATTGCCCGTTAATGGTTTCTCTCACACAGTCAAATTGTCCCGGTTGGTAAACGACATTGCGTAAATTCCCACCCAAACGACTATACTCACCATTGGGGACATGAACGCGGTTCATAACAATATTTGCTACCGCTTTCATTCCGTTTTCTCCTTCGCCGCCGGCTTCACATTGAATCAGCCGTGCCAATAGTTCACGATCGTTATAGGCCACCTTTTTCACCTCGATTTCAGTATATGCATCGGGTGTAAAAAAAGAACCGTAGTTGTTTGATATTCAACTACCATAAGTTTTTATAGTGAATATAAATTTGCAAAAATAAAAATAGAGAGACAACTTCAACGAAGTGTCTCTCTACGAATAGCTTACTTTTGCCTCTTGCTATTTGTCTTCCTTTTTGGGGACTTCACGGTAGAGGTTAAAGCGGAATAACAAGGTTTCATCCTCGGGATTGGAACAACGGATTTTGGCCTCGGTGATTTCGGCGCCTTTTAAAATGTTGGATAAACCAATGATTTGACAAAGTTTAGATTTTAAATTCAGCACGTCACCATCGGGGGTATCCATAAAAACATCCCCCTTGCAGGAATCTAAGGTTTTCATAAAATCGGTTAAATTGATGTTGTGCAAGGTCATATCTTTTTCTAACATAATGAATTCTCCTTTTGAGTTTTTTGTTTTTTTATTATATTTGGGCCAAAGACCGTTTCCTATACATTAAAGCGGAAAAGAACGACGTCGCCATCTTGCATTACATATTCCTTTCCTTCGCTTCGCACCAAGCCTTTCTCTTTGGCGGCTACCATACTTCCGGAGGCTATCAGGTCGGAAAAAGAAACCACTTCGGCACGGATGAACCCACGCTCGAAATCGGTGTGGATTTTACCGGCTGCTCCCGGCGCTTTGGTGCCACGGGTGATGGTCCAGGCGCGCACTTCCGGCTTGCCGGCTGTGAGGTAAGAAATCAGACCGAGCAGGTCGTAACAGGTTTTGATAAGGCGGTCCAAACCGGATTTATCCAGGCCCAAATCAGCTAAGAACATTTGCTTTTCTTCTGCGGTGAGGGAGGCGATTTCGGCCTCCATCTCGGCGCAGATGGGAAGGGTTTGTGCACCTTCTTTAGCGGCGATTTCTTGCACCGCCAAAAAGCGTTCATTGGTTTGCAGTCCGCCGGCAAAATCGTCCTCACTCATATTGCAAGCGTAGATAACCGGCTTGGCCGAAAGAAGCGGAATCTCTTTTAAAATAGCGGCCTCGGTTTCGTTGGTTTCGACCGCGCGGGCACTTATGCCGTTTTCTAAAGATTCTTTCAGGCGGGTTAAAAAGGCTACCTCCGAGGCTAAGGATTTATCTCCCTTCATCGCCTTGGTAGATCGATCCAACCGACGGGAGACCATTTCCATATCGGATAAAATCAGTTCAATATTAATGGTTTCAATGTCGCGGGTGGGGTCAACCGAACCCTCCACGTGAATGATATCATCGCTTTCAAAACAACGCACCACGTGAACGATGGCATCAACCTCGCGAATGTGAGAGAGAAATTTGTTGCCGAGGCCTTCGCCTTTGGAGGCGCCTTTAACCAGGCCTGCAATATCCACAAATTCAATCACTGCGGGGGTATATTTTTCAGGGTGGTACATTTCAGCTAAAGCATCCAATCGTTCGTCGGGTACGGCAACCATACCAACATTAGGTTCAATGGTGCAAAAGGGAAAATTGGCTGATTGGGCGCCCGCATTGGTGATGGCGTTAAATAGAGTGGACTTACCCACATTGGGCAAACCGACAATTCCTAGTTTCATAGGTGTTATAATTCTCCTTGTTTGATGGGGATAAGCGAAAGTTTTACCGTATTTACAAAGGGTGGAATATCGCTTATCCTGTTTTAAAATGCTTGTTATGCGAGGGGGATTTTCGGGCGGGACG
>JAZNIW010000007.1:0-3649 GCA_045577695.1 Acutalibacteraceae bacterium
TCGTCGCCTACGGCTCCTCGCAACATAACAAATTCGCTTCAAATTAAACTTCATCTTATTTTTTTGAGAAAAGTGTTACCAATCATTGATTTATCTACACGATTGATTTTTCGCATCATTTCTAAACAATTGACAAAATTAAAAAAACGGTTATAATAAAAGAAAAGATTTTATTCTTTTTATTATCAGCGGCTCGACAACATTTCTATATCGCTCAATCGGTAGAGAAGGGGTTTTTCTTTTGAAAGAATTGGTATTACAAAACGAACACGCTATGTGTGCAAAATTGATCAAAACATATTTTGAAAAAACAAAACGCCATACATTTCATCAAGAATATTCACACTTAATTTTCGGTGGCGAACATCATTTGGTTAACTCCTATTTGGAACAGGCACTGCGGGAAAACGGATGTATGGTCCCCCTGTTGGCTGATTCAGCCTACAAAACTCCGTCGGAGTGCGAAAACTTTACCGGCCGCGCCATCCTTTTTTTGGGGGTAGACTGCACCTCTCTTTCTCGGCAAAAAACCACTTTAGAAGAATTAGAATTCTTTTTTTCCTATATGAAAAAACACAGTGGTTGCAAGGCGGTGATCAGCGTTCTTCTGCCAGAAATACCGGCCTTTTCCGACTCGGTGAAAGCACTCGCGGAACGCGAATTCAACTTCTGGTTGGAGGAATGCTTCAACCCCACTCCCGCATTTGACTATTATTTGCAGTTGGAAAAACGTTGCCGTCAAGCAGTTCGTGAAGACGGTTTGGAGATAACACTGATTCGTTTTTCCAATGTATTTGCACCGGACTGCGCCCACACCCCCAGTCAAAACCTTTCGGACATTGTTACCCAAGCCTTTCAAAAAGGATATGTGGAGATCACCGGCGAAGATTATCAAGATGTTTTTTCCATTTCCTACATTCGAAGTGCCGTGTACAATCTGTTTCTCGCCTTAGAAAAAGGTCTGCCCGGTCACATTTACAATGGTGATGAAAAAACTGCAACCACCGCCTTTTTAAAACAACAGATTCGTTCGGCCCGACCCGATCTATTCGGCATCCGTGAAGAATCTGCTCCCTTAAAAGAGGTCCGTTACCACGCACTCAGCGCGTTAAAACTCCAAGGGCGTGGCGAAAAACATCCGCAAGTGCTTGCAGAGGGTATTAAGCATTTGGTTTCTTTTCTCACCGAAACCGAATTTGATACCACAGTCAACATTGCCTTCTACGAAGGAAAAATTGAAACCATTCAAAAATTAGAAATGCACATTTTGGCCGAAATTGACCGTATTTGTCGCGCAAACAACATTCAGTATTTTTTAGCCGGCGGCTCCTTGCTCGGTGCCGTTCGTGCCGGTGGTGCCATTGAGTGGGATGACGATTTGGATATCGGTATGCTTCGGGATGATTTTGAGAAATTTAAAAAAGTTTGTTCTGCCGGTTTGACCAAGGGATTTTCTTACTCCGGTCCCAAAAACGGAAGTCATTACACCATTCATAAAATCCGGTTGGACAGCACCTATTTTTCTACACGTTTTTCGGGAAAAAATGTCTTTGAAGACGGTATTTTTATCGACCTTTTGATTTACGATAAAACCAGTAATTTCAAGATTTTTCAAAAAATACACGGTTTTTTATTAACCGCTCTAACCACCATTATGCTCATCAAATGGTTCAATCAACCACGTCGAAACTATCACTATCGTTTTTCTCAAATAACACTTCCAATCCTGCGCATCATTCCTTGGTGTGTTTTCCACGGACTCTTTGACTTCATTGCCAAATGGTATCGCTATAAGAAAAACGCAAAATATTTGGTAGATACTGTAGGAAAAAAGGTCAACGATGGTCCACTTCCGAATCAAGGATTAGACCGTGTAGTCTATGTTGATTTCGACGGTATGCAGGCACCAATTCCTGCCGACCCAATCCCCTATCTCTTATACGCCTATGGTCCGAATTACAACCAATTGCCCCCCTTGAGTCAACGCAGATGTCCCCATAATTTCTCTCGTATTGACCTAGGTCGATACATCTTTTCTCCCGATGAATCGAAGCCATTCCGTGCGGTGGATATTCGCGGCGAACTGTTTGAAGAAGAAACAAAACAATAGCTTTTCAGCACCGAAGTTCAACAAAACTTCGGTGCTTTTCGTTATATCTTTTTCTCCACTCATAAATTTGCTTTCTGCTTACCGTTAACCGTTTCAGTGAGAAGCTGACCCAACGCATCGTAGGTATATTCTGTAGTACCGTCTACGCTATCCTCCACCTTGGTGATACGCTCTTCGGCATCGTACTCGTACGAAATGGTACGATCATCCGAAAAAACGATTTGGCTGACAAGCTGAGTGGTGGGTGAAGATTTAAGTTTAGCGTTATCCTTATGCTCATCCGTTGCCTCACCGTTATGGTAATGGAACTGACGGGAAACAAAACCGGTACCAAGCTGTAGCTCATCGAATTCCTTTCGGCCAAACGAGTCGGTCTTGGAATGGCTGGTAACCGTTTGCCCGCCCGATTGAAAGCGGTGAATGGTGCCGTCATTCTCATCGGTTTCGAACCAAGCGTGGGACACTGCGCCGGCTTCCCAATAAAGGCGGGTATGCACCAATTTATCTTCCTTATCGTAAAAATAGGTTTTGGTGTAAACCAAGGTTTTTGAAGTGATAAATTGGTTCTCATCCAGCTTAATTTCATAAGTAGTGGCCTCAACCAAGCGACCTTCTTCGTACGCATAATTATATTCCTGTTTTTGCAAAATGTCAATGGAGTTAACGATATTACCATCGCTATCATAGACATATTTGTAGTGTGCGGTGAGCTCGTTCGACAAATTATACCATTTTTCGGCAACTATTTGACCCGTACCGTTATAGGTAGCCTTCATCGTATCACCGTTGGCATAGGTCATCTCTTTGAGTCGACCGTTGCCGTTTTTGTAGGTATATTGAATCAGGTCGCCGTTATTCTTGCCCGAAATCCCAATGGATTCCAACTGACGGAATTTGTTGTAGTTTAATTGGTATTTCAGTCCGTCTCCGCGGTGGATTTCGGTCATTTGGTCAAAGGCATCGTAGGCGTAGGTTACCTCAGCCAATTCGGTGCCGTCGGCCTGTTTGCTCTGCACCTTGGTGGTGCGACCCATTTCATCGTATTCATAAACCGTTTGATTGCCCAAACGGTCGGTCACGGCGTCGTTGCGCGAGTGCAGGGCATCTACCTCATAGGTGGTATGGTTGCCTCGTGAATCGGTTTCACGCAACAAATCGTTTCCGTTTTCGCTATACCCGAACGAGCGGTAAATGCTGCCGAATTCTCCGTCTGCAAAGGTGGTTTCGGTTAATGTATTGCCAAAGGCATCTAAAAGTTCCTCAAAATCGGGTGCTTGGTCGGTTTCCACCGGTTGGGTGGTTTCGGTGGTTTCGCTCTCCTCTTCTTCGGCTTCGGCCAGTTGGGTGGTATAATCCTCGGCTGTGCAATCGGTTTCTATGCATTCGCGCACCAGTTGAATATCGTCAAAATAGGCTGCGCCGTTATTATACCCGTATTCGGCGTAGACCCAAAGGCCGGTACCGGCTTTATACGCATCCTTTTCAAAGGTGACGGTGGCATATTGCCAACCGCCGGTAGCGGGCGAAAAGTCGGCCGTA
>JAZNIW010000008.1:0-30471 GCA_045577695.1 Acutalibacteraceae bacterium
GACGAAAGTGCGCTCTTGGTGATATACTTTTCATTAGAAAAACAACTCCTTTGTGTCGATGTTGAGTTTGGTCACTTTCATCTTAACACATTTGAGTTGTTTTTTCTATTTCTACTGTTACCTATCTATTGTATCATAACATTAACCGCATTTTTTCTTCCCTGGCGATATCTTTCAAGCAGGTGATTTTACTCTGCAAAACATATTGATCTCCCTGCCGATAAAATGTATCCTTACGGGTGATAACTTCGCCATCACCTATCTCTTTTTGAATCTGTTGTTCCATCTCTGACAACACGCGATGATGGGCTTGCTTTTTTGTAAGATCGTAGGTTTTTTCCTGCAAGAATGAAAAGGTGCGTTCGGTCACCGAAATCGGCAAGTAGGAATCCTTGGTTACATATTGATGAAGAGTGGCCTTGCTTTCATAGGGCGGCCGCAGATAACCGCAATAAAGCGGAAGGTTCAGTCCAAAAAAAGAAAGCACTTTTTTGGTTTTGGTTTTTCCAATTGGCAACGGTTCGCAAACCGTTTTCGGCTGGGTAACAATCAAAGTTTTTTCTACTTCTGCATAAATGCTTCCAACAGAGCGTACCAAACCGGTTGTTTGGTCCTCGTACTCATTCACACCCGATACCAGCATCTGCCCCTCATAAACCGCTTCCCCCACCTGAACCATCGACACACCGGAACGAACCTCCATCCGTCGGATAATCCCCATTTCCTCTGCTACGATGTTGGAGGGAGAACGGTCTGTTTGGGGCGGTAATTTCGCTTCGGTTACCTCCACCGTTACTTTCGAGCCTTCCACATTGATTGCCGCCCAAGAAAGAGCCGGAGATTGCAACAATAATTCGTTTCGCTTTTCTTCGGGAACAAGATGCGAAATCGGCATCCCCTCCCGAACACCAATACGATGAAGCGCCGTTAAAATTTCCTCCTTCTTTACCGTATCGTTGCCTTGAATACAAATATTCCAAACGTGACCCGAGAGAAATTGTAGCAACAAAAAGCAAACTACCAGCCCCACCGGCATTCCATAACGGTGACGATTGCGAGCAACAAAAAACGGCCAACCCACTTTTTTGGTGATATGAATTTTGGCCGGAATACGTCGTTTATCCTTACGCAATTGTTTAAAAGAAGAAAGGCAGATTTTAAAATACAAATCCTTTCCCTTGCGAGAAACTCTCCAAATACGCATTCCTTTTGCGCCACATAAATTCAGTATTTTTTCAGGATGTTCAGCACGAACTCGCACATATAAATATCCACAAAACAATCGATAAAGCAACGAAAACATTCAGCAAAACTCCAATCCGTTAACGCGTCCGCGCACCGTTATAGCAGTACTGGAATAATCAAAAATATCAAAATCACATCCCGTTAGACATAACATTTGATTACCTATATTGATTCGAATCCGCGCATCGGTATATTCCACAATCCCATAACAACCGTCAATGATTGCTTCCCGATTTCCAATAAGAGTGATGTGTGCCGACTTCCCCATCGGGTCGACCGGAAAATCACTCACCTTCGAAAATAAGTCCATTTTTATCTGCCTAACTTTTTTGGAAAGGCGTATCTTTTTAGACATAGAAAGTCCCCTTTTCGAAATATAATATTCTGTTAAAAGGTATGAAATTTTCCTCATAAAAATACGTGGAGGAGGACGGTATATGCAAAAACGAAACTCCATTTCTTCCCATTTTTGGTCGGGAAGATTATTGATTCTTTTTGCCGTTATGGCACTGGTTTTAATGAATCCTTTCTCCTGCGCGACCGGTGCATTGCAAGGTCTTCAGGCCTGTTCTTCGGTAGTCATTCCCTCTCTATTTCCCTTCACTGTTCTCTCGCTACTATTCGAAAAAAACGGCGGTTTTCGATGGGTGGGCAGCAAAACCAATCGTTTCGCCAAATTTTTCTTAGGCATCGAAGGTGAAGATTTTGCAATCCTTCTACTTTCTTTGCTGTGTGGTTATCCGGTAGGTGCAAATATCATCAACGAACGCTATCAAAAACAACTTCTCACCGAAGAAAAAGCGAAATTACTTCTCCGTTTTTGCATAAACCCCAGTCCGGCCTTTTTCATTGGCGTAATCGGAAACCAAATCTATCAAAGTCAGTGGGTAGGATATGGTTTATTGTTGGCCAATCTCCTTGCCTGTCTATTCTTAACGGCCTTGTTTGGAAAACTCCTCCCAAAAAGGCAATCGCTTGCAAAGCAGACTACTTTTGAACAAAAACCTCTCCCTCCCTTTTCCGATACCTTTGTCAGCAGTGTTGCCGGGGGTGCTCAAGTTATACTTTCGGTATCGGCCTACGTTGTCTTTTTCTCCTCCCTTTCCTTTCTGCTTTCTTCTTGGATAACTAACAAAAATGTTTTCGCTTATCTTTCTCCTCTATTGGAAATCACTTTGGGCTGTAAACCATTGGCACAACAAGGTGTTCCGCCTTATCAATTATCATTTTTTCTTTGTTTTGGGGGGCTTTCCACCCTATTTCAAATCAAGCAAATGACCAAAGACCTATCCCCCACTTTTTTCTTTTTCATTCGAAATCGCCTGTTGCACGGTCTGACAGCCACTCTATTTTCCTATCTTCTTTTTACTCAGTTTCCGCCAACCAAAGCAACCATCGGCAATGCCGTTTCGGTCACCTTTACGGGGATACCGTTTTTGCCCGCTTCCCTTGCATTGTTGTTTGGTTCAATATTGTTTTTGATTTACCTACAACCACAAAAGAAACTGCCCACTCTATAAAAAAAGCCCCGCCACCGGTAACTCCCGATGACGAGACTTTTTATTATAACAAATATAGAAAACACTATAATTCAAAATGAACCGAATGACCGCCCGGTTGATAGGCTGTGCATTTAACGCCGGACGCTTTGAACATCATTTTCGAAGCAATCACACTATCCGTATTGGCATACTTATCCTCTAAATAAATAATCTCCTTAATACCAATTTGTATAATCGCTTTCGCACATTCGTTACAAGGAAAAAGCGTACAATAAACACGACATCCTTTGAGGGATCCACCGCGAAAATTCAAAATGGCATTAAGCTCGGCGTGACATACATACGGATATTTGGTGTTCAATACGTCGCCGGTTCTCTCCCACGGGAAAGAATCGTCTGAACAACCGTAAGGCATACCGTTATACCCAACCGACATAATACGATTTTCTTCATTCACAATGCAAGCGCCCACCTGTGTGCCGGGGTCTTTACTGCGGCCGGCTGAAAGCATAGCCACGCCCATAAAATATTCGTCCCAACTTAAATAACCATCTCGTTTCATAACACGGAAACTCCTTTGAATATTTTTCAGAAAATAATCTATGAAGCAATATTACTGACAACCCCTTAGATGACATACCCTAAAAGATAGACCTGCTGGATTCACCGGTAAGATTGGTTTATCATCCATTGTCCTCGCCCAATAAAATTGCTTCTAATTCCGTAGCGTTTGCGGCAAAAGCCTTGGCACCAGCCTGTTGTAATTCTGCTTTGTTGCGAAATCCCCAAAGCACCCCAATGGGAAAGGCCCCGGCCTTTACACCGGCCAAAATATCCATCGCTGTATCTCCCACAAAGGCGCAATCTTCCGGTTGCACCCCCATTTGACGCATCAACATAAAAGCGCCGGTCGGGTCCGGTTTGGCGGGTATGCCTTCTTGCATACCAAGCACAATATCAAAAACATCTCCAAATAATTTTGAAACAACTTTTTCGGCCATTTCTTGTGCTTTATTGGTAATAACTGCCAGCTTGATTCCTTTTTCTTTCAATCGGTAAATCAAAGCATATAGTCCATCATATGGCACTGTACAATCAGCAAAATGGTCGGCATAATAGGCCAAGTATTCGTCCTCACATTGGGTAATTTCTTTTTGGCTTCGCGCCGCTTCCGGCAGGGCACGCTCTATCATTTTGGGAATCCCATCGCCGGCAAAAAACTGATATGCCGCAACCTCGTGTATAGGATAGCCGTGAAGGGCCAAAATGTGATTGGTGGAAGCCGCCAAATCCAATAAAGAATTGGCTAAGGTGCCATCCAAATCAAAAAAGACTGCTTTCGGTTTCATCTGGTTTTCTCTTTCTTCTATATTATGAAAATAACGTAACTATTATAATTGAAATTTCCTAATTTTTCAACTATTTTCCTACCAAAAGAAGGTTTTTTTGCGAAAAGAATACCAATATGGTAAAAAAATTAAAGAAATAATAAAAATCTATAAAAAACACTTGCAAATTTAACCGAAATATGCTATCATAACTTTTGCTATGTAAGAAAAAAGGAGGTGCAGCATATGGCAAAATGTGAAATCTGCAGCAAAGAAGTCGCTTTCGGTATTAAGGTTTCCCACTCACACAGACGTTCCAACCGTACTTGGAAACCCAATGTAAAGCGCGTAAAAGCAATTGTTAACGGCACTCCCCGCAGAATTAACGTCTGCACTCGCTGCTTGCGTTCCGGTAAGGTAACTCGCGCTATCTAACCGTCGCTTTTACAAACGTTGAAAATTAAGGATTACGGCATTTGCCGTAATCCTTTTTTCGTTGTATCTTTTGCTGAACCTACTTTTGCACCACTAAAACAAGCAAACATCCCTTTCCAACCGAAACGGTCACACGCTCCCCGGCAAATTCGTTGCTGACTCCCAGTGGAAAATCATTTCTTAAAACCGCATCGGTAAGCGGATATTTCGCACCTACCAGAGTTACACCCTCGGCAACGCCGTCAAAGGGAAAAACCGAAAAATACGAAGGTGTTTGCGGACGGGAAAGCGTAATACTACTATCGGTCATAAAAGCCGTTATGCCGTGGCCACACAGTTCAGCTTTTGCCTTTTGTTCCACCAAATATCGCAAAGTGCAAAGGGTAGCAATGGTATGGTCCAAACGACCACCGGTTACACCGGTCAATAAAAAATCGGTGAATCCGCGGCGCAGTCCTTCTTGTGCAGCAAAATGCAAATCGGTATCGTCCTTTTGTTTTGGGAGCCGAATGACCTCAACGGCGGGGTCACAGGGCGGCTCACCGGAATCAAAATCACCGATGACCAAGTCGGGCGAAAGAAAAGATTCTATAGCAAACCGAACACCGCCGTCGACACAAAGAAGAAAATCTTCCGGCTGAATGCGTTCAGCAAATACCTTCGGAATTTCATTGGTCTGGGCGCCAATCAAAACACAGCGATTTTTCCTCATCGTTTTTCCCATTCTTTAATATCCTTTATTTCTTGATAAATGGCACGATAACTTGTCATACGGCTTGATTCTATCTCCCCATCCTCTTCAGCTGCCAAAACAGCACACCCCTTTTCTACCGTATGTGTACAAGAGGTGAATTTGCAGTTCCCTAAAAAAGGCTCAAATTCGGGGAATAAAAAGGGCAATTCCTCCTTTGTTATGGATGAAGTTCGCTCAATATCAAAAGAAGAAAAACCGGGGGTATCCGCTACATAACCACCATGCACCGGATACAACTCTACGTGTCTGGTCGTGTGACGACCGCGTCCTAGTTTTTCACTCACTTCCCCGGTTTGCAGTCGCAAATCGGGAAATAGACGATTGAGTAAACTGGATTTCCCCACACCGGAATTTCCCGTAAAAGCCGAAATCTTCCCCTCCAACAGGGGCAAAATTTCATCGCACCCCTTCCCGCTTTGGCAAGACGTAATGATGGTTTGAAAACCGGCCTTTTGATAAATGCGACGCCATTCACTCAAATCGCCCAAATCCCCTTTATTGAAAACCAAAATTGGTTCAATCGAATGCCCTACTGCCATAGCAGTCATTCGGTCAATAAGAAGCGGGTTTGGGGCTGGAGTATTGTGAGCCGAAACAATAAATAATTGGTCTACATTCGCAAGAGGCGGCCGCAGTAAGCAGTTTTTTCGGGGCAAAATTTTCAAAACGATCCCCTTGTTCCCCTCGCTCGGTTCGAACTCCAAAAAATCCCCCACTGTGGGAGATTCCTGATTCTTTCGAAAAATACCCCTTGCCCTACATTCATATATGCGGTTGCCGGCTTCTATATAATAGAAGCCGGCGATTGCTTTTAATAATATTCCGTTCATCATTCTCTACTCGGCAAAATCGGGAAGGGAATCTCCCGGTTCCAGTGTTTCATCATAAATAGGATAACTGTGTAAAATGGTATTGTTATTATCAATTTTACCGGTCGTAGCGTCGATATAATAGGTGACATAATCATCATATTCATTGCTGCTTTCTGAAGAGGAAAGTTTAATGACGACCTTGACCACTTTGCTGGTAGTTGAAAGACTGAAATTGGTGCTTTTGGAAGCGCGCAAATCCATTTTTGCGGTTTCTTTAACCAATTTGTTATCAATCCAAGCCGAAACAGTACCATATTGACCAACATAATCTTCCGGCAGAGGAACGGTTAATTTGAATTTGTAAACCATAACGCCGCTACCCACTGTTAGATTAATGGCCGATCCTTTTCCTGCGGTTTTTCCTTTGCCGGAGGCAGGGTCTTGAGAAAGTACATAACCTTTGAGCATCGCCTCGCTGCTGGCTTCGGTAACGGTGCCAACCGTGAAGCCGGCCGCCTCAATCTGACGTTTGGCATCTTCTAAAGTGCAACGAGTAACATCCGGAATATCAATAAATTCGGTTGGCTCACCGGTGCTGACGTACATTTTAATCTCCGTATTTGCCGGCATATAAGAACCCCCTGCCGGTTCGGTACGAATAACTGTTCCATTCGCAATTTCATCGCTGGTTTCTTGCACAATCACTACCGTAAACCCTTCGTTTTCCAACATGGCTTTGCCGCTGGCCTCGGGGTAATTCGCAACAATCGGTACCTGCACCGATTTATTTCCCATACTAACCTTCAAATTGATCGTAGCACCGCGTTTTACCATACGATCAGCCGCCGGCGTTTGTTGAAAAATCACACCAGCCGGTTGGTCTGCACTATTAATGTATTCCGGTACAAAATGAAAATCGTATTCATTTTCTTCGGCGATCAGTTCTTCGTATTTCATACCAACGTATTCAGGACAAGGAAACTCTTCCCCGGTGGATCCCAGTAATTTTGGAATAAAAATAATGCAGAGAACAACAATCGCAGTAATGAAGGCTGTTGCCACACCGGCTAAAATCGAAATAACCGGTACGTGGGTTGTTTCATTTTCTTCACTGTCATCGCTTGAAACTTTTTGTCCGTTATCGTAATGAAAATCATCGATATGCTTGGTCGGAGAATCATCCACAAAATAATTGTTTTGGAAAACGGTAGACGGATCGCGTTTGAACATTTCTAAATCACGCAACATTTCGGCCGCCGACTTATAGCGGTTGCGCAGATTTTTTTGCATAGCTTTCATAGTAATCTGCTCTAAACCAAGCGGAATCAAGGGATTGATATGCGTCGGTAATTTGGGTTCGGTTTGCAACTGCATAATGGCAACTGAAACGGCGCTCTCAGCCTCAAACGGCAGGGTGCCGGTCAACATTTCGTACAAAATAACGCCCAAAGAATAAATATCTGCCTTTTCGTTGGTTGGCTCTCCCTTTGCCTGTTCAGGACTGATATAATGCACCGAACCAATCGCCTTGTCGGTGATGGTTTGAGACTCATTGCGAGCAAAACGGGCAATACCAAAGTCGGTCACTTTGATGGTTCGGTCGGCTAAAACCATAATGTTTTGCGGCTTAACATCGCGGTGAACAATACCTTTATCATGAGCGTGTTGCAACCCGCGTAAAATTTGAATGGCAAAATTTACGGCATCGTTCCAAGAAAGATTTCCGTTTTGTTCAATATATTCTTTTAAGGTGATTCCTTCAATATATTCCATAACGATATACTGAATCAAATCCCCAAAACTCACATCAAAAACCTTGACGATATTGGGATGAGAAAGAACCGCGATCGCTTTGGATTCATTTTTGAAGCGACGTTGGAATTCTTCGTTCGAAGCAAACTCTTCCTTCAAAATTTTTATCGCTACGATACGGTCTTCCATACTATCATAGGCTTTGTAAACAACGGCCATACCGCCAACACCGATGATTTCGCGAATCTCATATCTTCCATCCAAGCGTTTTCCAACAAATTTATCCATTAGAAATCCGTTTCTGCCGCTGCATCGGCTTTTCATCATAACTTCTTCGTTTTTTGCAGCGTATTAAACGAAGATGATTTTTTATAATCGAACGGCCGCCACCGTAATATTATCCGGTCCGCCCTTTTCATTGGCCGCATCTACCAAGCGGTCAGCCAACTCTTCAAAAGGCGTTTGTTTGGCCATTTGTAGGATAAATGAATCCTCCAAGCAATTGGTGAGACCATCGGTACAAAGAAGAAGTATTTCTCCCTTTTCCACGGGAATTTCCAAAAAGTCAATATCAATCCCCGAGGCGACACCCACTGCACGCGTAATAATGTTTTTGTTGGGATGATGTTTGGCTTCATCAGCCGTAATTTGACCGCTTTCCACCATCGTTTGCACAATGGAATGGTCCGTGGTGAGTTGGAAAATTTCTTCTCCCTTGAGTAAATATGCGCGACTGTCCCCCACGTGGGCAAAATAAGCGATGTTATCCTTCACAATCAAAGCCACCACCGTGGTTCCCATTCCGCGATAAGCCTCATTCTTTTGGGCCATATCGTAAACCTTGGCGTTAGCTGCTTCCACCGCCGATTTAAGTAAATTGCAAATGATTTTCGGGGTTGTTTTTGGGCTTAAATTTCCACGAAAGGAGGAAGAAATGACCGACACCGTCTCTTGGCTGGCAATGTTACCGGCGGCCATACCGCCCATACCGTCGCATACAACTGCCCATAAAACCGAACCCTTCTCAACATCGCCCACACAAAAACCATCTTGATTTATGGTGCGTTTGCGGCCGATGTCCGTTCGTGCGGAAAAAGGCATATTTTCTCCTCCTTTCAAAGCGTTATCATTATTTCGATTGTTCCCCACGGCGTAGTTGACCGCAAGAAGCATCAATATCAGCACCGAGGGTACGGCGCACGGTCGTATTGATGCCCAAAGCACAAAGCAGCTTACAAAAACGATTAACCTTATTATTCTTCGGTCGTACAAAGGAATTTTCTTTCACCGGATTGGCAGGAATTAAATTGACGTGGCATTGCATACCACGCAAACGACGAGCTAAAATTTCGGCACATTCATCCGTATCATTCACCCCGTCTATTAAGGCATATTCAAACGAAATACGGCGACCGGTTTTAGTAATATGATCACGGCAAGCCTCCAACAACGAGTCGATTGGGTAGGCACGATTGACCGGCATAATGGTTGAGCGAATCGCATCGATTGGCGCATGCAAAGAAATCGAAAGGGTAACCGGTAACCGACTTTCGGTTAGCGCATAAATCTTGGGTACAACGCCCGAAGTAGAAACCGAAATATGACGCAGACCGATATTGAGTCCCTGTTTCTCGCTCACCAACTGTAAAAATCGAATCGTGTTTTCGAAATTGTCCAAAGGTTCGCCCATTCCCATCATAACCACATTGGAAATGCGAACTTTGTTATCCCGTCCGGCCATTTCCACCTGTGCCAACATTTCACCGGCCGTTAGATTGCGAAACAGACCATCAATACCCGAGGCGCAAAACCGGCACCCCATACGGCAACCGACCTGAGAAGAAATGCAAACCGTAACCCCGTGACGATAATGCATCACGACCGATTCCACACACTCACCATCTTGTAACTCATATAGATATTTTACTGTATTATCCACCTTGGATTCAAGTCTTTTTTTTATTTTTACGCCCGATATGGAAAAAATATTGCACAAATTTTCACGCAACGATTTGGGCAAATTGCTCATTTCATCAAAGGATTCCACCCCTTGACGAACCCAACTATAAATTTGTTTGGCACGAAAAGCCGGCAACGCAAGAGGGGTTAATGCTTCCTCCAATTCCGAAAAGTTCATGGATTTTATATCTAATTTTTCCACATTATCCAATCCTTTCCATTTTGGCCAAATAAAAACCATCACCCTTATCCATAGGTGGAACAAAGGTTTTCGAGTAGGCTTGTTCCTTATCCGAAATCGCCACCGGTCGAAATTCAGGATGGCTTTTTAAGAAAGCAGAAACCACGGCATCATTTTCCCGTTTTAGCAAAGTGCAAGTGGAGTAAACCAATACTCCGCCTAAGGTTACATAGGCGGCGGCCGTTTCTAAAATATTTTTTTGTATTGAAATTAAGCAGGCACATTCTGCATCCGATTTATACTTAATCTCAGGTTTGCGACGAATCACGCCGACACCGCTACAAGGAACATCGCACAAAACACGGTCAAAGCACCCCAAAGCGGGGTCAAAAGAAGTAGCATCTTTTTGTATGCTTTTAACAATGGAAAGGCCCAGTCTCGCAGCACCTTCTGCAATTAAATCCACGCGATGATGGTGTAAATCGCAAGCGATAAGTTCGCCTTGATTTTTCATCGCCAAGGCTAAAGAAAAAGTTTTACCACCCGGAGCGGCGCAACAGTCCAGCACGCGTTCGTTGGGCTTGGCACCCAATGCCGTAGCGCAGAATTGACTGGAATAATCCTGCACAAAAAACAAACCTTGTTGGTAGGCAGTTAACTGTTCCAATCCCGATAATCCAAAAACACGGTAGCAATCCTCTAAATCGGTTGCTTCCAGACGGCCACCTTGTGCCGTTAATTCTTTCTCCACCTGCCGAAAAGCGTTTTCTTTGCCCGAATGAATGCGAATATACACCGGTGGCGGGCAAAGCGAATCTTGCAAAAATGCTTCTACCGCTTCGGTGTCATAATCCTGCACCAAAGCATCGGCCAACCAAGGTTCTACCGAAAAGCGAATCGACCAATCCTTTTTTGGGAGCAACGAAGATCTCTCTTCCACATCAGCGATTTTTCGCAGTACGGCATTCACCAAGCCGGCGTTCCCACGCTCTTTCGATTTTTTGATCAGGATGACCGCTTCGTTTACGGCGGCCGAGGGCGGGATTTTATCCATAAACAAGAGTTGATAAACACCGCTACGCAATACGGCGGCCGTATAGGGCGGTGCCTTTTTTATCGGTCTTTTTAAAAATCGATTTAAAATAGCATCGATGGTGTATTTGCGTTCCAACACACCATAAAAGGCAGAGGTAACAAAACCACGTCCGTTTGATGACAGTTCGTTGTTGGATAAAATATGGTCTAAAATTAGGTTAGAATACCCGCTCTTTTCAGCTTTAAGCAGAGCAGAAACCAATACCTTACGTTCGTTTTGCATCCTCTTTCCCCTTTTTTTACCCAAAAATCATTCTACCAATGCCCCGTTTGGAATAAACCGTCCGTTACAAAAAGCCTTGGCATCCATTCTTTTCGAACCATCGGGACAAATCCAAATCAACGCTAATGCAGTATCTTGGCCACAAGCAAGATATGCCGAACCGTTTTCTTCATAATATGTGCCGGCCGGGTAACGACCACCCTCCACCGGTTTGGCAGACCACACCTTAAAACGACGACCGCCATAATAAAAATAGGTTAGTGGCCAAGAACAAAATCCACGAATCAAGCAGGAAAGTTCTTCGGCCGATTTGGAAAAATCCAATTTTCCCATTTCCTTGGTTAAAATGGGGGCATAGGTAACCCCTTCCTCCGGTTGCTTTATGGGAGTGATTTTTCCTTCTTTTAACGCCAATACTGTGTGTGATAGTAGAGTTGCTCCCACTTCACTCAATGTGTCGTGCAAGGTTTCACCGGTATCCTCTTTCGTGATGGGGACTTCAGCCACCTCTAATATATCACCGGTATCAATCCCCTCGCCCATTAACTGTGTAGTAACACCGGTCTTCTCATCACCGCAAACAATCGCCCATTGGATGGGAGAAGCACCACGGTGCCGTGGCAATAAAGATCCGTGTAGATTCACACAGCCATATTTAGGAATCGTCAAAATCTCTTTTGGTAAAATACGCCCGTAAGCTACCACCGCAATTAAATCAGGGTTGAGATCGCGAATTATCTCCACCACTTCAGGGGAATCTTTTAACTTTTTGGGTTGATAAACCGGAATATCGTATTGCAAAGCCAGTTGTTTAACCGGCGGCGATGTCAAGATTTGTTTGCGACCCACCGGCTTGTCCTCGCGTGTGAAAACGGCCGAAACGGTGTGACCATCCTCAATCAAGTGTTGTAGACAAGGGACGGCAAAATCCGGCGTTCCCATAAAAATAATATTCATAAAAAATCTCCTTAAATCAACCGGTCTTTGAATAAAAAGCCGTTTAGGTGGTCAATTTCGTGACAAAAAGCACGTGCCAAAAGCCCCTCTCCCGATACTTCAAAAGTGTTACCGTTGCGATCCTGTGCTTTTACAGTCACCTTTAATGGACGCTTGGTAATACCACTTTGACCGGGAATGGAAAGACAACCTTCGCTTTCTTTTTGCACACCCTCCTCATCTATGATGGTGGGGTTGACCAATTCAATCGGTCCGTCACCAATATCAATAACGCAAACCCTTCTTAAGATGCCAACCTGCGGTGCGGCAAGGCCAACCCCATTTGCGTAATACATTGTTTCCAACATATCATCCAGCAAAGAGGCTAATTTTGCATCAAAATTCAACACTGAGCGAGAAATTTTGCGAAGAACAGGGTCGCCCTCTTTAACAATATTGCGTAAAGCCATTTGTTCATAACTCCTTTTTTATCAAAAACATTATAGCAAGCTTTCCGGATTGATATCAACAAACACACTAATTGATTTGTCCACGGTATCGTAGAAAGCGTGTAAAATCGGATTTAAAAACTCACGAAATGCTGCATTGTTCTTAGTTTTTAGTAAAAGCCTTTGCCGATATTTGCCCCCCATACGCGGAATCGTGGCCGGCGTTGGCCCCAAAACAATCATTTTCAAGGGAGATTTGCTCGTTTTAAGTGGTTCGGTTAACATTGTAAACAGTTTTTTTGCGGCCCACTTGGCCCCCTCGGCAGTGGGGGCAGTAATCCCAAGCATTACAATGTCACAGTAGGGTGGATAAATCATTAGTTTGCGGGTTAAAATTTCAGTTTCATAAAACCCTTCATAATTTTGTTGACAAGCCAATTCAATAACATCATTATCGGGCTGTTCGGTTTGCACCACAGCCAAACCATGCTGTTCCCCGCGCCCTGAACGACCAATGACCTGTGTCAACAGAGAAAAGGTTCGCTCAAATGCGCGATAATCGTCGCTGTACATTGACTGGTCAGCCGAAAGAACCCCCACTAATGTTACGCTGGAAAAATCCAGTCCTTTGGCCACCATTTGGGTGCCGAGTAAGATATCATACTCCCCCTTGGAAAAAGCCGACAGTCCTTTTTCAAAGGCATCTTTGGTCATCGTTGTATCTGCATCCAACCGCAAAATACGCGCCGCGGGGAAAAGCGCTGCTAATTCCTCGTCGGCCCGTTGTGTACCGGTACCCGAAAAGCGAAGTTTTTTGTTTTTACAAGCCGGACATTCCTGCGGGATGGCATGCGCCGCACCGCAATAATGGCACATCAGTTTTTGATTGGCCGAGTGATAGGTGAACGAAATACTGCAATTTTCGCATTGAAATACGTGACCACAAGCGGGACAGGAAACATATGTGTTGTGTCCACGACGGTTGAGCAACAAAATCGCCTGTTTTTTTTCTTGCAGGGTAATCTCAAGTTCTTCCACCAAACGACGGCTGAGAATTCCGGAGTTCCCCACCGCTGTTTCCTGCCGCATATCCACCGTTTCCACAGCCGGCAACTTGGCCGTTCCGTAACGGTTTTTTAAGATAACTAAGCCATATTTACCGCTCTTTGCCAAACTATAACTCTCAACCGAAGGTGTTGCCGAAGCCAACAACAACATCGCATTGTGATAGCGGCAACGCACCTTTGCCACCTCGCGGGCGTGAAAACGCGGACTTTGTTCCGATTTATAGGTATGCTCGTGTTCCTCATCCATAATAATCAAGCCGATATTGGTAAGGGGAGCAAAAACGGCCGAACGAGTACCAACAGCCACCACCGCCTTGCCGGCTTCAGCTTTTTTCCACTCTTCCAAGCGACGCCCCAAAGACATTGCGCTGTGAAAAACAGCAACCCCCTCCCCATATCGGGACCGAAATTTGGCAATCGTTTGGGGTGTAAGGGAAATTTCCGGCACCATAACAATGGCGCTTTTCCCCTCTTCAATGACACGGTCAACCAGTTTTAAAAACACACTGGTTTTTCCGCTTCCGGTCACGCCGTACAACAACGAAGTTTTTGGCGAATCGGCCTTTATATCACGACAAAGGATATCATAAGCGGTTTGTTGTTCCTCGGTTAAAGTAATTTCCTCACCGGACAATAAGGTTGGCTCGTCCAAAAAGGAACTGGTCGGCATGGGAAAAATACGTACAATGTGCTTTTTCTCCAACGTATGAATCACCGCTGTGCTAACGCCCGTGAAATAAGCCGCTTCTTTTACACCGGCACTGCCAACCTCACGTAATAAATCCACCACGGCTTTTTGCTTTTTGGTCAAACCCGTCGGCTCGTCTTGGGGGTCCGCCAAACTCACCATATAAACGGTAGGGTCACGCATATTTTGTTTGGCTGTTTGTTCTTCACTTATCACACCAAGTTCTTTCAGTTCCGCCCAACATGGTGCACCTTCTGTTAAGCCAAGACTACGTAAAACAGCCCCTTTTTCGGCAGAGCCACCTTTTTTTCGCAGATAAGAAACCACCCCATTGGCATCGGCGGAAAGGGAGGATAATAAAGCGGGCGAAGCCTCTTTCGTCAAATATAAGGTGGGAATCAAGCGAAGATTCAATCCGAACGGAATCAAGGTTTTTACCGCATCGTAATAGGTGCAAAAGGTGTGGTTTTTAAGCCACCGAAGCAACGCCAACTGTTCCTCGTGGAAAAGCGGAGTTTTATCGACTACCGAAAGAATATTTTTTAAGGGTTGTTGAGTAGGAACCGCTCCTTCGGAGAGTGATAACACCAACCCTTGTCGGCGGGAATTGCCCCGTCCGAAAGGCACCGTAACACGACAGCCCACCTGACATTCCTTTTGCAGTTCCGACGGGACAAAATAATCAAACGGCTTGTCAAATCGATAAGCCGTTTTTTCCACAACTACGCTGGCGATCACGGTATATCGCATAAGACAAGCCTCCTTTAACGATTCATTCAGTTTTGGATGTTTTGGCTTATAAACCTTTTTGTTCGGCCACTTTATTAATGGCAATACTAACCGATTTTTCCAATTCCTTATCGGTTTCGTTTTCGTTTTCTACCGCAATCATTCTGGCCTGTTTCGCAACTTCCAAAACAAGTTGATAGCGACTTTCGCTGTTGTTAATCAATTTTCCAATGGCAGGATTAAGCATTTTTAAGCACCTCATTAATTAAATTTTTTTGTTGACCAAGGGTCATTTTAGCGGTTCGCATAATGCAAAGCACATCCTCCACCGCTTGGGATAAATCGTCATTCACAACGATATAATCATACTCTTCTGCACGGGCAATTTCGTCTAACGCAGCCCGCAAACGTCCCTCCACCTGCGCAACCGTTTCTGTACCACGACCGCATAACCGCTGTTTTAAAACAGCAAACGAAGGCGGCATCACAAAAATGCGAATGGCTTCGGGCATTTTTTTACAAATGGCATAAGCACCGTTAACGTCAACCTCAATCAAAGCATCTCGGCCGATTGCAACACACTCTTCCACCGGCCTGCGAGGAGTACCATAGTAATTTTCTAGATATTCATTATACTCTAAAAATGCATTATTCGCAAGACCTTCCTCAAATTCTTCACGCGAAATAAAATGATATTTCTCGCCTTCCTTTTCACCCTCACGCATATCCCGCGTAATTGAGGAAATGGAAAAGAATAAATCGGGCCTTTTTTTCAGCAATTCGCTGATAATCGTATCCTTGCCCGAACCGGAAGGGCCGGAGATAACAAAAACATTTCCGTTATGCATTTTCTTCCTCCAAAAGTGTCAAGTCATTGTTTTCTTCTTCAATCCGCAAAGAAATCGTGTCCACCGGAAGATAGGTTAGAATAATGTGGTCACTATCGGTAATTAAAACCGCTCTGGTGCGGCGACCGTGGGAAGCATCAATCAAGGTTCCCTGTTCTTTTGCCTCCTGCACCAGTCGTTTAATCGGCGCCGATTCTGGGCTGACAATCGCCACCAAACGCTCAGCCGAAACCATATTTCCAAAGCCTATGTTAATAAGTTTCATCGCCGCTCTCCCTATTCGATGTTTTGAATCTGTTCGCGAATCTTTTCAATTTCAGCCTTAATGGAAACGACGGTATGTGCCACTTCTATATCCTGCGCCTTGGAGCCGATGGTATTGGCCTCTCGGTTCATTTCCTGTACAACAAAATCCAATTTGCGGCCGACAGCTTCATCACTGTTCAGCATACTGCGTAACTGCGAAATATGACTTTTAAGGCGTACTGTTTCTTCATCCACAGCCACTTTATCTGCAAAAATCGCCGTTTCGGTTAATACACGTTGCTCGTCAATATGCGTGTCTTGTAAAACTTCACGTATTTTTTGTTCCAACCGTTCGCGATAACGAATAACCGTTTCAGGCGAACGTTGTTCTACAAAAGAAACCAGTTCTAAAATGTGGTCACACCGACCATTGACATCGGCAGCCAAGCGCACGCCTTCCCGCTCACGCATATTTAAAAAGGCCAGCACAGCTTCCTCGGCAGTTTGTTCCACAGCGGCCCAAACATCCTCTTCTTGAATGCTGGGGCGTTCGGTTAAAAAGACATCGGACTGAGAAGCCACGTCTCGCACCGAAATTCTACCTGCCAATGCGTAACGTTTTTTCAGTTGTCGAAGAGCAGCAACGTAACCATCCGTATATAGCTCATTCACACGAATGCTTCCGGTTGAGCGGGCGCCCCCTTCGATTCCGACAAAAACCTCCACCTTTCCGCGCGAAATACGTTTGGAAAAAAAGGATTTCAATTTCTCTTCCAAAAAGGCATAGCCACGCGGAGTGCGGACCGAAAATTCAAAAAACCGATGGTTGACCGATTTAATTTCCACCGTGTAGGTCGTATCCTTTACCGTGGTTTCAAAACGACCAAATCCGGTCATACTTCGAATCAAAACAATCTCTCCCAAACAAAAATAATACTTATATTATACTAAAACATCCTGCATTTTGTCAACAAAAAAGGCTGTTTTTAGGGCATTTTCGGTAAAAAAAGGTCAAAACTGTTCCCGACAGTGTCAAGTATGGTTTTGCTCACAAGCTATTGGGCTTTTATCGAAAGCAAATGGTTGACAAATTGTTGCGCCGTACGACCCGAAATTCCGCCGTGACGAAGCTCCCATCGTCCGGCTTCCAAATCCAAGGTGTCACGTGAAAGGGAGAGGCCGGCTTTCTCCGCCAAAGCGGCCACCATATCCAAAAACTCTTGTCGGGAGGGTTTTAAATAGCAAATGGTAACCCCAAAGCGATTCACTAATGACAATTTTTCTTCCATCGTATCCGAGCGATGCAGTTCTTCCGATATCTCCATATCGTTGCGGTCCGACCAAGTTTCTTTAATCAAATGACGGCGATTAGAGGTAGCATAAATTAAAATATTTTCGGGTTTCGTTTCCACTCCACCCTCAATCACTGCTTTTAGGAATTTATACTCAATCTCAAATTCTTCGAATGAAAGGTCATCCATATAAATAATAAATTTATAATTTCGATTTTTTACCGTAGCAATGATGTCAGAAAGATTTTGAAACTGATGTTTATAAATCTCAATCATACGTAAGCCGTCGCGGTAAAACTCATTAACAATGGCCTTAATACTGGTGGATTTACCGGTGCCGCTGTCACCAAACAAAAGTACATTGTTGGCTTTTCTACCCTCTACAAACGCTTTGGTATTTTCCACCAGTTGTTGCTTTTGCGATGCATACCCGATAAGGTCATCCAGCACCACTTGTTCCATATTGTTAATAGGTTGAAAAGCAAGCGATCTACCCGTATCCCCCGCCAAGCGAAAAGCTTTGTTCAGGCCAAACATACCCACGCCGTAGTCGCGATAGAAATCGGTAACGGCAAGGAAAAATTCATCCACGGTTTGTGCGGCCGCCAACACCTCTGAAAGTGCCCGAACTCGTAGACTAACATTTTTATTATACATCAGTTCCGGCTTATCAATGGCGGTATAATGTGTGATAACCGAAAAACAATCGACCCCCAAAAAGGATTCCAAAGAAGAAAAATCGTAGTGAAATAACCGTTGGAATTGGGCAAAATCTTGCTTGGCAAATCCATTGACACTACCCTGCCTTGCACCGGTTTTTTCACAGGTAAGACTGAAGGGATTTTCGTTGGTAATAAGTAAAAATGTGAGGTAATTTTGCCACAGATTTCCATCAAATCCGTAATCGGTAGCCAAGCGCAACAATCGATGCACCTCAGTATATACCATAGTATTAAGCCGGTCTTTATCCGGATTTTCGCTATGGAAAAGGCGAAAAATTTTCTCCATTTGTAAAAGAATTTCATCATCCTTAAAACAACGATACAACAATAATTTTGGAATAATATGATTCATAATTTTACTTCTTATCCTTTTTCGTCAAAAAGCGTTCTAATCGTTCCCCGAAGGAAAGGCTTTTCTTTATTTTTTTGCTAAGCATATTCATCAGCGCCGGCAGATGATTGAACTGACCGGTCGAATCATCAACCATATAGGTCCAAGTGCCGGTATCCGGTATCATCCCGAAGGCAGCCAAATCAATCCCCTCTTTGGTGATGGTACATTCCCGCATTTTGGAAAGTACATCGAACACAATATCCCGATGCATCTCTTCAAAAGCTTCAATGGCAATACGATTAAATTCATCAAAGGGATTTTTACCGCCTACAATGGTCAGATGAATGCCACTCTTCACCTCTTCCATAGCTTCTAAATAAGCAGAAAAGTGTTGATTGATAAAATAGAGCGAAAGTGCTTTTTCAGCCGATTCTACCCCCTCTTTTCCAGCCTCTTTTTCACATTTTAAATATAGGTCGAAGTCGTTTTCTTTGGTAATGGCGGTTGTTTTATTGCCTAAAAGCAAATCCAAACGGTAGGCACTAATAATGCGACGTTGATGTTCTAAAATATAGGAATATTTTTTTAGGGTATAACGAGCTTCGGCATCGTTGCCTTCCAATGTGCGTTGTGCCGAACGTACCAAGGAGAATTTTTCCTTTTCGGAAAGGGGCTTTCCCTTTTCAGAGACTGCCAATAAAGGGGCAATGGTTTCGTCCTCTAAACTGATAAAAAAACGACTTTCACCGGGGTCACCCTGCCGACCGGCGCGCCCTTTGAGTTGATTGTCCACCCGACGACTTCGGTTGATGGTGGTGCTTATTACCATCAATCCACCCACCGAAGAAACAAATTCTTTTTCCGCTTCGTTGGAACCGCCAAGTTTAATATCCACCCCGCGGCCGGCCATATTGGTCGAAACGGTCACCGCATATGGCTTTCCGGCTTGGGAGATCATTTCCGCTTCTTTGACATCATTGCGCGCGTTCAACACTTGATGCGGAATATTTTGCGCTGCTAAGGTGCGGGATAGTTTTTCCGATTCTAACACATTGGCAGTACCGATTAAAATTGGCTGACCGATTTGATGGGCTGATAATATCTGCTCTAATACTGCCGCATCGCGCGCAGCATCGGTGGCAAACACCACATCAGGATGGTCAACCCGAATACAGGGGGTATGCGGCTCTATCACAACGGTACGAAGTTGATAGGTTGTTTCCAACTCATTAGCCGACGTCGCCGCCGTCCCGGTCATTCCACAAAGGGTTTGATACTGTTCCAGGAAAGCGCCGATTGTCATAGTGCAATAAATTTTGGTGCTAATATGCTTGGTAATTCCCTCTTTCACTTCAACAAAATGATGCAACATCCCGGGGAATTTGCGGTTGTTTGCGACGCGTCCGGTGGATTCGTCAATCACAGCAACTTGTCCATCCCGCACAATATAATCTTTATCACGCGTAAGGGTATGGGTCGCCTGCAAAGCCGTATTAATGCCGGTCAGCAGGTCAACATTGCAGTCATCGTAAAGATTCTCAACCAAAAAGGCGTTCTCAATCGTTTCAATACCGCTGTCATTCAGCCAAATTTGGTTGTTTTGTTCGTCCCATTCGTAATCCTCTTTAGAAAGTTTGGAAACTACGTCCATCATTTTTAACGCATCGCCGGCGCGTTCTTCCGCCCGACCGGCCAATACCAACGGAATCGAGGCCTCATCAATCAAAATGGAATCGGCTTCATCCACAATGGCAACATCATAAGTGCTACCGGTCAATTCCTCCGGCGAATAGGCAATAAAATCGCGAATGGCATCATAGCCGGCCTCCCGAGCGGAAATGTACAATACATCGGCTACATAGGCGGCGCGGCGCTCGGCTTTTTTTGTAGATTCGGTGATATAGGCAGTAGAAAGGCCGCAAAACTCAAAAATAGGTCGATTTTCCTCGGCATCACGTTTGGCTAAATAATCGTTAAAAACCAAAATATGAATTTTTCTTCCGCTTTTGGCATATAAAACGGCCGCAACCACAGCCGCTAAGGTTTTTCCCTCCCCGGTGGGCAGTTCTGCAATATGCCCGCGATAAAGGGCATACGCTGTTTCGAGTTGAGAAGCAAATAATCTTAGGCCGCTTATTCGAAAAATGACCTCATACAAAGCGGCGGCAATTTCCACCGGTTCAGAGCTGTTCGAAAGCGAATTGGCCAAATCGGCATCGCTCCACCCTTCGTGGGAACGCGACAAAACAGCCGATGCAAAATCGGAACAGGATTTTTGAATCGAACCAATGGTTTGATAGGCATTATTCATAGAGATTCCACATACTTTCTGCTTGTCTTTCGTTACAAAATATGATACAATAGAAAAAACTTTTCCAATAAGAAAATAAGAAGGTGAACAATTGTATAACCTGTTTTATTATAATATCGATAAAATGAGCGACGCGCTTTTCACATCCGAATTGGCTCTTCTTCCCCGCTTGCGCCGTGAAGAAATTTTAAAAAAAGCCAAATTATCCGACCAAAAGCGGAGTTTAACCGGCGATATGTTGGCCAAAAAATACTTGAGCAAACTATACGGTGTTGCCCCCGAAACCTTGGTGTTCGCCCGCGGTGAACACGGTAAGCCCTATGTGTTAAATCTTCCGGCTCACTTCAATATTTCCCACTCGGGCAAATATACGGTTTTGGCCGTCAGCGACCAACCTATCGGAGTTGATATAGAAATGATACGGGATTTTTCTGCCATATTCGCCCGCAAACGATTTCAAGAACAAGAACTACAATACTTGGCCGGTGAACAACCCGCCCGCAGAAAGAGCGAAATGCAACGTTGTTTTTATGAGATTTGGACCGGAAAGGAAGCCTACGCTAAATACACCGGTAAAGGCCTTGCGGGCGGTTTAAACGCCCTTACCTTCTCCGTAAAAAACGGTAAACTCATCCCCAACAACACCGGCATCCAACTCACTTTCGATTATGACATTCCCGGGGCAGTAACGGCCATTGTCACCAATCGGTAATTCAAAAGTGGCAGCGTTTCATTTATCCGTGGGTTAAAACAGCCGCAATACGGCAAAACAGCAATGACAAAGAGGGATTATAAGGCAACTGGGTTTCCAGTTTTGTTAAAGCATTATAACTTTCATTCAGCCATTCAGTGGTAAAGGAGGAATATTCCTTTACCGCTTTTTTCTTTACCTCACGCGAAAGTGCCGCTTTGAGTTCATAGAGTAATTCTTTCACTTCATCGCGGCGTTTGGAATAAGGTTGTAATGTTAGCAAAATCTGTAATCGGTCACCGGCCGCAGCAAAAGTTAACAATTCATTGGCCACTGCCGAAAGCAAAACCGTTTCCCCCGTTAGGGCGGCAACGGCACGCCCGATATTCCCGTCAGCCGCGCACAAAGAACGTTCGGCATCGGCCAACGAGGATTCGCTTAAGGTGGCCACGCGCTGTACGGCCGCATCCTCCAATGCAACCGGCAATAAGGAAAAACAAACAGCGCGCGAACGAATGGTTTCTAATAAAAACGAGGCGCTTTTAGCAAGCAAAAGAAAAGTAACGCCGCCGGGCGGTTCTTCCAACACTTTCAACAAAGCATTTTGTGCCTGCTCATTCATTGTATGAGCCGCATCAATCACAAAGACGCGACCATCAGCCGAAAGCGGCTGCAAAAAGGCTTCACTGCGCAAATAACGTATTTGGTCAACCTTAATCGAGGTACCCTGCGGCTCTATCAACAGATAATCGGGGTGGCTTCCCACCTCAACCAAATGACAAGATTTGCAAGAAAGGCATGGTTTCTCCTCTGCCGCACAAAGGCAAGCCTTGGCAATATAGCGTGCCAAGGTTTTTTTACCCAAACCGTTTTCTCCCTCCAGCACAATAGCGTGGGGAAGGCGGTGAAATTTTATCATCGATTGTAGTGTATCGCAAACTCGTTTATTACCAATCAGCGGTGCCTTCATTTTATCTTACAAATCCAATCTTTTTCATAACTTTAGAAATGGTGCGATGAGCCATATACGAGGCCCGCTCGGCCCCGGCGTGATAAATATCTTCCAATTGTTTTTTATCGGAGAAATACAAATCGAATTGTTCCCGTACGGGACGCAATTCTTCACAGACCGCTTCCCCAACCGCGGCTTTAAATTCACCATATCCTTTGCCGGCAAATTCGTTGGCAATGGTCTCGGCCGACTGACCCGTTACAGCCGAATAAATTCCAATGAGGTTGTTGATACCATTACGTCCCTCACCAACACAGATTTTGTTTTCACTGTCGGTGACAGCCCGTTTAAATTTACGCATAATGTCTTCGGGGCGGTCTAAAATGGCCACCCATGCATTGACATTATCGTCCGATTTTGACATTTTGGAGGTCGGGTCTTGCAAGGACATCACCCGCGCCCCCACTTTGGGAATATAGGGCTCCGGAATTTGAAAAACATCACCGTAAATGTGATTAAAGCGTGTAGCAATATCGCGGGTGAGTTCCAAATGTTGTTTCTGGTCTGCACCTACCGGAACAAAATCCGCACCATATAGTAAAATATCAGCTGCCATTAGAGTAGGATATCCAAACAACCCCAAATTGACATTGTCAGCGTGTTTGGACGACTTGTCTTTAAACTGGGTCATACGCGAAAGTTCGCCAAATTGAGTATAACAACTCAGCAACCAAGAAAGTTGCGAATGTTCAGCCACGTGAGATTGCACAAAAAGAGTCACCTCATTCGGGTCTAACCCAATAGCTAATAACAAAGCGCAGGTGGTGTAAATCTGTTTGCGTAGGGCAGCCGGTTCTTGCCGCACCGTGATGGCGTGCAAGTCAGCCACCGAATAAACACATTCAAATTCCTCGGTCATTGCCTTCCAGTTTTTCAAAGCACCCAAATAGTTACCCAGAGTTAACATTCCACTGGGTTGAATGGCACTGAATACTCGTTTTTTCTTTTCTATGGTTTCGCTCATATCGGCTCCTCCGTTTTTTCGTTTCTTATAAGGTCCCTAATCGTTCCATCCCCTGTTCCAATTGTCGGTCACTCGGGGTAGAATAATTGATACGGATGTTGTGAGAAGGGGCATTCGGGTCAACTGCAAATGCCGTACCGGGAACAACGGCAACCTTCTTTTCAAGCGCCCTACGGCAAAAATCCATCATATCAATGTCATTTGGCAATTTGCACCACAAAAATAAGCCGCCCTCTACCGGATGATACTCTATTTTTTCAGCGAGATGACGATTGGCCAAATCCATACACAAATTTGCTTTGCGGCGATAAATGGCACGAATCCGTTCCAAATGGGAGTTAAAATCATACTCACGTAAAAAAGATTCCGCCACCAACTGCGACCACATCGTCGTGTGGACATCGTCGGTTTGCTTGGCGACCGTCATTTTAGCAATCAGGGCAGAATCGGCTATGGCATATCCCAACCGCAGGGCCGGTGCCAACACCTTCGAAAAAGATCCGGCATAAATCACCCGTCCGTCGATATCCATAGATTTGATGGTAGGAATATCTTCTCCCGCAAAACGGAGTTCTCCATACGGGTTATCTTCCACAATCAGGATATCGTACTGTTTTGCCAGTGCATAGACCGCCTGCCGTTTTTCAAGCGACATTGTAATGCCGCTGGGATTTTGAAAGTTGGGAATGACATACAAAAAACGAACCTTTTTCTCCCGTTTTAGGGCGCTTTCCAAAGCGTTTAGGTCAATCCCATCCGAAGCCATCGGAACGCCAACCAAACGAAGCCCCTGTGCCCGAAAGGCATTGAGGGAACCAATAAAACTGGGATCCTCACACAGAACGGTATCCCCCGCATCCGCCAAAATTTTGGCCGCTAAATGCATAACCTGTTGAGCACCCGCTGTAATTAAAATCTCATCCTCCGTTCGGACGATATGTTTTCGTTCTTTCATATCCAAACGAATGATTTGACGTAAAGGTTCATAGCCTTCGGTCACCGAATATTGCAACACGGCGTTGGGTTGCTCGCATAAAAGACGATTGGATATGGTGGCAATTTCTTTTGCCGGAAAGGCTTCTTCGGCCGGATTTCCTGCCGAAAACGGAATGATATCCGGTGCCGAAGATGATTTTAAAATTTCACGAATGGCCGATGGTTTTAAGGAGGCCATCGGTTTGGAAAAGATGTACTGCATACAATTCCCTGCCTATTGATTATGATATGAAGATGCCAAACCTACTGCGGACACGAATCGTTGCATTCCACGACGACCACATTCCGTATCCTTAAAGACGGCACAATTTTCCAAAATTTTTTCAAAAACAAGACCGATTTCCTCCTTGCGTTTCTCGGTCAAAACCCCATCCTCAGGCAACAAACGCGGCGGCAACACGGCCAAACCCATCGCCTCTATCAATCCAATATTTTCTTTTTTAATGGAATGATATTCCTCGTGAGCGTGGAAAATACCGTAAGGATATTGTTCACTCGTGCGGTTGTTTCGCAAAATCAAATCCAAAATAAATCGGCCGTTTTTCATCGTAGCAATGGGGGTAATCGCATTGTGCGGTGCATCGGTAAACGCCAGAATTTCATTTTCTTTATCGGAATGGGATTGCCACGCAATATGAATTTTTTCGGCCAATTCTATCACGCGGTTTTTATCAGTTCCTTCTAAGCGAATGGTGGAAAGAATCCACTCCACCACGCCGGCTGAAACATCTTCAAACCCCTCGAATACCAAAGGGGTGCGAATGGCGCATTTAGCCAAAGGAAATTCATAACAACCGCCTTGATAATGGTCGTGGGTTAAAATGGAACCGCCGACAATAGGAAGACCCGCGTTCGAACCCATCATATAGTGGGGATACTGTTCCACAAAGGAAAGCAACCGTTCAAAGGTTTTTCCGGTCACCGACATCGGTTGATGTTCCGTGTGTAACAGAATGCTGTGTTCGTTAAAATAACCATAGGGTGAATACTGAAAATACCACTCTTCCTCTCCCAATTGTATCGGAATCACGCGGTGATTGGCGCGCGCCGGATGGTTGGCATGTCCCTCAAATCCCACATTCTCTTTGCATAATTGGCATTTGGGATATCCTGTTTGTTTGGACAACTTGGCCAAGGTGATTTCTTTGGGGTCTTTTTCCGGTTTGGAAAGATTGATGGTGAGATCCAATTCGCCGTATTTTTGGGTTTTTGTTTTCCAAACCACATTTTTTTGAATACGATTGGTCATAATGTAGTTATTATCCTTGGAAAGACCGTAAAAATAATCCATCGCTTCTTTGGGCGAAACGGCATATTTTTTTAAAAATCGTTCCTGCAATACCGAGGGCATCGGAGTGAACACATCCATAATATCGGCCGACAAGATATCCCGATAGGTTGTGGTGTTCATTTCCAATTTGCCTTGTTGAGCAGCAAAATCCAACAGACCTTTTAAAATTTCCTCAATGTTTTGATGCGTTTCATAAGAGGTACGTTCAAAAGACTCTCCCCCAATCAAATGAAGCACACGATTGGCGGCGTAAATTTCATCAGCCGGTTGAATCAATCCTTTTTCCAGAGCATAATCCAACAATTCGGATAAATACGGACGAAACATAAAAAACAATCTCCTTACAATAATATTCCGTCAGGAGTGGTAAAATCATAAATGCGGGTACAATTCGAAGGGCATATGCTCTCCGGATTGTACCCGATGGATTCAAATCGGATTTATTTGTTCGATACGATTTCCATAGTATCGCGAGCAATCACCATTTCTTCATCGGTTGAAATGGCAAAGACGGCTACCTTCGAATTGTCGGTAGAAATTTTCACATCACGGCCGCCGATATGGGCATTTTCCTTGTTGCAGGCCTTATCCAATTCCACACCAAGATAGGTCAAGCTATCGCAAACTTTTTCACGCAATTGATAGCTGTTTTCACCGATACCGCCGGTAAATACAATGGCATCTGCCCCGTTCATAACCGCGGCGTAGGAACCAATAAATTTAATAATTTGATAAACCTGCATTTCAGTGGCCAATTTGGCACGCTCGTTGCCTTCTGCTGCCGCGGCAGCCACATCACGATTGTCGTTAGAAACGCCCGAAATACCCAGAACACCGGATTTTTTATTCAACATCGCGTCAATCTCGGCAAAAGACATTCCCTCTTTTTCAGCAATAAAGGTGATGACCGAAGGGTCTAACGAACCACTACGGGTTCCCATCATAAAACCGTCCAACGGAGTAAAGCCCATAGATGTATCAACCGAAATACCACCCTGCACGGCTGCAATGGAGGCACCGTTGCCCAAATGGCAAGTGATAATCTTCAACTCTTTAATATCTTTGCCCAACAGTTCGGCAGCACGAGCGCTGACATAGCGATGCGACGTGCCGTGAAAACCGTAACGACGTACACCGTATTTTTCATAAAATTCATACGGTACACTATACATATAAGCCTTTTGGGGCATTGAAGCATGGAAAGAAGTGTCAAATACGGCAACCTGAGGAACATCCTCACCCAGTACCTTAGCGCAAGCACGAATGCCGACAATATTCGCCGGATTGTGCAAGGGTGCCAAGGGATTAAATTTCTCCACCTCTTGAATCATTTCTTCCGTAATCAAGCTGGAAGCATTGAATTTTACACCGCCCTGTACCACGCGATGGCCAACCGCCGCAATTTCGCTAAGCGAATCGATAACAGCGGCTTCGCTTTGGGTGAGTGCTTTCATCAAATGGTCTAATGCCTCAGCATGAGTGGGCATATTGGCCTCCACCACCACTTTTCGTCCGTCAGACGCTTTGTGCGTCAACACGGCGTCTCCACCAATGCGCTCACAATTTCCCTTGGCCAGCAGCTCTTCCTTTTCCATATCCATCAACTGATATTTAAGAGATGAACTACCCGCATTGATAACCAAAATTTTCATAAAATACATCCCCATTCCGCCGCCGAAAAGACAGCAATTTTTTAAAAAACTATTGAACCTTTTTCACAAGTATTGTATTATGATAATATTAATGGGTTCCATACCTATTTATCATACAATATTTTACTCTCTTTTTCAAGCGTATTTTATAAGAAAAAACGTAAAGTAGGTGATTTTTTGAGAATAGTCGGCACCATCGCCGAATTCAATCCATTTCATAACGGACATCAACATTTCGTTGACACCATAAAAAAAGATAAGGACACCGCCTTGGTAGCCGTGATGAGCGGCCATTTTGTACAACGCGGTGAACCGGCCTTGATCTCAAAATTTGCCAGAGCCAAGGCAGCCACCCTTTGCGGAGTGGATTTGGTATTGGAACTGCCCCTTCCCTACAGCATTTCAACCGCGATGTTTTTTGCCCGTGGCGGGATGCAAATTCTTCGAGATTTGGGGGTGTTAGACACCTTTTGCTTTGGTAGTGAATCAGGGGATTTAGCCGGACTAAAAGCGGTGGCCTCTGCCCTAAACAATCCTGCCTTACGTCCTCTATTAACAAAAGAATTAAGCAAAGGGGTTACCTTTGCCGCCGCCCGCCAAATGGCCTTACAAAAACTGTCCTCTACGTTAAACCCCACCCTTTTGCAACAACCGAATGACACCCTTGGAACGGAATATATTTTGGCGGCAGAAAAACTGGGGATGCCGGTGAATTTTCAAGTCATTCAACGAGTGGGAAGCCACCACGACAGTGCCGTTCGAACCGACCGTTTTTGCAGTGCATCCGAACTGCGAAAAGCACCCAGTTTGATCGACGAAAAAACCCCTTTTATGCCGCCTTTTTCCCACAATGTGTATGCCCAAGAAGTAAAGGAAAAGCACTATTCTTCTCGCTACTTATTAGACCGTGCCGTAGTAGTGCATTTGCGCACCCTAACGCCTGAACGTCTGCGAGAAACCCCCGATGTTTCCGAGGGGTTGGAACACCGCATTCTGGCGGCGGCCAATGAATATTCCACCTTAGATGAAATTCTCACCGCCGTGAAATCCAAACGGTATACCCACGCTCGTTTACGGCGCATACTCTTAGCCTCTTACCTTGGGGTAACGGCCGATTTGCAACGCCGTCCCGTTCCCTATATCCGTGTGTTAGGGATGAGCGAAATGGGTGCTAAAGTCTTATCACTGGCAGCAAAACGCTGTTGTCTTCCCCTAATCACCTCCCTTAAAGAAGCCGAACGTTTGGGCCCTGAAGCCGCAGAATTGGCCCGTTTGGAAGTGCGCGCCGGGGATATTTTTT
Organism: Acutalibacteraceae bacterium; assembly: GCA_045577695.1. Taxonomy (GTDB): domain Bacteria; phylum Bacillota; class Clostridia; order Oscillospirales; family Acutalibacteraceae; genus UMGS1279. Next base: position 28,815 of record JAZNIW010000008.1, read on the forward strand.
CCCTTTCATTACAGCGTCCCGTGGCTGGAAAAGCCGAATATAAAACCGGACTTTTTAAAACCTTTTAATCTTTTCTCTGCACTAAGAAAGCGGCCGCTGATGCAACTACATCGGCGGCCTCTTTTTTTAATTTTCTTCTGTTGATGAACGTTCTGACTTTTACATAACGCAATAAGTCTACTTCAAACAACACCTATTCACGACAAAAATCTTCCACCTTATTCAATGGAATTTCGCTAAGATCCTCCACCATATATCCTTCCCCGCAAAGGGGTGGTAAACACATCTTCTCTTCCCGCACAGAAAAAACCCACGGTGCTTTGTCGTACGGTTCGTAATAATGATATTTTTCGGCACCGGTAATGCCGGTGAACAGATAGGTTTCACCCGATTGTAACGTCGGTTTTCCTACCACAAAAGCGTACCCTAAACTAGTGTAATTTCTCCCTTTCAATACGCGCAAAATTTTCAAGGTGTACTGAGTGCCGGTTTCGGTAATATCGGCCTTAATCACCTTACCGCTAACTACTGAATCGCAAAGGGCTAAGTGTTGTTTTAGAGTGTAAACAGCCATCGGTTTTGAGGAAAATGCAGGCTTTGGCTTTGGCGTGGAAGAAGACTCTTGTTGCGGCAAAAGTGCCTTCGGCAGTCCCAAAAAAATTACCAAGGCCAGTGCGACAGCTATCACCGCAAACAAAGCAGTGATGAAAACAGATTTTGGCTCTATAATAAATGTTGGGGTAACCAAGTAGAGCCTACGAAGAAAAATTAAAATAAAAACAAAAAAAGTAGAGCATATTTGGAAAAAATCCGTTAAAATGGAATTGCTTAGAAACCATGAACGGAGAACCAAATATGCTCTATAAACATTTTACAGAAAAACTATTAGGATTGCAAGGATTAAATATTACAAATATTGAAGAAAATGAAAAAAGTATTGTAATATATGCAGAGATGGATAGAAAAGAACACACCTGCATTCGTTGTGGCACCTCAACGAATGCAGTACACGATTACCGAGAGCAAGTAATTAAAGATATTCCTGCTTTCGGGAAGCTCGTAAGTATAGTTTTACGAAAACGTAGATACCGTTGCAAATGCTGTGGTAAGAGATTTTTTGAAAACAATTCTTTTCTACCCAAATACCATAGAATGACCAATAGACTTTGTGCTTTTGTAATAGATAAGCTGCGTGATGAACGCTCTTTTACAAGCGTCGCCAGAGAGGTTAACCTCTCTGTAACTACTGTAATTAGAATATTTGATGTTATTAACTATCCAATCGCAGATTTACCAACAGCAATATCTATAGATGAATTCAAAGGTAATACATGGGGAGAAAAATACCAATGTATTTTAACCGACCCTGTAAACAAAGTTGTTTTAGATATATTGCCAGAACGCTATAAACCTTATTTAACAAAGTATTTTAAGCAATTTTCAAAAGAAAAGCGTAATGAGGTGACCTATTTTGTTAGTGATATGTGGCGCACCTATGCAGATATTTCTGATGTGTGGTTTAAAAATGCAACACAGATAGTAGATAAATACCATTGGATACGACAAGCTATATGGGCTTTCGAAAACGTACGAAAGGAAGAACAAAAGAAACTTGGTCCTGAACTACGCAAATATTTTAAAAGGTCGAAATCTTTAC
>JAZNIW010000009.1:0-4171 GCA_045577695.1 Acutalibacteraceae bacterium
GATTTTACTTTTTACCTCTTCACTCTTCACTTTTCACTATTCTCTGAGAAGTCGATTTTGGCAAGTAATAGGTAATAGTGAATAGTGAAGAAGTTCGGTGTGCCTACGGCACGAATTATAAAATCTGTAGAAGTTCGAACATATAGGTCAAAAATCATAATTACTTTGAATTTGTGCTACCCTTTCAAAAGGACAAATCTAGACAGAGGTTTGTCCTTTTTACTTTTTTCCAAGATTTTACTTTTTTCCAAGATTACCCTTGACAAGCAACCAAAATTGTGGTAAAGTATTTACAGTTAGCATATGCTAATTCACATATTAGAAAGTGGTGCCCTATGAATTTAACTACTGCAACCGAAGGTAAAGAATACATCATTCAACGCATTGAAACCAACGACACCGAATTGGATGCCTTCCTATTCTCACTGGGTTGCTACAGCGGTGAACCGATTACCGTGGTTACCCGCCGCAAAAGTGGATGTGTCATCTCGATTAAAGATGGACGATATAGCATTGACCGTCTCTTAGCCGAAGCAATTATTGTCTACGAAACCCCGTAATTTTTTAAAAACGCCGCAAGGCTTTTTTTTTACGTGAAGGTTAGCCTTTGCTAACCAGAAAATTTCAACAGGAGGAATCCCTTTATGCGCATTGCGTTAACCGGCAACCCAAATTCCGGCAAAACCACGATGTTCAACCACCTAACCGGTTCCAACGAAAAGGTTGGAAACTGGGCTGGCGTAACGGTGGATAAGAAAGAAAAAACCATAAAAAAATCACTGACCGGAAACAAAGAACCGCTCGTGGCGGTGGATTTACCCGGAGCCTATTCTATGTCCCCCTTTACCGGTGAAGAAAACATTACCAGTTCTTATGTAAAAAAAGAGAACCCCGATGTTATTATTAATATTGTGGATGCAACGAACTTAAGTCGTAGTTTGTTTTTCACTACACAGTTATTAGAGCTTGGAATTCCGATGGTGGTTGCCCTCAACAAAAGCGATATAAACCAAAAAAAACAAACCAAAATCGAACCAAAAAAACTCGCAAAAATGCTCGGTTGCCCTGTGGTAGAAACAATTTCAACCTCCTCTAACGGACTCAAATCGGTCATCAACAAAGCCCTTTCGGTAGTTGGAAAACCCCAATCCGCTCCCTACCGCCAAGAAAACATTGATTTGACCGATAGAGCCGCCGTAGAAGCGGCCGACCGTGCCCGTTTTGAATTTGTCAACACCATTGTCGAAGCAGTGGAAACCCGCAAGGTCTTAACCAAAGATAAGAATTTCGACGACAAAATCGATGCCATTTTAACAAATAAATGGATCGGCATTCCCATTTTTGCCCTTGTGATGTATTTGGTCTTTCAAATCTCACAGGTGTGGCTTGGCGCTCCCATTGCTGATTTTTTGGTCAGTTGGTTGGAAATTTTTCAAGGTTGGGCCGATTCTCTACTTGTCAATGCCAACCCCCTCCTCTCTGCTTTGTTGGTTGACGGCATACTCGGCGGCGTCATTGCCGTTATCGGCTTTTTGCCATTGGTTATGGTGCTTTATTTTCTCATTGCTGTTTTGGAGGATTGCGGCTATATGTCCCGCGTTGCCGCTTTGTTAGATCCGATTTTCAAAAAGGTCGGGCTTTCGGGAAAATCTGCCATTCCGTTTGTCATTGCGATTGGTTGTGCCGTCCCCGGTATTATGGCCTCCCGTACCATTCGCAATGAGCGGGAACGCCGCGCCTCGGTTATGCTGGCTCCCTTTATGCCATGCGGCGCCAAAATTCCCTTGATTGCCCTATTTGCCGGCGCCTTCTTTCAAAATGCCGGTTGGGTCAGCACGCTGATGTACCTTTCAGGCATTATTCTCATCTTTGTGGGCGCATTACTGATCAATCTGGTTACGGGTTATAAAGCCAAAAAATCCTTTTTCATTATGGAACTGCCGCAGTATAAATTTCCTTCCCTTTGGGGAGCATTCCAATCCATGTGCTCCCGCGGCTGGGCCTACATTGTAAAGGCCGCCACCATCATTCTGCTCTGCAATACGGCCGTGCAAATTATGCAATCTTTTGATTGGGGCTTGAAAGAAGCCTCCTCCCCCTACACTTCTATATTGGCTTCGATTGCCGCCCCTTTTTCCTATCTTCTGGTGCCGATTGTCGGGGTGCTTTCTTGGCAGTTGGCGGCTGCTGCCATCAGCGGCTTTATCGCTAAAGAAAATGTGGTTGGCACCTTGGCCGTCTGCTTTGGAGCCACGCGGTTTATCAATGTAGAATCCTTGGAAATGGTTGGTAATGCTTCCGATACCGCCAAAGCGATAACCGGTTTCGATGCCGGCGGTCAACTTGTCCCCCTCACCGCAATTGCCGCCTTGGCCTACTTGATGTTTAACTTATATTCGCCCCCCTGCTTCGCTGCCATCGGTGCAATGAATGCCGAAATGAAAAGTGCTAAATGGCTCTGGGGTGGCATCGGGTTGCAACTTGGTATCGGTTATACCGTCGCATATTTGGTGTACACCGTCGGCACTTTGCTGACGACGCCGTCCGCCTTTTCCCCATCGGCCGCACTCGGCGGTGGCGTTGCCGTGTTGGCGTTTGTGTGTATCTTGGTAGGATGTAGCCTGCGCGCTAACCGCAGCGTAAAGCGTGAAGTCGCCCTCTCCAAACAATAACGGAGTACCGCTTTATGGAAAATTACATAATTATAGGCATCTTCACGATACTAATCGGGTGCATTGTGTTTTGTTTCGTGCGCCAAAAGAAAAACGGAATCCACTGTGTCGGATGCCCGTATGCGAAAAAGTGCGGCGGGCATTGTCTCAACCCCGATAAAAACTAAAATTTCACCTAAACGGAAGAATGAGGAATTTTCCTCTTCTTCCGTTTTATAATACATATACTACCAACATTTGGCCAATGTTCATTCTCCTTTTTTTGTGATAAAATAGGGAAAAAGGAGGTGAATCTTTTGAAAAAATTTCTTTCCCTTTTGTTAGGAATTGCTATGACCGCTCTGCTTTTTGCAATGCCAATGTCGGCGCAGGCGGCCTCGCTTTCTTCCAAAGGTGGTGTGGTGAACATTACTTCGGGACGACTCAACGTCCGAAACTCCCCCTCTACCGAAGGCGCACTGTTAACCACCCTGAAAAAAGGTGCCCATATTACATTGATGAGCCAAAGCGGTAACTGGTGGAAGGTAGAATACGCCAAAGGAAAATACGGATATACCCACCGCGACTATATCCAAACCATCCCCGCTGTGGCCAAAACAGTAAGCCTCTCTTCGGGCAGTTTAAATGTAAGAAGCGGTGCCGGCACATCCTACACCCGAATCGGCGCGCTATCCAACAATGAAATTGTTTTGGAACTTTCAAAAACCGAGGAATGGAGCCGCATTCTCTACCACGGAAGCAAAATTGGCTACGTAAGTAACCGCTATTTGCGGGAGGGATATTCAGCCGTTTCTCTTGCCGTGCCGTACTACAAACAAACCGACTCACGATGGGCGAAAACCACCCTTGGCAGTTCAGGAAAAACCATAGCACAAATCGGGTGTGCTACCACCGGAATCGCTATGATGGAATCCTACCGGACCGGTAAGTCGGTTACCCCCGACAAAATGGCAAATTCTTTAAAATACACCACCTCGGGAAGTGTGTATTGGCCGAGCCATTTTACGGCAGAAACGCAAAAAACCGATTATCTTACCAAATTATACACAAAATTAAAACAGAACAAACCCGTTCTATTCGGGGCAAAAACTAACGCCGGCAAACAACATTGGGTGGTTGTTCGCGGTTTTAAAGGCGGAGCTTTAACCACCGCCAACTTTACGATATTAGACCCGGGTTCCGGTACCCGAACCACCCTACAACAATTTTTATCCGCTTATCCAAATTTTTATAAATATTTTTACTACACTTAAAAATTTTGTTCAAAAAAGCTGTCCTTTGGTAAACAGGGGGCGGCTTTTTCTTTTTCTTTGTTATGATACAATAGATAGGTAACAGTAGAAATAGAAAAAACAACACAAATGTGCTAAGATGAAAGTAACCACACTCAACATCGGCACAAAGGAGTTGTTTTTCCGATGAAAAGTATATCACCTAGAGCCCACTTTCGTCAACTGGTAATTAAATATTCTGTAAAAAACGGTGTAACAGCAGCAAGT
>JAZNIW010000010.1:0-37783 GCA_045577695.1 Acutalibacteraceae bacterium
CTATTTTTAGGCATTTTTTGGCTCGCCGTCATTCATAGGCGAAAGCCTTATGAACTCCGTTTCACCAAAATCTACACAAAAAATAACTCATTTAAGGTCGCAAGAGTTTTGCAAGCAACATTATTTTTCGGTATACGCGGCAAAACCGCAGTAAATCCTTTCGGATTTACGAGGATTTTAACAATGTATAGCGAAAAATATGTCTTTCAAAACCTGATTCAAGTTTGAATGCTTTGGCTAGCCAAAGCATTTAAACTCGAACCGGCCTTAAAAGGCTATTTTTAGGCATTTTTTGCGTCACTGATAAGTGTTTTTTCCTTTAAAGACTTTTCACATTATGTCACAGAATCATTCACAATTACAATTCTCCAAATGTTTAATAAAAGCAAAAAATAAGAATTTTAATGATACACTTGATTCTCCCCTTTCCAATTCAAAAATCCAATTAAAAATAAAGCTGTTTTTGTGAAAAGTTATTGACAACCCATTTCTACAATGCTATATTACAAATAAATCGTGATGGTTCATCAAAAACTCAACATATTAAAATAGCAAGGCAAGTGATGAATATGTCAAAAAAACATTCGTCATCAAAAGAATATTTCAACAAGCGCAAAATACTTGAAATGGAAAAGCATTTCATTGATTGCTATCGCAAATACCCTAACCAATTCTTTAAAGTATTTTTTGGTCTTTATAAAGGAAATTACAAGAACATAATTCTTTCTTCTGTTTTCTTTATAATAAAATCCTGCCCCGAATACCTGTTGCCGCTTGTAACAGCCAACATTATAAATATTGCCACAACAAAGCCTAATAACGCACCCGCATTATTTATAACGAATTTATGTTTGACCGTTATTTTACTTGCGCAAAATATACCAATGCATATGCTGCACGTAAGATTTTTAAGCAAGGCAAACCGAAGTGTTGAAGCAGGTTTGCGCGGAGCTATGATACGTCAGCTACAACAGCTTTCACTTTCTTTTCATATGTCAACGCCGTCCGGCAATATTCAATCTAAAATTATGCGTGACGTTGAAAATATTGAAGCCTTTTCGGGCCAAATTTTCACAACATTTTTAAAAGTACTTGTAAGTATGACTATAACGCTTTGCATAGTTATTACAAAGAACTTTACGGTATTTCTTATGTTTTTGATTTGCGTTCCGGTTGCTTGTATCGTCGCATCTCGTTTCAAAAAGCCCTTAAGGAATCGCAATCGCGAATTCCGTAAAGAAGTTGAACACACCTCAAGTGAAGTTTTTGATATGATAGAGCTGGTTCCCATAACCAAAGCCCATGCGCTTGAAAACGAGCAAATAAAAAAACTTACGGGTGAAGTTACTGCCGTTGCCGAACGTGGCTACCGACTTGACTTTATACAAAGTCTATTCGGTTCTGTTCATTGGGTGCTGTTTTCTCTGTTCCAAGTAATTTGCCTTATGTTTACGGGATATTTAGCCTACAAAGGCGAGATTAAAAATATTGGTGATATAACCCTTTATCAAAGTTATTTCACCGCATTAATCGGGTATGTAAACAGTATAATAGCATTAATGCCAATTATTGCGAAAGGTGCTGAATCAATAAATTCAATAGGTGAAATACTTTCCTCTACCGATATTGAATATAACCGCAACAAAAAACGCCTTGCATTGCTAAACGGCGTTTACGAATTTAAAAATGTTTGTTTTCATTACGACAATGAAACTCCTGTTTTAAAGGACTTCAATTTAAAGGTAAATAAAGGCGAAACGGTTGCTTTTGTCGGAGAATCGGGTTCGGGTAAAACAACACTTCTCAATCTTATTATAGGCTTCTATAAAGCATCAAGCGGGAGTATTACGATAGACGGAACCGATATTAACGATCTCGATTTGCAAAGCTACCGTCAGCACATTGCTGTTGTACCCCAAAAAACAATACTCTATTCTTCCACCGTTAAGGACAACATAACCTACGGCAACCCTTCTATTTCAAAAGAACAATTAGACGCCGTTATAGAGGCGGCACAGTTAAAGGATGTTTTAAAGCACTTGCCCAAAGGAATCAATACACAAGTGGGAGAACATGGTGATAAACTTTCCGGCGGTCAAAAACAACGAATCGCCATTGCGCGGGCAATAATTCGCGACCCAAGTGTAATTATATTTGACGAGGCAACAAGCGCACTTGACAGCGTTTCCGAAAAAGAAATACAAGATGCAATAAACCATCTTACAAAGGAACGCACAACCTTTATCGTTGCACACAGACTTTCTACCATTAAAAACGCCGATACTATAGTTGTTGTAAAAAACGGCCGTTGTGTAGAGCACGGAACCTACGATGAACTTCTTAATAAAAAAGGTGAATTTTACAATTTGCGCCAAGCAGGAACCGTTTAAAATACATATACCCCCAATTACAGTTGAACTGCTCTGATTTGTGCGGACAGTACAAAAAGCGCCTTACTGTAACTGTGTAAGTTTACTTAATTGCTGTACCGATGGTGGCAGTGCTGTTCCATCCTTGCGTGGTGTACTCGGTTGCTTTCGTCCTTCGCCTTTCGATAACTTGCGTTGTTTTCGGTTGTGCCGCTTGAAAAAATCGTGCATTTTTCCATCGCCGTTCTCCTCTTTGTCTTTGACTTCACCCTTGTTTTGTAAGTTCAAATATTTGTTTCTCCTGCATTCTGATATGTCGATATTCGCTTGGCATACAAAATCCCCCTTATGGTAGTTGTATTTTGCTTCTACCATAAGGGGGTGCTTTTTTCTATTGTCCCTTTTTACCGGACTTGTGCGCAACGGGTTTTGTTATTTAAGCTTATAAGATTTAACCGTAGACCACGGGCCGTAAATAACCGTTTTACCAACCTTTACAAAGGCTCGAACCTTGTAATAATAGGTCTTTTTCTTGGTGGCTTTTACGGTCTTGCTCTTACCGCTTGTTGTAGAATAGGTAGCAACTATTTTTGTACCACTCTTGCTTGTCGACTGTGAAATCTGATATCCGCTCTCACCATTTATGTTAGCCCAGCTAACCTTAACCTTTTTAGAGGAGGATTTAGTAATTTTAGGTGTGGTAACCTTCTTCAAGGTATAAATCGAAGCAGTTTTGTAACTATCGTCAAGTATAATCTTACTACCCGAAACACCATAAGGAACCACTCGGAAGGTATACTTTACACCGTCAGAAAGATTTGCCTTTTTAAACGAGGTAGACGTGGTCTTACCTGCATAGGTATAAGATTTTGCCGATGAATTCTTGTAATATATATAATAACCCTTGGCATACGCAACCTTACTCCAACTAACCTTCACGTCATCATAGCCATAAAGACTAAGTGTCACCTTTGAAGGTGCCTTTAAATCTCTGAGCGTGGTTGCGGTAGCAGTCTTGTAAGCGGAAGAAACCTTCTTTTGGCCACCGACAAGTCGATAAGCCACTACCTTAAAGGTATATTTGGTATTATCCGAAAGATTTGCAAACTTATAAGAAAGTTCCGTGGTGCCGGTTTTGTATGTATACGAAGATGAGGACGATTTCTTATAATAAACATCATATCCGTCAGCACCGGGAACGGCGCGCCAAGAAAATTTAACGTCATCGTGCCCATAAAGTGCAGTTGCCGTCTTTTCGGTTGCGGGCAACTCTATTTCAAACTCAACGTATGTCTGACCCTCATAATTACCCCAAGCGGTTATTATTGCTTTTGCGGTGCCGGGATTTACGTTATCAACGTATTCAACCTGGAAATTTTCGAACTCATTAAGGCCATCTATTTCAATGATAGGGCACTTTTCATACCCGTCATAAGGCGTGGTAAGGTATTCTATTCTGATTTGAGCTTCAGAAATAGGCAGGGGCGTGATTTGGAAATAGATATATCCTGTTCCTCCATAGTTACCAATACCCTTAACCTCGATATAAGCGGTGCCAACGTCCACGTTCCAGTAATAACCAACGATCTCATAGTCAACACCCTCTACCAAAGGCACGCCTTCGGGAGTTTCAAACGTACCGATATTAGGCTTAATCTCTTCGCCCGTATATTGATAGGTTTCAAACTCTGTTGTCGCAAACTGTGCAAAGGCTTCAATATCACTCAAAACTGTGGTCTTTGCGCAGTCTCCACAAACCTTGCACACATTATGACGAGCGCATTCATCGATATACTGCATTTCCACAGTATGACCACTTGTACAAATAAACCCATCCATTTCCTTGAATTTGAGCGAATGATTTACCGCATAAGCCTGAGCCGTACTTCCGATCTCGCCGTAAATAGTATATCCGTCGTTGGTATAGACCAGCATATCACCAATTTGGGTAACCGACGAGGGAATAATAACGCTCATTATATTATCGCAGTCAAAAAGCACGTAATTGTGTATTTCCTCAACACACGCAGGAAATTCGAAGTGTGTAAGCGAATCGCAATTTTCAAAAGCATAATTCCAAATATGCTTTACCCCGTCATGCAAAATAACCTTTTCCAGGTTTTGTGCGTCTTTAAAGGCGTATTGTTCAATTTCCCAAACGTTTGCGGGGATTATAAAGGTAGTAGCCGAATCATCGGTTTCATAATCTAATATCGTTCTGGTTTCAAACTCACTGCTGTACCGAATCAGCGCACCGTTTTCCATATAGAAAACCTGATTTTCCGGGTCTACCGTAATTTGCTTAAGGTCGGTTTCCATACCAAAAGCACCGCCGAGTATGGCTTCTAACTTTTTGGGAATATAAATTTCCTCTATTTTTGTATTTGCAAGCGCAAACTGACCGATAAAACGGCATTCATCGGGAAGTTCAATATTCTCAAGATTTCTCGCGCCGCAAAATCCCCAATATCCTATCATTTTAACGGAATCGGGAAGTTCAATCGCTTTTATACTTTCACAACCATAAAAAGCAAAGGGTGCTATGTCCACAACGCCGTCAAGTATTTCAACCTCGGTATTTTCATAAGCGTCAGGACATAAAATAACAGCTTTCTCATCGGCACTGTAAATTATGCCGTCAATCATCTTCATATAGGGGTTGCCGGCGGCAACGGTTATGGTTTTCAAATTGTTACAATAAATTGGCGCTGTGGTATAACCTCCCTTTACAGAATCGGCATACTTTTCATACTCAATTTGCATTGTCGACGGAAAATGAATTTCGGTGAGGTTTTCACACGCTTCAACGGCGCTTTCCCCCATTCGTTTTATCCCTTCACAGAAAGTGATACTTTTGATATTGGGGTTGCGTTCAAATACACCCTTATTCACCTGTTTTACGGGATAACCTGCTATTTCACCTGGAACTACAACGTGCTCATCATTTCCGCCATAAGCGAAGATATATACATCGCCCATATAAATTTCGTAAGCGAAACCGTTATGATTTCCAATAGCACTCGAAAGGTCTACGTTTTCAGCCGACATAGGATACTTTTCCATAAACCCAGCGGTCAAATATTGGGGTTCAAGAGTGTGGTCGGAAAAATCATTTGTACCTTTTAGATAATACTCATATTCTTTATTTCCCGCATCCCAAGTTGAATCAAGATAATAGAATTTATTATAAAGCTTTACAATATTCCAAGCGTGATTTTCGCCAAAACTTTTACCTGTTATAACACGGGTTTCAAGGCCGCACTCGCGCGCCATTCGGTAATAAAGAGAAGCATAGCCCTGACAAACCGCTGTTTTATTCATCAGCGCGGCATATGCTGTGAATTTAAGAGTATAACTATCATCTTTTAAATTTACATAGTCATACACTACATTGTCGGTAATATACTTATAAATTGTATCGGATTTTTGGCGGTCGGTAGAAGCGTCTGTAAACCCAAAGCCATCAATTACGTCTTCGATTTTTTCAGTAAGTGCTTCCTCTTGCGCCTCGGTGGTATAATATCCAACCGAAATAGGAAGGTGGTAATAATAGGATGTGTCTATGTGCAAAAAGGTGCCACTCTCCATAGAAATGCGATTATAATGATACCGCAAGTAGTCACCTTCGTTTGAATTTTCGGTTTCCTCCATCGCGATATCACGCCATAACGCAATAAGGTCTCCGAGTTCTATGCTCGTAAGCTCATGGTCGGTAAGATAATAAACGTCCAGCTTTGCCTCGCGGTCCACCATAACCTTACGCAAATCTACACCAATCGCCCGATCATCGGTTATACATAAATCAATATCAAACGGCAGTTCACCCGACGAAAGATATCTCTTAGGTGCAAGCTTGATTGCCGGCGGTTTCGCTGCTTCAACATCCTCGTAAATCGGGTTGATCAGTTCCGCGGCGGCAACTGTACCGATTTCATAAGGCTGCTGCGCCGAAGCGGTTACTGTAACGCTTGTTACCATAATAGCAAAAGCCATTATAAGTGCCAACAGTTTATAAATTTTACTGCGCATAATATCATCTCCTGAGTGAATTTAAGCACAATTTCCTATAATTGCATTGTACTACTATATTCTCACCTTTTCAACTGTCATTTTATTTAAAAATATCGAAGCTGTTTTGACAAATAATTTAAACGCTACAAAAAAAAAGACCCACAAGGGGCTCCCTTCGCAAGGAAAAAGCGGCTTTGAGACCATCTTTTCTCACCCAAGCAAAATAAAAAAGCACACCCCCGAAGAGATGTGCCGAAAAAGTGTTTGTCCTCGGTCGTTGCTACACGAATTAACTCCATACGGAAATTAGAGGAAAACACCTTTTACCAAGGTATTATTCCCCGTACAGAGTTATATTCAATTCGTGTAGCACAACTATAACATCACACGCAAGATTTTTGCAACTATTATAAAAAAGCAGCAAAAAGGGTGTTTGTCATAAGGATGATAAAAACGGATAGAACCAGCATCGCATTTGTAAGTACAAATGCTCTTTGGGTGATATCCGAACCCTTTTACAACAAAGCGAAAATAATAAGTGATCTTCTGTGCTGATGCACAGAGGGATATTTTCACTTTGTGAAAGTGATATTACTCCCTCTGGTCGTAGTGATGTTTTATTCACCCTAAAAACTGTCCGTAGGACAATATAACGATGCGAGAAAGCATAATATCCCTGCGAAGCAATATCACTCGCCGCAAGGCGAATATAATCGAGGCACCCTACGTAGGGTGCCTCGAGAGAGTGTCCGTTTTTATTATTCGCCTTTGATAAACAGCGGTTTTAGCCTGCCAAACGGCTTATGCCTTTTAATGACCGCCGACAGCGCCATCACCACGGCGGCGGTGGCAAAGCTGAGCGCAAAATAGATAACGGTCGCTTTTGCTTTACCCGTGTTTTCGGGCAACAGCGGTATCATCAAATCCGCCCAGTAATAGTGCGAGAGATAAAGCGGCAGGCTGAACTTGCCGAGAAAACCGACGACGCCGTTATTAAACAGGCGCTCGCCATAGGTTTGACGGCTGAAAATCAACCCAATCACCACCGCAATCGCCACGATGCAGAACATATCGTACGGCAGGCGCGCGGCATCACGAATGAAATACATATACATAACCAATCCCAAAATGCCCACGTATTTGACGCCCGTGAGGAGGCTTTTGAAAAAGACGGTGAGCTTTTTCGTTTGGAACACTTCGGTGATTTGGCAAGTGATGATGCCCACGCCCATATCGGCAATGGCGCGCAGGTTGCCGCGATAGGTGACGCCCAACCAATCAAAGGGCGAGCGGATGGAGCTATGTTCTGCCGCGAAATAGCCGAAAATCAACACCGTGATGAGCGGGATAATCACCAGCTTGGCGGTGTTTTTATATTTGCGGAGAAGTGGGAACAAGATCGCCATAGCGAGGAGCATCGAGGATAGGTACCAAAGCGCATCGTTGATGGTGTTGAGGCGCAGACCCGTCATCGTCAAGAGGCTCATTTCCCACACGCCGTCGCGCACGAGGTTGGCAATCGCCATCAGCGAGAGTTGCCCGATTACGATGGTCACCACCGCACCGATGATCCACGAAATGATCACATCGGGATACAGCGCCAGATATTTCTTTTTGATAAATAAAAAGGTTTCTGCGCCGAGGTTGCCCGGTTGCTCGCTCATTTTGCTGACACTTTTCATCATCAGAAAGCCCGACAAGATGAAGAAAAACTCCACCGCAAACGAGCCATTGAGAAACAGCGCTGTTTCATTGCCGATAAAATTTCTGGAATGGTGAAAAACGATGATAATGGAAAAGATAAAGCGGAGAAATTCTATCTCTCCGACACGTTTACCCATTTTGCCCAAGCCGTTCCACATCCTCTTTTTGAAACTTGTCTTTCGCGCGATTAGCATATCCAGTTTAGCAGAAATTCCATCATTTTACAAGCGTTTTGCATCAATTAGGTGTTGGGGAATTGTAGATTTTTCTTCAAGTTCTTAAATTTCGCACTAGGAATTCCTAATTCCGAATTACTCATTAAGCACTTGCGATACAGCCACGGCGCAAGCAACAGTCATTTAAAACCTACGGGTTGTTACCCCTCACTATAAATAGCCTTTTTTCTGCATAATATTTTTTCTTTATCATAACTGTTTTTTGCCTAAAAAGAGGTGTTTGTCGGGGGAATTGTCTTCCAGCGGCTCTATGCGGTTCTATCTGTTGTAGAAAAAATGTTGAAAAGAACTTTTTTCAATATTTGAAAAAAAGTTATGCAGGAAAAAACTCTTCATATCTTTTTTGTTTTAACAGGCTTTCCACACTTGCGGGCATACGAAATCATTGACTTTGTCCCTTGGCTTTTCTCGTCCCAAAAGCAAATGACATAATCGCCTATTTCTGCCATTTGCTTATTGCGCAAAGGCCCCGCACTCTTGCCGTATCTTTTCCAATCGGCAGGGTATTTTTCAACCTTGAATCCGTTTTCCTCTGCATATCGTTCTCCCAAAGTATCCGCACCCTTTGCACCGCCCGATATTATAATAATTTCGTTAACTTTACGTATTTCAGATATGCAAAAATCAATATATTTTTTCGCCTCATCATAATTATTATAATCTCTGCACCCTGCAATTACAACTCGTTTAATCATAAAACCACCCCTTGTGTATGGGGGCTATATCCCCTTAATAAAAAAGATTATAACCCCCATAATAATACGTGTCAAGGGGGATTCGTTATGATAATTTTTGATAAGTTATGGATTACAATGAAATCTAAGGGTTTTTCAACATACAAATTGAGAGAAAAGTGCGGAATTGACAGCAAAACAATCCGACGTTTAAAGGCAAACGAAAATATTGAAACAAAAACACTAGACAAAATTTGTACTGCACTTAATTGTCGTATCGAAGATATTGCAGAGTTTATCAAAGATGATAAGTAATTAAAATGAATTTGCCCAAGCGCAAACCGACAAGGTTAAGAAATTACAATTACAGCCAGAGCGGATATTATTTTATTACAATATGCACCCATAACCGCAAGAATATATTATGTGATATTGTAGGGGAGGGTCTCTGTGCCCTCCCGCAGATAAAATTAACACCAATTGGTGAATCGGTTAATAATGCAATTAAATATATCGATAAAAATTATAATGGTGTGTCGGTGGACAAATATGTTATCATGCCGAATCATATTCATTTTATAATCAAGATTGAGACCGTAACGGGAGGGGATGGAACCCCTCCCCTACGGGTGTACGATATAATTGGAAGATTGAAATCGTTTACGACACATGAATACGGTAATATTCTTTGGCAACGCTCATTTAACGACCACATAATACGAGGCGAAAAGGATTATCTCAAAATATGGAATTATATTGATGTAAACCCGCAAAAATGGGAAGATGATTGCTTTTATACAAAACAATAAATATAAAAATTGGACACATCGCAGGGCAAAACCCTAAAATGATGTGTCCAATTTATTTTTGTTCAATTTTGGCAGTCAATTCGTGAATCGACACTAAAAAAGCCTTACAAATCCTTATTTGTTCAAAGCTTCGTTAACTGCAACGGCACAAGCCACAGTCATACCAACCATGGGGTTGTTACCGGCACCGATAAGTCCCATCATCTCAACATGGGCAGGAACCGAAGAAGAACCGGCAAACTGTGCATCGGAGTGCATACGACCCATCGTATCGGTCATACCGTAAGAGGCAGGGCCGGCGGCCATATTATCCGGATGCAAGGTGCGGCCGGTACCGCCACCGGAAGCAACCGAGAAGTATTTTTTCCCTTGCTCAATGCACTCTTTTTTATAAGTGCCGGCAACCGGATGTTGGAAGCGGGTGGGATTGGTAGAGTTACCGGTAATAGAAACGTCAACACCCTCGGCATGCATAATGGCAACGCCTTCACGAACATCGTCAGCGCCATAGCAACGAACCTTGGCGCGCGCACCCTTGGAGTAGGCGGTTTCATTAACAACTTTGAGTTCACCGGTGTAATAATCAAACTGGGTTTGTACATAGGTGAAGCCGTTGATACGCGAAATGATTTGAGCTGCGTCTTTACCAAGACCGTTCAAAATAACGCGGAGAGGTTCTTTTCTGGCTTTATTGGCGCTGTTCGCCAAACCGATGGCACCTTCGGCGGCGGCAAAAGATTCGTGGCCGGCCAAAAAAGCAAAACATTTGGTTTCTTCGCGCAGCAACATAGAGCCCAAGTTACCGTGACCAAGACCCACTTTACGGTCATCTGCAACCGAACCGGGGATGCAGAAAGACTGTAGCCCAAGACCGATTTTTTCGGCAGCTTCGGCGGCAGATTTTACACCATCTTTAATGGCAATCGCACAACCAACCACATAGGCCCAGGCTGCATTTTCGAAGCAGATGGGTTGAATGCCTTTTACAATATTATATGCATCTACGCCGGCGTTGTCGCAGATTTCTTTGGCCTCTTCAATGGAAGCGATACCGTGCTTTGCTAATTCTTCGTTGATTTGTTTAATTCTTCTATCATAACTTTCAAATATAGCCATGCTCGTTTCCCTCCTTCTTATTCTTCACGCGGGTCGATCAGCTTGGCAGCGTCGTCCACACGGCCGTATTGACCGCTGGCCTTTGCCAATGCCTCGTTTGCGTCCATACCTTTTTTAATCATATCCATCATTTTTCCAAGATGAACAAATTTGTAACCGATGATGGTGTCGTTTTCATCAACGGCAATTTTGGTGATATAGCCTTCGGCCAATTCTAAGTAACGGGGTCCCTTTGCCTTGGTGGCATAGGTGGTACCGGTTTGCGAACGAAGACCTTTACCCAAATCTTCCAAACCGGCGCCGACCGGCAAACCGTCCTCCGAGAAAGCGGTTTGGGTACGGCCGTAAACAATTTGCAAAAAGAGTTCGCGCATAGCAGTGTTTATGGCATCGCATACCAAGTCAGTATTCAAGGCTTCGAGCAGGGTTTTGCCAATTAAAATTTCAGAAGCCATCGCGGCCGAATGGGTCATACCACTGCAGCCAATGGTTTCTACCAAAGCTTCTTCAATAACACCTTGTTTTACATTCAGGGTAAGTTTGCAAGTGCCCTGTTGGGGAGCACACCAACCAATACCGTGAGTCAAACCGGAAATATCTTGTACTTCTTTTACCTGTACCCATTTACCTTCCTCGGGAATGGGGGCGGGCCCGTGATAGGCACCCTTGGCAAGAGGACACATTTGTTCCACTTCATGAGAATAGTTCATAAGGGAAACTCCTTTCAAAATAATTTTCAAAAAAGCGGGCTTTTTGAAAAGCGAGAATTACCTTCGCCACACAATCAGCCATTATATTCATTATAAATTCTAATGCCGAAAAAGGCAAGAGAAAAATCGAAAATGGTTTAAATTTTAACAATTTGCTACATTTTCCCCTTTTCTTTGTTTTGTTTTTGCTTTGTTGCCCGAAAAAAACCCTCGCACGCGCGTGGCGAACGAGGGCTTTTTATTATGCTTGAATCAGTTTTTTATAAATTTTTAGATATTCGCCGGCCGAACGTTTCCAACTGTTATCACATCGCATAGCGCGCAAGGAAAGTTCCGTCCACCCCTTTTGATCGCGGTATCCCGCCAAGGCGCGCTCGACCGCCGTCTTCATATCGTGGGCATTGTAGGTGGCAAAGGTAAAGCCGTTGCCCTTATTATCTCCGCTATCTTGAATGGTGTCTTTCAGACCACCGGTTTCCCGCACAATCGGAATAGTACCGTAGCGAAGCGCCACCATCTGTGCTAAGCCGCAAGGCTCGCTTTTTGAGGGCATTAGAAAGAGATCTGCACCGGCGTAAATCTTATGAGCCAATTCCGGCACAAAGCCAAGCCGCAGAGCCACCTGTTTGGGATATTTCTCCCGCATCTCTTGGAAAAAGGTTTCATACTCCCATTCGCCGGAGCCCAAAATGGCAAACTGCACCTTGTTCTCCAACAATTCTTCAAAAACGCATTTAATTAAATCCAGCCCCTTATGTCCCACCAAGCGACTGACAATGCCTATCACCGGTACATCGGGCTCTTCCGGAAGTCCAATATACTCTTGCAACTGCTGTTTGTTCGCGGCCTTGCCCGCCGGCTCGTCGGCCGAAAAGGGGGTGAAAATCATAGGGTCGGTTTCGGGGTTATAAACCTCGGTATCGATACCGTTGACAATGCCCGAAAGTTTGCCCTTGCGCTGTTTTAAAATCCCATCCAGCCCATGAGCGAACCAAGGGGTTAAAATTTCCTCGGCATAGGTGCGACTAACGGTGGTCACCCGATGGGCACACTCAATTGCACCCTTCATCAAGTTTACACCATTTTCATAATCTACCAAATGTGATGCGCTTTCAGGCAGACCCAATACATCGCGAATGAGTTCATACCCATACTTGCCTTGGTATTGAATATTATGGATGGTAAAGACGGTTTTTATGTTCTGATAGATTCCATGGTGATAAAATTGGTCTTTAAAGACCGGAACCATTGCCGTTTGCCAATCGTTACAATGAATCACATCGGGTACAAAATCGATATAAGGCAACATTTCGAGCACGGCGCGCGAGAAGAAAACAAACCGCTCGGCATCGTCGTAATAACCGTACATTTCAGGCCGTTTAAAATAATATTGATTATCCAACAAATAATAGATAACCCCATCGATGCGGGCTTCGAAAATGCCGCAATACTGCCGACGCCACGCCACCGGAACGGTGATATGAGCGATGAATTTTAAGCTCGCTTTTTGTTTTTCGGTCAGTTTTTCTTCATACAACGGTAGCACCACTCGGCAACCGACAAACCGCTTACGCAAAGCTTTAGGCAAAGCTCCGGCGACATCGCCCAATCCACCCGACATAGCAAAAGGGTAAGCCTCACTGGCAGCAAATAATACTTTCATACTGTTTCTCCTTATACCTTGGCTTTTTTGTGAACAAACATATACTGAGTCGGCGCCCCGCAAAGGGATCTTCCCTCGGTGATTTCGGCATCCTTATCAGCAATAACATAAGTAAGTTTGGCATCCTTACGGACGATACTATCCTGCATAATGATGCAGTTTTTCAAAACAGCCCCTTTTTCTATATGTACGCCGCGGAAAATCACACAATCGGTAACTTCACCGTCCACCACCGCACCGTCAGCAATTAGACTGTTTTTCACCCGGGCACTTAGGCCGTATTTGGTCGGCACATCATCCCGTGTTTTGGTGTAAACAGGACGTGTAGGATCAAACACTTCCTGCCGCACTTCGGGTTGTAATAAAGCAAAGTTGGCATTGGCATACGAATCGGTTCCGTCAATCACAAACGCGGCGCCGGTAATTTCGTAGCCGTAGATATGCAGAGTGTCAACCTGTTTTAAAAAGACATCGCGCCAGATACGGGTCGCATTTTCTTCCTTGGCGGCCTGCACCAGTTGAATCAGCCGCTCACGCGAGATAATAACTACATCTAAACTAAAGGCACATTCCATACCGGTATTTTGCGAGAGAAGAATTTTTTCAATGCGTCCATTCTTCGCAAACGAGAAGGTCATAATATCGCCATCGTTTCGCGGCAGCGGACCGGTTTTGTAAGCAATGGTTACGTCGGCCTTTTTGGAGATGTGCTGCTGCAACATATCGCCGATATCCATATTGCTGACCACGTCGGCATCGCACATCACTACATAGGTTTCTTTGCTACCGCGCAAATAACTCATAATGGTGCTAAGCGAATCGATATGGCCGGTTTGCAAACTCACCTCGGAATTGACATAGGGCGGCAAAATTGAAAGGCCGCCGCTTTTGCGGTCCAAATCCCACGGTTTGCCGGAACCGAGATGGTCCATTAACGAATGATAGTTGCTTTTGGGTACCACACCCACCTTGGAAACGCCGGCATTGACTAAATTGGAAAGCGAAAAATCAATGATGCGATAACGGGCACCAAAGGGCACCGAAGCCATGGAACGCACCTTAGTTAAATCGTGGATAAAGTCATCGTGCACATTGGCAAAAACAATTCCTAACACATTGTTGGTTTTCATACCGACTCGCCCTCCTTTACCGATTCGGTCACCATCGCTTTGGGCGCGACGGTGGCGTTGTTTCCGACCGTTAAGTCGGCACCGACCACAGCAATACCCCAGTCTTTTAAATCGTCCATATCTTCCGGACGTTTGCCTACCGTAGCACCTGGTTTGATGACGGCGTTTTCGGCCACGATGGCATATTGCACCGAGGCTCCACTACAAATCACAGCACCGGGCATAATCAAAGAATCGCGCACCTCGGCGCCCGGTTCCACCGTAACATTGTCAAACAAAATAGAAAAATCCACCTTGCCTGACACCACACATCCCTCAGTTATCAGGGAATTTTGTACTTCAGCCTCGGGAGCAATGTATTGCGGCGGCGCCGAAGGGGTACGGGAATAAATACGCCAGTTCGGGTCAGACAAATCCAGTTCGACTTTAGGGTTGAGCAAATCTAAATTGGCCTCCCAAAGGGAATCAATGGTGCCAACATCCTTCCAATAATCAGAAAAAGGATAAGCCACCATTTTTTCACCCGCATTTAGCATAGCCGGAATGACGTTTTTGCCGAAATCGTTAGAAGAAGCGGGGTCCGCCTCGTCCTGCTCCAAATACTGCCGCAATACCGACCAGTTGAATATGTAAATGCCCATAGAAGCCAGATTGCTTTTCGGGTTGGCCGGTTTTTCTTCAAACTCGTAGATGGTGCCATCTTCATGCGCATTCATTATACCAAAACGAGAGGCCTCTTCCATTGGGACCTCCAACACCGCGATGGTGCAAGCTGCCTTTGTTTCCTTGTGACGATTGAGTAAATCCGCATAATCCATTTTATAAATATGGTCACCCGAAAGTACCAAGACATACTCCGGCTGATAGCGTTCAATAAAGGGAATGTTTTGGTAAATGGCGTTGGCGGTGCCTTTGTACCAATCGGCACCTTCAATCTTTTGGTAGGGAGGCAACACATGCACACCGCCGCTTTGGCGGTCCAAATCCCACGGTTTGCCGGAACCAATATAATCATTGAGTTCAAGCGGTTGATACTGGGTCAACACCCCCACCGTTTCGATACCGGAATTGATGCAGTTGGAAAGCGGAAAATCGATGATCCGATACTTTCCACCGTACGGCACCGCCGGTTTTGCAATTTTTTGTGTCAGGACACCCAAACGGCTCCCCTGTCCGCCTGCCAATAGCATTGCGACACACTCTGTTTTTTTCAAACCCTCATCCCCTTTAAAATCGATGCTGCCGCCCGTTATAGACGACGATATTCAGAAAAACCTGCAAGATTTTCCTTTTGTAAATATCATTATAACACAATCTATCCCGCTCCGCAAGGAAATTTTTGTTTATTTTCAATTTAGAGCGCCAATAAACCTCTTGCTTTTTTGTTTAATTTTCACAAAACGCAGCTCATTTCATGCCGTTTTCTATCTTTTTTTGTTGGACCACATCAAGTTTCTATGATAGCAAAAAAAAGCGGCGAAAAAGAAAAAAATAGGTCCTCGTTTTTTCCTATTCTTTGTCGCTTTGCGCGATGGGATTTGCCTTTGACATTCCAAAGAAAATCGTTTATAATAAAAAGGTAATTGATAAAATTAAGGAGAATCTGTTTTTATGCCTTCGATTGCCCAAATCATTGCCGAAGAAAAACGCCTTCACCCCGACCACGTCACCAACATTTTATCTCTGTTAGATGAGGGGAACACCGTCCCCTTTATTGCGCGTTACCGCAAGGAAATGCATGGCTCGATGGATGACCAAACGATTCGGGCCGTAGCCGACCGCGCCCAACAACTGCAACATTTGCAAAAACGCAAGGAAGAAGTTCTATTATCCATTGAAAAGCAAGAAAAACTAACCGACGAACTACGCGTTTCCATTGAGGCCGCCGCCACCTTAGCAGCGGTGGAAGATTTATACCGGCCCTACAAACAAAAGCGCCGCACCCGTGCCACCGTTGCCAAAGAAAAGGGGTTAGAACCCTTAGCTGCTGCCTTGTTGGATCCGCAAAACCAAACCGACCCATTGATTTTAGCGTCCGATTTTGTGGATATCGAAAAAGAGGTCAACACCCCCGAAGAGGCTTTAGCCGGCGGAGGGGACATTATTGCCGAACAACTTTCCGACCATGCCGAAATTCGACGACTTTTAAAAGAATGGATGGTAAAGCGCGGTCAACTCCATTCCACTGCTGCCACGGAGGAGGACAGCGTCTACCGTCTGTATTATGATTTTTCCGAGCCGATCCAAAAGATACAAAGCCACCGCATTTTGGCGGTCAACCGTGGCGAAAAAGAGGGCTTTTTAAAAGTTTCGGTCTCGGTGGATAAAGCCGAAGGGTTGCGCATTTTAACCGCTCGTCTGCCCCGAAAGAAGGCCGCCTACCAAGTGTTTTTCGATGCCGTGGCCCAAGATGCTTATGACCGTTTGATTTTTCCCTCGGTTGAACGAGAGATCCGCTCGATGTTAACCGACTCGGCCACCGAGCAAGCCATTCGTATGTTTGGCGCCAACCTAAAACCGCTTTTACTGCAACCGCCCCTGCGTGAGCGAATCACCTTGGGTTTTGACCCCGCCTACCGCACCGGTTGTAAAATTGCCGTGGTAGATGCCACCGGAAAAGTATTGGATACCACGGTGGTCTACCCCAATCCGCCCCACAACAAAAAGCAAGAGGCTGCCAACATCTTAACCTCCCTTATACAAAAACACGGTGTGACCGCCATTGCCATTGGCAACGGTACCGCCTCCAAAGAATCGGAGATTTTTGTGGCCGAACTGATACAATCTCTACAGGGCGTTTCCTACGCGATGGTTAACGAAGCGGGTGCCTCGGTTTATTCGGCCTCAAAACTCGGGGCCCAAGAATTCCCCGATTTTGACGTATCGCTCCGCAGCGCCGTTTCGATTGCCCGCCGTCTGCAAGACCCCTTGGCTGAACTGGTAAAAATCGACCCAAAATCCATCGGAGTGGGACAATATCAACACGATATGCCCGAGGCCCGTCTTAACGAAACCTTAAATGGCGTGGTAGAAGATTGCGTTAATGCCGTTGGGGTAGATTTAAACACCGCCTCTCCCAGTTTGCTCACCCGCGTGGCCGGGCTCAACAGTTCAATAGCCAAAAACATCGTGGCTCACCGCGAAGAAAACGGTGTCTATACCGACCGCAAAGCCCTGCTCAAGGTGCCGAAATTGGGTGCCAAAACCTTTACCCAGTGCGCCGGATTTTTGCGCATTGTAGGCGGAAAAAACATTCTTGACAACACCGGCGTTCACCCCGAAAGTTATCCCGCAGCCGAAACCCTGCTTTCCACCCTCGGCTATACGAAACAAGAAGTAGCCGAAAATAAACTGGCCGATTTGCCTCAAAAGGTGGAAGACTACGGCGCCGAAAAAATGGCCAAGCATTGCCAAATCGGTCTGCCCACCTTGTTGGATATGATAAAAGAACTGCAAAAACCGGGCCGTGACCCACGTGAAAACTTGGCCAAGCCGGTTCTTCGCACCGATGTGCTGGATATGAGCGACTTAAAAGCCGGTATGATTTTAGACGGTACGGTGCGCAACGTCATTGACTTTGGAGTATTTGTCGACATTGGGGTGCACCAGGATGGACTGGTGCATATTTCGGAAATTTGCAACCGCTTTATTAAGCACCCCAGCGAAGTGTTGACGGTAGGTGATGCGGTGAAGGTAATGGTTCTCTCGGTCGATGTCGCCAAAAAACGCATTTCGCTGAGCATCAAACAAATAAACCAAGCCCAAAAGGCCGCCAACGAAGGATAGGATGAAAAATGATACAACTGATTTTAACCGATTTTGACGGAACTCTTTTTAAAAAAAACGGCGGCGAATTGTCGGCCGAATTTATTCAAAAGATGATCAATTTAACCAACCGCGGTTGCCTGTTTGCCATCAACAGCGGTCGACCGTATGGGACACTGAAAGAATTTTTGCGTCCTTTGCTTTCCCGCACCGTATTCATCGCCAACGACGGAGCGGAGATTATGTATAAAAACTGTCTGCTTTATAAAAATCCGGTTGACAAGCGGGTAGCCCTGGCGCTCTGCCATGCCGCCGCCGATTTAAAAGTACCCACCTTTTGTGCCCTCAGAGAACGAAATTTGCCAATCGAGCCCGAACAACATTCTAACCACACCCTATTTGGGGAAGAAATTTATAAACTGATTTTTTTAAAAACCAAAGACATTGCAGCAACCAACCAGCTCAAATCTTCAGCCAAAGAAAAGGGACTCCGTATCTGTTATGAAGACGAAACCTATTTGGAATGTTGTAACGCCACGGCCGATAAGGGGGTAGCCACCGCCTTTTTAAAACAAAAATTCGGCATTACCAAAAACATTGCCGCCTTTGGTGATACCGCCGCTGATTTCCCAATGTTTGACGAGGCTGACCACGTTTATTTAATGCGTCAAGCCAATCACCTAACTTATGCAGGAGCCACCGTAATTGATAAAATGCAAGAATATATTGTCAACCATTTTTAAAATTCACCATTTCTTTACACTTTTTTCCATCTTCGGTGCTAAACTATAAACCGATTATACCATTTTTAACAAAAAGAAGGTCGTTATTATGCGTAAAAAACAATTTAAGTCAGAATCCAAACGTCTACTGGAATTGATGATTCACTCCATCTACACCAACCAAGAAATTTTCTTGCGAGAACTGCTCTCCAACGCCAGTGATGCCATTGACAAATTCCACTATATTTCTCTTACCGACCAAGAAGCCCGTGCCAAGCGGAGCAAGGGTGAAATTTCCATTTCCTTCGACACCGACGCCCGCACCCTCACCATTTCGGATAACGGACTTGGTATGACGGCCGACGAATTGGAAGAAAACCTTGGCACGATTGCCAAAAGCGGCTCTTTGCAATTTAAAGAGGAACTGGAAAAACAAGAAAAAAGCGACAACGACATTATTGGTCAATTCGGCGTCGGTTTTTATTCTGCCTTTATGGTGGCCGATTCCCTAACCGTTATCAGCCGCTCGTACAAGGAGGATTCCTCCCACATTTGGCAATCCAACGGGGTGGACGGCTACACCATTGGCGAAAGCGAGAAAAAAGAAGTTGGTACCGATGTTATTTTACACCTAAAAGCCGATACCGAAACCGAACATTATAGCGAATATTTAAGCGAATACCGGCTAAAACACCTGATCAAAACCTATTCTGACTACATTCGCCACCCCATCAAACTGCCTGTAACCAAATACCGAGAAGTAGGTGAAGGTGAGGAGAAAAAAACCGAATCCTACACCGAAATCGAAACGGTCAACAGTATGGTTCCCATCTGGCAACGCAGCAAAAGTAAGGCCCCCGATGCCGACTGTTTTGCCTTTTACAAAGAAAAATTTCACGATTATACCGACCCGCTTTCGGTTGTTCGCATCCACGCCGATGGGCTGGTTTCCTACAAGGCTATGCTTTTTCTTCCGGCCAAAGCCCCCTATGATTATTTTACCAAAGAATATCAAAAAGGGTTGGCGCTTTACTCCAACGGTGTGATGATTATGGAATCCTGCGCCGATTTGCTGCCGGAGCATTTTCGTTTTGTAAAGGGCGTGGTGGATACCGACGATTTATCGCTGAATATCTCGCGCGAAATGTTGCAACAAACATATGAACTCAAAACCATTGCCACCAATATCGAAAAGAAAATCAAGGCCGAACTGAAGCGTTTGTTGCAGAAAGATTTAGAAACCTATCAAACCTTTTTCAAGGCCTTCGGCCTACAACTCAAATACGGCATCGTCAGCGACTACGGAAGCCATAAAGACGACCTGCAAGATTTACTGCTCTTTTATTCGGACCGTGAGGAAAAACCGGTTACCTTAAAGGACTACATCTCTCGTATGAAGGATGATCAAGAGGCCATTTACTACTCTTGTGGTGATACCGTTGCGGCCGCTGCCGGTATTCCGGCCGCCGCACTGGCCAAGGAAAAGGGATACGAAGTGCTTTTCCTTACCGACGAGGTTGACGAGTTTGTGATGAAAACGCTCATGACCTATGGCGAGAAAAAGATTTGTTCAGTTTTGGATGAAGAAAACGGCCTCATTTCCAAAGAAGAACAACAAAAAGCCGAAGAGCAAACCCAAGAGAAAAAAGAGGTTTTAACCTTTGTTAAAGAAGCCTTAAACGGCCAAGTCGCCGAAGTGACCTTGGTTGGCACTTTGCAAGATTATGCCGCCTCGCTCAACGCCAAAGGCGGCATAACCTTGGAAATGGAAAAATACTTCGCCGCTATGCCGGGTGAAAACCATCCCAAAGCAGAGCGCGTATTGGAACTGAATCCCGAACACGCCGCCTTCAAGGCATTGGAAGCCAACTACAAAGAAAACCCGGCGCAAGCCAAAAAGTATGCCGAATTGTTGTTAGGTCAGGCCAAATTGACGGCCGGTCTCCCGCTGGAAGACCCCTTTACCTTCTGCCGATTGGTCAGTGAATTAATGAAATAAAAAGATATATCGTAATAAAAATACCTTGGCGGTGATTTGCGTAGTCTAATCACCACCAAGGTATTTTTCTTTTTTATCAAAACTCCCCAAAAGGTTCTAACGAACGGTCTAAAATACCATTCATGGCAGCCAAAGCCATACCGTAGTTGGTCATGGGGACGGAGTGTGACGCCGCTACCCCCATACGAGATTTCATTTCACGTTCGTTTAGCATACAACCGCCACAATGAATTACCAAGCGGTATTCTTCCACCCTTTCGGGAAATTCGGTGCCGGAGGTAAAGTGAAACTGAGGTTGTTGGCCGGTAACTTTTTCAATCAATCGCGGCAGTTTTACGGTGCCGATATCGCCGCATTGACGATGATGTGTACACCCCTCGCTAATCAACACCTTATCGCCGGTTTTGATCTTTTTAAGAGTGGCCGCGCCCTGCACCAAGGTGGCCAAATCGCCCTTATAGCGAGCAAATAAAATAGAAAATGAGGTCAATGGTACATCGGGCGGCAACAAGGTTGAAACCTCACCAAACACCTGCGAATCGGTAATCACCAAGCGAGGCGGCGCGTTTAGTGCCGAAAGGGTGCTTTTCAGTTCGCTCTCCCGTGTAACCAATACCGTCACGCCGGCCTCTAGCAATTCCCGAATGGTTTGTTGTTGGGGCAAAATTAGACGACCTTTTGGTGCGGATTCATCAATCGGCACCACCAGCACCACCGTATCGCCCCGTTGCACCAAATCGGCCACCAACGGTTTTTGGTTTTCCGCATTGCGCCCGATGGCAGCGATTTTTTCCTTTAATTCCTTTACCCCTTCTTTGGTTTTGGCGCTGACAAAAAGGGTGTCGGCGGTGTTCTTTGGCGGTGTCTCTAATAAATCGGACTTATTGGCCGCAATAATATAAGGTATCTTTTTTTCCCGAAACAACGAAAGCAGTGTTTCTTCTTGTTCATTTAAAACGGTCCTCGCATCTCGCACCAGCACTGCCACATCGGTTTTTGCAAGAGCTTGGCGGGTACGTTGAACACGAAGTTCGCCCAGTTTTCCTTCATCATCGATACCGGGGGTGTCCAATATTACCACCGGCCCCAAAGGCAATAACTCCATTGCCTTTCGAACAGGGTCGGTCGTAGTTCCTTTCACGGAGGATACTACCGAAAGGTTTTGTCCCGTAACTGCATTAACCAAACTGGATTTACCGGAATTTCTGAGCCCAAAAAAACCGATATGCACCCGTTCGGCCGATGTTTTCTCTTGTAAACTCATAGCACTTCTCCTTAAAAACGGAAATCGCGACGGTTGGACGCCTTAATTTGCGCAATATTCTCGTGGGCGATTTTTTTCACCCGTTCGGCCGGAATTTTTTCCAACTCTTTTTCAATCAATCGGAATCCGATTTCGCGGGTTTTGTCGCTGGCGTAGTCTACCAAATATTCTGTCAAGGTCATTAGCGCATTGGGGTGACAACAGTTTAAAATCTGTCCGTTTTTGCAAAGTGCCATAAAACGGTCACCCGTACGTCCTTCGCGGTAACAAGCCGTGCAAAATGAGGGGATAAATCCAAGTTCCATTAGCCACGCCACCACTTCATCTAAGGTTCGTTGGTCCGAAACGTCAAACTGTTCCGAATCGTGAGGACGTTCCTCCTCGGTGTAGCCGCCGACCGACGTGCGAGAGGCGCCACTGATTTGGGAAATACCGAGGGAAAGAGCCTTGCCGCGCACCTCTTCGCTTTCGCGGGTGGAGATGATCATACCGGTATAGGGTACAGCAATACGAATACAGGCGATAATCTTTTGGAAAATTTCGTCCGAAATACCGTTATCAAAAGCATTAGGGTCGATATCGTCTGCACGTTTCAGGCGCGGTACGCTTATGGTATGCGGGCCGACGCCGTGCACCATCTCCAAATGTTCGGCGTGCATTAACAGTCCGGCAAACTCATATTTGTAGAGTTCCAACCCAAACAACACGCCCAAACCAACATCGTCAATGCCGCCCTCCATGGCGCGGTCCATCGCCTCGGTATGGTAGGCATAATCGTGTTTGGGGCCGGTGGGATGCAGTTTCAAATAACTTTCTTTGTGGTAGGTTTCTTGAAAGAGAATATAGGTACCAATGCCGGCCTCTTTCAGTTTGCGATAATTCTCCACCGTAGTGGCAGCAATGTTGACATTCACGCGACGAATGGCGCCGTTTTTGTGTTGAATGCTGTAAATGGTATCAATACACTCCAAAATATATTCAATGGGGTTATGAACGGGGTCTTCACCGGCCTCAATGGCCAATCTCTTATGCCCCATATCTTGCAAGGCGATAACTTCTTGTCTTACTTCCTCTTGAGTGAGTTTTTTGCGGCAAATATGCTTGTTTTTATAGTGATAGGGGCAGTAAACGCATCCATTAACGCAATAATTCGAAAGATATAGAGGGGCAAACATTACAATACGATTGCCGTAAAAAGCTTGCTTGATTTCCTCCGCCAAGCGGTACATTTCCCCCACCTTTTCGGGAATTTCGCAGGCCAACAACACCGAGGCCTCGCGGTGGGTCAGTCCGGCACAGTGATAGCCTCCCTCGGTCTTTTTGGGACGCGCCTTTTCCAGCAAAGCATCAATCAATTCCACGTTGTTTTTGTTTTCTTCGGCATAGCGAATCGTATCTAAAATTTCGGCATCATTGATGAATTCTTCGGCCTTTAAAGATTTGGGATTATAATTACTCATTTTCTTTGTTCCTTTCTTGGACATTTGTTGTTGCCGTATACTCTTTTTTATCGCCGCGCGCCGTTACCATACGGTAACCGATGGCCTTTAACTCACGGTCTAATTTCTCCTTGCCTTCGGCCGCTTCTTCGTCGGTGGCAATTTTATTTTCATACAGCTCATACTTTTTTCTTACCGCCTTGGGGGATAAATTTGGCATCACCACGTTAGCACCTGCCAGAATGCCGGCCTCACGTCCTCCCTTACAAATGGTACCAAGCGCGGTGGTGGCCGGCAATAACAAGCCGGGGTCAATCAACCGCACTATGGAAAGCAAGTATAACGTTTGTTTCACATCACCTGACGGCTTATCGGCAAAGGGAGTGGCGGCGTGGGTAATGTATGGTCCAATGCCGCACATAGCGGGTTTGAATTCTTCGATGAATTTTAAATCTTTCGCCAAGGTCGAGGGCGTTTGATAGGGCGAACCAACCATAAAGCCGCACCCGACCTGATACCCCAACTGTTTTAAATGGTGTAAACATTCCATCCGTCTCTCAAAAGAAAGCGGGGCGGGGTGTAATGCTTGGTAGTGTTTCTTATCCGCCGTTTCGTGGCGAAGCAAATAACGGTCGGCGCCGGCAGCTCTTAAGGCAGCGTAACTCTGATAACTTCTTTCTCCCAACGATAAGGTAATCGCGCAATCGGGGTAGCGCCCCTTGATTTCCCGTAGCAAGGCACAAAGCACATCATCGTTGTAATAGTCATCCTCGCCCCCCTGCAAAACAAAGGTGCGAAATCCCAAATCGTACCCCGTTTGACAGGTTTCTAATATTTCTTCTTTGGTTAAACGATAGCGGCTGCAACCTCGATTCGAGCGCCGAATACCACAATAGTAACAATCGTTTTTGCAGATATTGCTAATTTCAATCAGCCCCCGAACATACACGTCCTTTCCGTAGACGGCCTGTCGCTTAACTACCGCCTTTTGAGCCAACAGTTGCGCCGTTTCTTCGGTTTGCGCGCAAATCAACTGCTCATACTCGGATAAAGTGAGGCTTTGCTCCCGCTCTAATTTTTCAATAAGTTGAATGATTTTATTCTTCATAAGATGTCACATTCGAGTAAGCGGTTTTCACGCTCACCTTCTCCAATTTCCCAATTTTTCCCGCAAGGGCAGAAATCACGTCTTGCGGCGCGTCGATAGCCACCGACAAAATACTGATATTTCGCTCACGATAGGGAATCCCCATACGACCGATAATATATGTTCCATAATCGTGCAGCAAACGGTTAAGTTCCTCGACCGCCGCCTTATCTTCTACAATAATCCCCATTACAGCCACTCTCATTCCCATAACATTCTCCTTTTTTATAATAAAAAATGGCTACACCAACTCCTTGGGTGTAGCCATTTTTTCTCTTTTATATACGGCCTCTTTCCCTCAGAGTTCGCGATTCGCGTCGTCTTCCTGTCAGATTACCAAAAGAATAGCACATTTTTATCAAAAAATCAAGGGGTAGCTCGCAAAAGGTGGGGGGAATTTTTCCCTTTTTTATGATTGAATAAATCTGCCGAAATAGAAATTACAAAAAAGGAGGTATCACTATGGCAACCTTTGTTCCTAGCCTGATTTCTGCCGCCGGTTCGGTTTTGGTGGGGATTTTATCCCTTTTCGGGGTGATGATAACCACCCAACGTTCCAACCGCGATATTACCCAAAAAATTGCCGTGGCACAAGCCGTAACCGATACCGAAATCAAGGAACTCACCCGTGAAGTGCGGGAACAAAATCATTTGGTAGAGCGACTACCTGTGTTGGAAGAAAAACTGCTTTTCTCCGACCGTCGCCTAACCGAACTGGAAAACCATATGAAAGGAGGTTTTCCCTCTTGAAACAATGGTGCAAAGCGGCCGGCATACGCGCCGCAAAAACAATGGCACAAGCAGCCATCGCAACCATCGGCACCGGCGCGGCTCTTTTTACCGTTGACTGGCGAATGGTAGTGAGTGTCACCCTGCTTTCAGGTCTACTCTCGCTTCTGACCAGCGTGGCCGGTCTGCCGGAACTAAAATAAAAAGGAGGAAAAATTTTTGGCTAAAAAAGTATTTTTAGGGGTTGGCCATGGGGGAAAAGACGCGGGTGCTGTGGCTTTTTCCAAAAAAGAAAAGGATTATAACCTTGCCATCGCCCTGGCCTGTCGCGATGAATTGTTACGCCACAAAGTAACGGTAA
Source organism: Acutalibacteraceae bacterium (assembly GCA_045577695.1). Lineage (GTDB taxonomy): Bacteria > Bacillota > Clostridia > Oscillospirales > Acutalibacteraceae > UMGS1279. The sequence goes on from JAZNIW010000010.1 coordinate 25,849, forward strand.
AACTCAGTCGCACCACCGACCAAGACGACCCCTTAAACCAAGAAATCAAAGAGTGCAACGCCTTTGCTCCCGACCTGGCGGTGGATATCCACAACAACGCCGGTGGCGGGGACGGCGCCGAATGTTTTTACCACTTTGGAGGTGGCATAGGTAAGGTTTTGGCACAAAACATTTTAACCGAAATTCAAAAAATTGGACAAAATTCCCGCGGGTGCAAACAAAAGAAAAACAAGGCGGGAAAAGATTATTACGGTTTTATTCGCGAAACCGTTGCACCCGCCGTTATTGTAGAATGCGCCTTTATGGATAACAAAGAGGATATTTCCATTTTGTCCACAACTGCCAAACAAATCAAAATGGGAAACGCCATTGCCCACGGCATTTTAGCCACCTTAAACATCCCCATCTTGGCACAACCCAAAGCCCAAACCCAAAAACCAAATCCAGAAAACCCTGCGCTTTATCGAGTGCAGATTGGCTCTTACAAGAAAAAATCAAACGCAGAGGCCATGCTTAAAAAATGCAAGGCCGCCGGCTTTAACGCCGTTATTGTAACAGCCGATTCATCGACAAAAAGCCACTAAGAAAATGTTCGAAATTTCTAAAGAGAGTTATCCTCAATAGAAATTTCTATATCCATTTCCTACTTGTTATGGTTTAAGAAGAACCACCCAAAGAAGAAGGTCACACCTCTTTTTTGGGTGGTAATTTATTTCGTAATATTCAACGCTTTGGGTGCAGAATGATATGTTTTCCCATACAAAATATCCCATAAAACCCTTGCGGGCTTTATCCTATTTCATTCGCCCGTAAAACCGAGAGCAGCGAACATCCCTTACACAATGCCACTATGACTGTGAGACCTGTCTCATAATATCACTTGTTTGAGATGGGTAGAAGGGTTTTAGGTTCCCCTAACAAGTGGAATTTGCCGTACAAGTTCCCTGCTTGTTGCCGTATAAGACAAAAGGATGTGTAGAAATATTCTACACACCCCTTTTAACTATCCTTAGAAACCCCGCTCCATACTCTTATCATTTTTTAGTTATATGGAACCTCTTTTTTCGCCCGCTTTAAAAGTTGCACTAAGGAAAATAGAGAAATTTTCAAAAAACACTTGATTTTTTTCATTAGAAACGTTATAATATCAAAGTGCCGTTTTCGGCCGACGATATAGTATGGAGAGATGGCTGAGCTGGTCTAAGGCGCACGACTGGAAATCGTGTATAGGCTTAAACCCTATCGGGGGTTCGAATCCCCCTCTCTCCGCCAAAATCGACAAATCTCCACGGAGGTTTGTCGATTTACTTTTCACCTCTTCACTCTTCACTTTTCACTCTTCTCTATGGTCGATTTTGGCAAGTAATAAGTAATAAGAACCTGACCCGCCATCACAATTAAAATTGTGGGCGGGTGCCCCAGAACCTTGTTACTCGCTTTGCTCGTAATATGTGAATAGTGAAGAAGTAAGGTGTGGCTCCGCCACGGATTATAAGACAACACTCCGCATTGATTAGTTACCGCATTTATGCTATACTACCTACAGGCGGTGATAATATGAAGAAGTCAAGAATCATCTTTTTGCTATTTATAATATTTGGTTCAATTCTTTCGGTTGGTGGTGCATTTATTTGCGTAAATGCTTTTGATTATTCCGGCAAAGCAGAAACAATCGCTGAAATTACTGATTTTGAGTCTTATCGAGATGACGAAGGGAGCATGCGCTATAAAACTCATTTGACATACGAGGTTGATGGTCAATCTTATACTAATGTTACTAAAATGTATTCGTCTTCTTGGAATATAGGAGAAGAAATTGAAATTCATTATGATGTTGATAATCCTCAAAACATTGGTTCAAATCATACTGATTTAGCATTGCTTGTAGTACCGTGTCTTGGCTTGTTGTTTTTTGGTTCTGGTGCAATATTAATGTTAATAACTCACAAAAAAAGCAATGCTTAATTGAATTCTTGAATTCACTAAAAATATGGTTAAACAATCATATTTATAAGAAAATCCTGGTTTTCGTCCAGTTCTTTTTCGGACACGAGAGACAGTCGAAGAGCCTCGACACGCAATGCGCGTGCCGAGGCTCTTCATTTTTACCTCTCTTTATATATTTGATTGGCGCATTCGACACAGAGTTGACCGCACCCGACCTCGTAATGCTCTCGCCGATCTATGGGCGTTGAAATGGGAACAGTGGTCAATTCGCCACATATTACACAACGCTCAAATTCTTCGGTGTCGGAGATGTTTTTCACGCCTTCTGCCTCCTTTTAGAATATCGATAAGTTGTATCCACCCCCGCCGAAAAACGGAAGATTACGATAGCTTTTTTACTTTATTTATCGTTCGTCTTTGTGGTAGATGTGTCTGGGCTTTCTGTTTTTTCTGCTACAGACTGCATTTCTTCTGTGGATTCGGTGCCGGTTATTTCGCTTGACTGCATTGTCGCAGACGTTGTGCTGCTTGACTCAGGCATTTGGGTCATTTCAGGTTGGGTTGTTTGGTTCGAAGAAGTCCCACTTTCCATTGTCGGATCGTTGGCCGAATTTTCGCTTGAGTTGCTTTTGGTAGAGACTTGTTTCTCGGTGGAAGAAGATTCTCCTTTTTCGCCTGTCGAATCCGTCAAATTGATCTCGGTGCCATTTTGGATATAACCGGGGTTGTTGATTTTGTCCGATCCGTAACAAGAGGATGTTCCCCAGTGAGAAAGGATTTTCACCCGTGTTTTGGAGGAAACCTTTAATGTAAAAAGCACCTCTCCGTTTGAGGAATTTTTTTTCACATCCACACCAATCTGCTGTGTGTAGTAAGCGGTATCGCCAATCGTTATGAGGCAAAAGCCTGTTTTCGCGGTGCTTTCGCCTTTGGTAAGGTTTATTGTATATTCACCCGCTTCCAACATTGCGGTTTGTATTTTGCCGTCTTTTGAAAGCGTAATGGGAGTATTTGAACCATTTTCTTCTATGGTAACCTTCGCCTCAAAATTTGCTGCCTGAATGAGATTGGAGCCGGAGGTGATGCTATAAGAAAAATAAGCATACGCGGTAATGCTCATTGCCGCTAAACATACCACCATAATAACAATAATCAAAGCAACACGGACAAGCATTACTTTTTCAAGTATTTTTCCGTGCTTGGGAATGTGGAAAAACTCATAATATAGTTCTTTCACATTATCAACCTCCTTTCCGGACTTGGCTTAGGGTTAGTTTTTCTGTTGGTCTGCTTTCACGATGATACAGAGGTCCACCTTTGGGATTGTATCATCACGATAGTTTGCTTCGTTGCCTACTTCTTCCGGCATACGAACAACTATGGAAATATATGCTGTTTTTCCGGGTGAAAGGGCTGCCACATTCGTATCATAATTTTGAAGTTTCATTTTAGCAATCTCGTTTGCTTCAGCACGGGTAGCGACCTTCTGTTCCATTGCTTTCTCACTATCCGCAATCGCTACGCCGAATTTCAAATGCTCGTGCAACCAAAACTTCTGACCAAATACATGTGAGATCAAGATTGCCGTTATTTTTGATAGCGAGATAAGCAACCTGTGTTTTACCCGGCTCCCAAAGGGTTTCTGCATTGACATCTTGGGCGACAGAACCTGGACCGAAAATCGGTTTTCCGCTTTCACTAATATCCGCATAATCGCTTCCGTCGTGCATCAAAAGTTGAATATCCAAAGTACCTGCCTGAATTTTATTGCCGGCAGAAGTCACACTGTCTGTAAACCAAGCGAAGGTGCTACCGATTAACATTGATACACACATCAGCAAGGACAAGGCGCTGAGCAGCAAAGCGCGCTTGGTGGATTTTTGCTTTGTCATTATAATGACCTCCATATTTCATTGTGCCAATATCAGAAACATAGCCATATCTCCTACCGACATTGGCTGAGCGTAAGGAGGCGGGTTTTAACTTTTTTCTTTTTCCAACAGACAATTAGTCATATTGAATAATTAGAGAGAAGCATCCCCCTTTCCGAAAGTTGATTGCCTTTCGGCAATCAAAAAGCAAAAACTGTAAAGTAGTTTTGAAGTAATAAGGAATCGTCAATCGGTAATAAATTCGGTGTGCCTTTGGCACAATTTATTTTGTCGGCTCTGCCGACATTTTACCTCTTCACTCTGCACTTTTACCTCTTACCTTAAAATGTAAAGCATTTTTGCTCTTTGATTGCCGCCCATCGGAGAGCGATGGGACGGCGCGGGGTAAACAAATGAAGACAAGACACATTCAGTTACCACGCTTACTTCACAGAGAAAATCTCTGTTTGTAAGTAAATTATTAGTATTTCACAAACGGGATGAGGGATAACCACAATCTCCGTCTTTGGCGTATCCAATGCCTACGATCGTCACCGGTGGTTCGCTCAATTTCATTATTAAGATATTTCAATTCTCTTGAAAAATCATTCATAAACTGTATGAAATTAAGAAGAAAAGCAATCAAAAAGACAGCAACGAATAGTCCAATAAGCCAATAAAGTCCCGTGTTATTGTTGTTCTCGATCACGGCTGTCTCCTAATCCTTTTCTTTGACCGGTCTTTTGCATTCATCGGTGACTAAGGCGCTGTAAATGATATAAACAGTAAAACCGATCCTTTCGCCCGCTAAGACACCCAAAACAAACGGTAGCATTTCAGAATCAACAACTTTCTTTGTCAAGGGGTGAAGCGAACTCCGATTCGTCGGTGGTATCCTCTGCTTCGGACACGGCTTCCGCCGCTACGATAACGGGCTGTTGGCTTTCCAGCTGCGCCTTGAGAGCTTTGAGTTCTTCCAACATCTTGGCATTTTCCAATTTTTCGGCTTCAATCTGATCTTTCTCTGCCTGTATCTCTTCCATCTGCTCTTTCTTGTATCTGCGGAAGAGATGAAGGAATTTCAAACCCTCATAGATGATAATGATCATAAAGGGAGTAAAGATGCAAACAAAATAACCGGGGGTGGTCTTTAAAAAATGAAAGAAGGTGCCCAGACCCGGCACGCGACTTTGATACTTACCAAGTACATAAGGATAGGTAACAATGGTTGCATCATCGGTATCGGTCGTAGTACCGTAGGTGATAAATCCCGGGTTGCCCTCCGCATCGGTTGTGATCTTTCGAATTTTATGGGTAATGGTCTCGCCAAAGCTATTGGTATCCTGCGACATAAAGGTGATAATATCGCCCTGCTTCAAAGCGGAAGGATCAACCTCTTTCACAAGAATCAGATCGCCGACATTAAAATCGGTGGCGGACATCGAATCCGAATCAACTATGTACATCTTAAAGCCAAACAAATCTCTGTCGTTGCGATTAAAGGTAGTAACCGAAATGACCGTAAAGACCATCATTGACACCGCCAACAGCACGATTAACCACACAATTGTCGTTTTAATGATGTTAAATGCTTTTTTCACGGCGTTTAACACTCCTTCGTTTTAAAATACTGTTGTAGCAAAATATAGATAAAACGGAATACGCGCTCCGCTGTTTGGTCGTTGTACGGTGCCGTCCGAAATTTCAACAGCACGGTCAACCTTTGCATCGAAAATATGGTGTGTAACGGCCATTATAACTTTGTGCAGAATGCGGCTTAAAATACGATAAGCAAGATTTTCTGAAAAAAGAAAGGGAAAGGTTTGTGCAAACATATCCCCTTGTCCTCAAAACGGCCATAAATGCACGCCGTTTCATTGCGGTTGCTTCGCCGATTGATTTTGCAGTGATTTTATCAAATCGGTTCCGGCGTTGATATGGATCGTCGCATCAATCTGCCTTCGACCAATTTCATTCTATTCCATTTCGCGGCTTTCCATTCCTCGCTGTAAATGATTACTACATTTGCGGCAAAAATATGCAAACGCCAAGCGTTTGTACCGAAATATACATATAGTATTTTATAACAATTCATATTAACTATGGAATCTGCCGGACGCTTTTATCAAATGCACCGTTTTTAAGGATCCGTAGAAGGGGAAACGTTGACCACGCTTTCCCTGCCGCACCGTTTGCATTTGATGGGTAGATTCTTAATCTCCGTATCCGGAAGTAACCACAGCACCGTATGCTTACCGCACAAAGGGCACAAAAATCGTCGTCGTGCTGTTTCGATATCATTGTGTGTCAATTTGCTCTGTAATGTGTTTTTCAAATAGAATCCTCTCATTCTTGCGCTCTTTCGCATCCAATTTTTCGAAAAAAAGAAGAACCGCACCATAATCGCATACGAATACAACGATTAAATGGCACAGGCTCTAAGGCGCAGGCGCAAGTCCACTGAATAAGGAATAACAGAAACATTCAATATAATGGTTATTATGTTGTACGAATAGCCGAACAAGCATACTTCGTCACTTTTATGTAGCAAATATTATAGCATAGTGCAAACGAAATAACAAGCGTTTTTTTAAAAAAAGAGAGATTTACATAAATTGACGGATTTTGGGCATAGGAAATAGGACCTTTTGGTTACTTTTTTCAAAGGTCGTATTCCCCATGACATTCTTTTATGTGTTCCCTTAAAAATGCCTGTCTGTGCTATTGAGTGTATGACTATCTTTTTGAAATGATCCTGCAAAGGAATTTTATAGGGTAAATAAAGTTAACATTAAGACACTTGTAATGTTGATTTTATTTTCTCTATAAAGAAAACTGCTAAAACATTTTGAGATGACAAATGACTTTGGTCACGAAGTCCGTGACTGCCACCGGTACGATCAATAAGTTTATCGTGGAGTTCAATTATTTCTTCTACAGTTAAAAGTATCATTTAGCTAACTCCAGTAATGCTTCCATATTTTCGTCAATAATTTTATCGGCGGCACCGTCAATTTTGGCTTTGCGCATTTGAAGAGCAGCGGCTATGTTGTTGTATTCATCAAAATCAACAACGACATATCTCGGCTTGTTGTTCTTTAAAATAACAGCCAAACCGCTTTCGTCAACAGTGCGGACAACCCTTGAAAAATTTTGATTTGCTTCGGTCATAGCAACCAAATTATCGGTATTAACCATCATTTTTATCACCTCTGGTATTATTATACCAAAAATATAGGATGAATGCAACCTATTTTTCGTAAAATTGATTTTTTCTTGAAACTCATAAAAAAGTTTCGCTATATTTTGTTATCAAATCAAAGGCATAAACTTTTGATTTTGATATATAGCTCCTTTATTCATCTGCTCATTACATAAACGGAACCCTTGTGAATTTTTGATACTGATGGTTAGCGGCTTAGCAGAAAAAATTCCATTCGAGCAGTTTATTGCACGGACAACGAAAAAAGATTTACGATCCGCTAATTAGTAAATTGTATTTCTGAGTTCGTGGTAAATATAAACAGGAGTAATGCTTATGTCGGATTTCTTACTGTAAAGATTATCTTGATTGTGTTTGACATACACGTTTGATTGTGATATAATTCATGCATAATAGAAAGTAGGTATATTATATGAAAGGTGATCCTTTTTAGCAGAAATAATTATCCATATCACATATATTTGTTGCACAAACTTTTCCTTTTTTAAGGGGTAGTTTGTGCTTTTTTGTTGACTTGTTCTTTGTGTCTGCTACAAAAGATGAAAAGGTGAAGACAATGTTCTTAAAAAGTTTTTCTTTAAACATACCAAAAGATGAAAGGTCTTATATTAGAGGCATTCCTGTAATCAAGGCATTAAACAATAATGAATGGTTTAACTTTAAAAAACCAGTTACTTTCTTTGTCGGGGAAAACGGTAGTGGAAAATCAACATTGCTTGAGTCTCTTGCTATTTCGGTTGAATTAAACGCTGAGGGTGGGTCCCGAAATTTCAATTTTTCAACTAAACATACTGAATCTAATCTGCATAATTATATTAGAGTTGCTAGAACTTCTTACGAAAAAGACAGTTATTTTCTTAGAGCAGAAAGTTTATATAATGTAGCCTCTAACATTGAGGAGTTAAAGTTGAATTTGGATTTTTACGGCGGACGTTCTTTACATGAACAATCTCACGGCGAGAGTTTTATGTCATTAATAGAAAATAGATTTATAGGTAATGGGTTATATCTTTTGGATGAACCCGAAGCCGCATTATCACCCACAAGACAAATGTCGTTACTAGTACAAATAGATAAACTTGTAAATAACAACTCTCAATTTATTATTGCAACACATTCTCCTATCATCTTAGCTTACCCCAATGCAGAAATATATGAAATTACAGAAAACGAAATTAAAAAAACAGCATATAAGGACACGTTTATTTATAAGATGGTCAAACAATTTGTTAATTCGCCAGAACGTATGATCGATTTATTATTAAATTAAGCGGAAAGAAATTATATATGTTTGAAGTGATTAATAAGCGGATTAAAAATTTGAACGAATTTGAAAAGTTAGGCTTTTTAAAGCGACATCATATACTTACGCACTACCCTTATGAATTACCCTTACAAACACAGCTTTTGAAAGAGCAAATGATATTCTCACAGAAAAAACAAAATTTAATTTTTTTGCAAGAGATAGAGAACTTAGCGACGTTAGCAAAAAACAATGATATTCCTCTGTTGTTTTTTAAAGGTGTGTGCTTAGCTAAAGATATATATTTTTTTCGATAATCGGTTAGCTTTAAAACAAGAGCTCGATACTATGAGGCAACAAAAAGGTTCTGTAAGTTCTTAGCCGATAATTTTCGTCTGCAAAACTTCAAGAATGTGGAAGATCGGCACTTCAAAGCCTATGTGGAACACCTGAAAGAACACAACTCTGCCGCAACTATTCAATCCGATCTTTCAGGCATTCGTTATTTCCATAGAAAATCCGGTAGTAACAGAAGGAAATGTCGCAACATTTACAGACCGTGCTCAAAAGAAACAACTTAAAACATATTCGGTATCACGACTTGCGACATTCGTGTGCATCGTTACTGCTTGCCAACGGTGTATCTTTAAAAGAAATTCAAGACCGGTTAGGTCATTCGGTTTTCAGCACAACGGCAAATATTTATAGCCATTTGGAGTATGGAGCAAAGTTAAAGTCTGTCGGAAAGATTTCCGACAGACTTTAAACATTAAGAGAGAAAAGAAGGACGGCGAATAGCCGTCCCATACATAAATTAAAGATGTCTACCAATGTCTACCACGAAAAAAGAGATATTTTCAGGCGAAAATCAAAGGCGTGTTTAAGCATAAAAAATCGCCCAAACCCGCATTATTACTGGGTTTGGACGTTTGGGAGTTTTGAACTTAATGACACGAATTAAATGTGCCTGAAAACTGAGGATTTTCTTATTTTTTAACATAGTATTTTCCGTCTATATATTCAAAATCATCTTCACATAAGGAAAAATACTTTTTGTTGTAACACCTGCAAATTTTCCCGTCACGTTTAGAAATTACAAGGTAAAACTCATCGCCTGGAGTTGAAAAGAATATGCTTGAATAATCGGCATCATCCTTTTCGTGATTTTTCCAACGGACAGATGTATAATATACATATTCACCGTGCTTTGAAAATTTTATAGTATAAAATATTCTATTGCGTGTTTTTATGTGTATTTCTTCCTTTTCACGAACGTGTATAAATATATCTTCAACAATATAATAAGGCGAAGGCAAATGTTTAGTTTTATACTTTAAAACAATATCAAAAATAGATACGGCAAGTATTATAAAAAGAATTACACCAAAAATAATGAAAAAATTAGTTTTATTATCTGTATGTAACCAAATTTCTAAAGCCAAAAGAATTATAAAAACCACACCGGAAATTATTGTTTTGAAATTTAGCTTGGTTTTTTCACTTAAAAAGTTGTGTTTAGTAATTTTGTTCATTACATCACCGCCATGGGCGTATTATAGCATAAAAGTGTCGGAAAATCAATGCGGAGCGTTGTATATCATTAATTCCGCAGGAATTGCATATCATCAACTTCGCAAGAAGTTGTATATCATCATTGCGAAAGGGTTTTTGATACACGCTAAAGCGTGATGATATACAGTCCTAACGGACTGATGAGATACAACACGGCAATGCCGTGTTGATGATATGCCATTGCTTTCGCAATGGATAAAAAACCACTCGTTCAAAAGAACGAGTGGTTTTTGGTGCGAGTGTTCATAACCAATCTCAAACTGCGGAATACAAAACGTAGTATCGCATCAATTGCGGTTAGGACTCGCATTTTTTATGGATGATAAGGGTTTGGCTTAAAGAACAGTATTACTAAATCAATGATAACACCCATTCCAAATAATCCGCTGGTGAAGACATACAGTACACCGAGCAAAACTCTGCCCTCATAAAATTTGTGAGCACCAAATACACCTAAAAATAGGCATAGAAAGAATGATACCCATTTACTTTTAGCCATTAATCATTACCTCGTTTTTCTTTTTATAAAATGTTCTTTTCTTCGGTTTAGGCACCTTAAAACTCGTACCTAAAAATGTATTTATTATCCATATAAATAATAGAAATACTAAAATCGGAATTACAATTGAAGTTACGATTAATGCGGCGATTTCATTAACTAATTTGTTTAGAGTGTTTTCGGCTTTATCGATTGCCTCATTAACACTACTCTCAATTTTATTAACTAATTTGTCCCAAAATCCTTTTTCTTCAGGTTCTTCAATAACTTCTTCTTGTACGGGCTCATATAATCCGTTAAGTTCGTCAACCGATTTATCGATTATCTTGGTAACGCCAATGCTTGTAGGAATTAGTAAGAATAATACAATTGCAAAAATTAAGAATTTTATTGCAAATCTTTTGAAAGACTCATTTTTGTTGAATTGATACGCTATGCCTGAAACACAAGAAGCAGGAACTAATAACCCAAATGAGATATACCCCATAGATATAACTAAGAACTTCTCTAATTGTATTGCACAAGTGATAATTAATAACCAAGAACTTAAATTTGCAATTTCGTTAGCTATAGGAATACCCGCATCATTAGGCAATAATGAAATAGCTGTTGAAGTAGCCGCCGTAGTCGCAGTTAGGCTAAGAACATTTTTGCTCTTTTGATTTAAGACTTCAATAATACCTTTAAACATTTCCTTTGAAGTCGTTATTTCAGTCAATACAAAAACTGAAATTAAAGCACCTATCAATAGTGCAACTGATAAAATCAAAGTTTTTTTGTTATTTGTAATATAATTTTTAACATTCCACATTCTTTAATCTCCTTAATTTTAACTTTTTCGATAGTTGTTATTATACCATATATTACCTCACAAAACAACTTTAATGAAGCAAAGCATATCAAAATTTATATCTCCTTACAGTTAATGCTATGAGGCGGTTTTATTTGTTTGATTTTAATATCCTCCATATAGACCTTTCGGAATAATTGTATTTCTGTGCCAACTGGGACACATTATCACCGTTATATTCGTTAATGATTGAGTTATGTATATATTCCTTTGAGAAAAGCCTATTTGGAAATGATACTTGAGTACCGTGAAAGAGATTGAAAATAACAAACGTTTTTTCAATCCCAATCTCATTAGCAATTTCACGATACACTTCATTAAGTCCGCTAAAATCATCTCCCAAAAGGTTCACATCCCACTGCTTTGATAAAATTCCGTTTATCGACATAATACCACCTCCGCATCGACATAACAACTGACATTGTCTTTGCATTTGGCAGTAACGCCTCGATTATTTGCTTTTTCTTTTATATTTTTTTGCATAAAAAAACTCCTTTCCGAACAAAAATCATCTGTTCAGAAAAGAGTTTGTAAATTTCGCGAATAACATAAGGTAATGTCTGCTATTGAATATACTTACCTATTTTATAGAGCCCACTGACAACTTTGAACGGCAAATCCGTGAAAGTGTCATAGTGGGTTACGTACTTTGAAAAAGTGTGTAATAAAAAAGAGCAGGGGGTAAACCTACTCAAAAATAAAAATAAAAAAACGAGTGCTCATTTCCAAC
>JAZNIW010000011.1:0-6330 GCA_045577695.1 Acutalibacteraceae bacterium
CTTGCGACCTTAAATGAGTTATTTTTTGTGTAGATTTTGGTGAAACGGAGTTCATAAGGCTTTCGCCTATGAATGACGGCGAGCCAAAAAATGCCTAAAAATAGCCATTTAAGGCTGGTTCAGGTTTAAATGCTTTGGCTAGGTTAAAATAAAAAAGGAAGTGAGAAGGTTGCGCAGCATTTGGAATTCCATTGCCGATTATATTCGTGAATGCGATAAATTTTTATTATTTTTGTGCATTGCCGCCAGTGGTTATGGGTGCATTGCAGTTTATTCTTCCACTAATTATACCGGCTCCCACCGTGCTTTTCTCACTCAGTTTGGTACCATCTTTTTGGGAGTTTTCGTTATAGTTGTTATTTCCAAAATCGATTATAACCATTATCGCAAATATTGGCCGTTTATTGCGATGGTTTGTTTAATACCGGTCATCTTAACCTTTTTTATAGGGTTTTCCCCCGGTAATACCGACGATAAGGCATGGCTTAGGATTCCCGGCGGGTTAACCTTTCAGCCCTCTGAACTTTTGAAAATCGCCTTTGTCATCACCTTTTCGATACATTTGGAAAAGGTGGGGGAACGGGTAAACCAATTGCGGTATCTCATACCAATTTTATTGCATGGAGCCTTTCCGGTTTTGTTAATTCATTTTCAAGGGGACGACGGTTCGGCTATGATTTTTGGCTTGATGATGCTCCTAATGTTATTTGCAGCCGGTCTAAAAGCACGTTATTTTATTATTTTTATTGTGGCTGTTTTAATTGCAGCGCCACTAATATATTTCTTGGTGATGAACAGCGACCAACAAATGCGTCTTCTTTCCATGTTTAATTTAGAGGATGATTTGCAAGGATCGGATTGGCAACAATGGCGCGGTCGTATCGCTTTGGCTAATGGCGGTCTGTTTGGGCAGGGCTTTTTAAAAGGCCCCTTGACACAAACCGGTCAGGTACCGGAGGGGCATAACGACTTAATTTTCGCCAGTATTGGCGAAGAATTCGGATTGTTTGGTTGTCTTTTGGTCTTGGTGTTACTGTCGATGATTTGTTTAAGGATTCTTCGCATTGGTGCGATAGCCCGCGAACAACGCGGCAAGCTCATCTGTGTTGGTGTGTTTGGTATGTTGTTTTCTCAGATCGTCATTAACCTTGGAATGTGCCTTTCGGTTACGCCGGTTATTGGCGTAACTTTGCCCTTTTTCAGTGCAGGCGGAACCTCTTTGTTATGTTTGTATTGCGGGATGGGTGTTATTATGAGTGTGTATATGCACCGAAATGCTCGGTTAATGCGCTTATACGATTAAAAATGAAAAATGCAACGGCAAAACGCCTACCGACTGAGTGGCCGGTAGGCGTTCTTTCATTATAAAATTTCCATTTTTACAAAGTTTGCCATTAACTTCTTGGTACCGTGGGTATCAAAGGCTACTTCCAACAAGGAATCTCCGCCCATTGGGGTGGTGTTTAAAATCAAACCGTCGCCAAAAACTTTGTGGCGCACTCGCATTCCTTTTTGGTATGCAGTTTTTGGGGTATTGGTTGAAACGGTCGGTTTTTTTAGGGTATAGTCCGTAGCCGAACGATTGGATGCACAACGGACCGCGTAAGCGCCGGATGAAATCACGTTGTTGCCAAACCGCGGGGCGATCGAAACATCACAGAGGTTTTCGGGAATTTCCTTTAAGAAGCGAGAGGGCATATTGCGGTTGGTGAAACCGTATAACATACGGGCATAGGTGTTGGTAATGGTTAGGGTTTTCTTGGCGCGGGTGATACCAACGTAGGCAAGCCGACGTTCTTCCTCTAATTCTTTTTCGCCGCCGTAGATGGACTGGGTGCCGGGAAAAATATTTTCCTCCATACCGATTAAGTAGACGTTATCAAACTCCAACCCCTTGGCAGAGTGTAACGTCATTAACACAACGTAATCCTCATCGGGATTGTATGCGTCGATATCGCTGATTAAAGCGACTTCTTCCAAGTAGCCTGAAAGCGAAGGTTCTTCGGATTCGTTTTGGTAGTTTTGAATACCGGAACGAAGTTCTTTTACGTTGTCCACGCGGTCGGCCGATTCTTCTCCTTCGGCTTTTAAGGCCGCCATATATCCGGTTTTTTCTAACACTTCGTCAAAGAGTTCGGGTAGGGGAAGTTCTTCGGCCCGTTGCGAACATTCTTCCACCATACGGCAGAAGAGTTCCAGTTTTGCCGCGGCGCGGGATAGGGAAGGATAATCGGCCGCATGGGCAAAGACCTCAAACAGCGGAATTCCCAAATTGGCGGCAATCTGTTCGGCGTTTTTTAAGGTGGTCTCCCCAATGCCACGTTTGGGTTCATTGATGATACGTTTGAGACGAACGGCATCATTTTTATTGTTAATAACATTTAAGTAGGCAATAACATCTTTAATTTCCTTGCGGTCAAAGAAACGATGTCCGCCGATCACACGGTAGGGAACGCCCGAGCGGACAAAGATATTTTCTAAGGTATTGGAAAGGGCATTGACGCGGTACAGAACAGCCGACTGCTGAAAGCGCTCCCCTTTTTGAACGCGTTCTAAAATCGCATTCGCAACAAAGCGGGCTTCTTCCTGTTCGGTGGGTAGGGTGTTGACTTGAATATTGCGATTATCGGTGCGATTGGTCCAAAGATTTTTGCCCTTACGACCCTTGTTGTTGGCAATGACGGCATTGGCGGCATCTAAAATGGTTGCGGTTGAGCGGTAGTTTTGCTCTAACCGAATAACCTTGGCGGTTGGGTAGTGGTCTTCAAAATTTAAAATGTTTTCAATGGTTGCCCCGCGGAAGGAATAGATGCTTTGGTCATCATCCCCCACCACGCAGATATTTTGGTGTTGTTCGGCCAAACGGCGCACCAAAACGTATTGGGCATAGTTGGTATCTTGATATTCGTCTACCATAATATATTTGAATTTATTGGAGTAGTAGGTCAGAACATCGGGATTTTTTTCAAACAAGGCGACGGTATTGGCAATTATATCATCAAAGTCCATAGCATCTGCTTGTTTGAGGCGCGCTTGATAGAGTTTATAAATGTTGGCAACGGCTTTTTTTAAAGGATAATTTCCCACCGTTTCTTCGTAGGCCGCCGGTGAAAGCAGACGGTCTTTGGCACGGCTGATTTCGTTAAGAACATAACGGGGGGGTAATTCTTTTTCCGAAATATTGTTGGCCTTTAAAATATCCTTTACCACTCGTTTTTGGTCATCGGTATCGTAGATGGTAAAGTGGGGTGTGTAGCCAATGAGATCACCGTAACGCCGCAAAATGCGAGCGCAAATACTGTGAAAGGTACCGGCCCAAATGTCGTTGGCAGCCTCTCCCAAACGGGAGGCGATACGACTTTTTAGTTCGCCGGCTGCTTTGTTGGTAAAAGTGATGGCTAAGATTTCCCACGGCTTAGCAGGATGGTAAGAATAAGCGTTTTCGGGCAGATAATCGCTTTCGCCTGTTACAAATTTTCGACCCGCTTGCATTTCTTCTTCCGTGAGTTGCGGCACAAAAGAACTAAAATAGGCATCACCGTATTTCACCAAACAGGCAATGCGGTTGACCAATACAGTGGTTTTGCCGCTACCGGCACCGGCTAATACCAACAATGGGCCTTTGGCCGTTACCACAGCTTCTAACTGTTCTGCGTTCATTCGGCCAAAATCTTTCTTCATAATTTCTTGTCTTAGGGTTAAAAACTCTTCATTTGTATACGGCATTCGGTTATCCTTTCTTTGCTTACAATCCCAATGTTTCTTTATTATAATACGGCAAGCAATACAAAGTCAATAAAATTTCAAAAAACCTCTGTACGAATCTTTTGTTATGTGGTACAATAAAAAAAGAAGAAAAAATGGGGGGATGGCGTATGAAAAAAGAATCCAAACTGTTCTTTTTCCATAAAATAGGCCGGTTGGTTGCCTCCTTTTTTAAGATATTGTTTTATTTGGCTTTGGCCGCTGCCCTTTTATTGCTTGCAGTGAATGGATACGTTTGCATTTCTGCCCATTCTTTCATACAACCCGCCAATAAAGTGCAAACGGCAGATGCGATTTTAGTGCTGGGGTGCGGCGTTAACGGATACACCCCCAGTCCTATGTTGCAAGAGCGGCTGGATACTGCCGTTTCTCTGTATCAAAGTGGTGCTGCCAAAAAAATCTTAATGAGCGGTGACCACGGTGAGCAATATTACAACGAAGTTGGCGTGATGAAGGCTTATGCTATGGCAAAAGGGGTTGATTCGGCTGATATTTTTATGGATCACGCCGGTTTTTCTACCTATGAAAGTTTATATCGTGCCAAAGAGGTGTTTGGTTGCAATTCGTTGTTGGTGGTTACCCAAAAATATCACCTTTATCGCACCCTCTATATTGGTAGGCAACTTGACCTTTCGGTGACGGGAGTTGCGGCGGATAAAACTCGCTATGCGGGACAGTTTTATCGCGATGTACGGGAAATAATCGCCCGCGATAAGGACTTTTTAACCGTTCTGATAAAACCCATTCCATCCAGTGTCAAGGGGGAATCGACTCCCATTACGGGGGACGGCAATCAAACCAACGATGCCGCTTTTGAGCAAATCTTAAAAAAGACGGATTTTTAACGTTTTTTCAAGCGTAGGCCAAAAATAAACGGGACGACGGCCGTCGTCCCGTTTATAACATAATGTAAAGTAAAGCCAATAACAACAATTCGTCGGTATCTTCGGCCGAAAGCAGCAAGCAAATTGCTAGGATAATTCGTCGGTCGCTATCCATCTTCATCCCCTTAAAATTCAGCAGGTTCAAAAGGTTCATTCCTTTGCTGGGCATAGGATTTTTCGACGGTTGTTCGGGGGCGGGGTTCTCTTTTTTTGGCGGCGGCGCCTTCTGGCTTGGTGATAAAAAGGGAGGCATACGAAGCGGGCCGCCTTTGGTAGAACCGTTGCTTGTCGAATACATACGGTTCAGTTGTTGTTCGGCTTCGGTTTTTCGGCGTTCGAATTCACGTCTTTCCGTTTCGGTCAAAGCCGTTTTCCTCCTTTGGATTATGATTTGGGAGCCTTGTTCGAAGGGGAGTATCGTGTTGGTCTGAACAAAACTTACTAAAAGAGTCCGAGGTCTGAAAGTAGTCCCTCTTCTTTGAGCAGAGGCAGCAGGTCGGCAATTTGTAAAAAGGAGACGGCACGGTCCACCCGATGTCTCCTCTCTTTACTGAGATGCGGTTTTAGGGCCAACAGCAAATGGGTGCGTTTGTCTTCTTTTTTGTTTTGAAAAAGGGAGAGAATTCGCATCACGCTTTGCAAATTTCCAAGATTATCAAGCAGACCATCGGGAATGGAAAAGGATTCAGTATTATTTTCGTTTTCCTTAGGTATTGGTTCTTTTTTAGCTGAGCCTAAAATTGATTCGGCTGCAGCCTTAATTTTTTCCATCCCATCGGCACTACTTAGTAATTCGGACAAACCCGCGGTAATATCTTCCATCAGTTGGCTCCGTTTTTGCCAAAAAATTTGGCCATCATTTGTTTGGCCGCCGGTGAATTCAGTACCTGCTCCAGGGCTTTTTTATCCTGTAATAGATTCTTTAACTTGGCGGTATCGTTTGTGCTGAGGCTGGAAAATAGTCTTTCGACATCAGCTTTTTGTAGGTGTTTCGGGTCGATTCCTTTTTGTTTGAGTAGGTTCTCGGCTTCTTGTTCTTTGGAATGAAAATTTTGTGCCATATATTTCCCTCCGTTTCATTCTAGTTTATTCTATGAAACGGATTTTGGTTCTAGAATAGGAGTGTTGGATTTATGCGTTTATTGGTTCTTTCGGATATGCATGGTCGTCGCCATCGGTTTGAAGAGGCGGTTTTATCTCAACCCGAAGCCAAAGATATTCTTTTCCTGGGGGATGGAGCCGAATCGGCCGGCGAACTTGCCGCTTTTTTTCCTGACCGTACCTTTCATATTGTATCGGGAAATTGCGATTTTTCTTCCAATTACCCTACCACCAAGCAACTATCCTTTGGCGGGGTTAGGTTGCTCGCCACCCACGGACACACTTTTTCGGTTAAAAGCGGCACCGAGAGATTGTTGGCTGCGGCTGAAGGGATAGGGGCTCAAATTGCTTGTTATGGACACACCCATATTCCAAATATCAGCTATCAAAACGGTATTTATTTCATTTGCCCCGGTTCTCTCTGTGGGTCGGGTGGACCGGCCGGTTACGCCGTGATTGATATTACCGATGTCGACATTATGCCGATTCTTATTCGTTTATAAGTTTCAATTTAAAGCATTAAAAAGCCACCCCTTACCCCAAATGCGGGAAGGGGGGGGTTTTGTAAAAAGGGGGTGGA
>JAZNIW010000012.1:0-13086 GCA_045577695.1 Acutalibacteraceae bacterium
AACGCGGACTTTGATAGGAAGTGTTCTTCCTATTATTGCTTGCCCTGAAGAATGTGATTCGGTGATTATTCTTCCATCTAAATATTGGTCAAATGATTTTAAAGAAAGTTGGATAACAGAACGATAATTATTTCGAGGAAATCCCTCTGTTTTCAGGCACATTTTATTCGTGTCATTAAGTTCAAACTACCCAAAAAGGAAGACACGATGAAAATCGTGTCTTCCTTTTTGGGTTTGTGTCCTTGGGGGACACAACATCGTTTGCGAGTTTACTCGTAACATCATTCGACCTTTAGGTCAACATCATTCCGATTGTGGACACAAAACGAGGTTGCCTAACGGCAAACAGTGTTGTGCTTCGCACAAACGATGTGGCTTCGCCAACGATGTTGCACTTCGTGCAAACGGACTTGATCCTCCGCCGCTTTTATGCTATACTACCTACAAGCGGTGATGGTATGAGCAAAACAAACAATTGGAGATTTTGTGTTGTTGGCAATATTACTGCTCAACACACGGATGCTGATGGGAAAATCTTATACGGCAGCAAGGCTTTTTCCGGTGGCACAAAAGTATATATTGATGATTTGACATACAGTTTAAATCATGGACGTATAAGTGTTATAGGTCAAAATCGCTTTGGACGTTATGTTGTGGAAAGTGTCCCAAAGGACTTGATTGAAAATGTTAGGGCACAAAGGGTGTTTAAACCTGTTGTGTTGCAGATAATGGAACATCTGGAAGTTGTGGATGGTTGGATTTGGCGTGGCAGAACGACAAAGGATAAAAAAGAGGTTAACGCATTTGTAGATATGTGGAAAACTCACGAATCTGATTAACGCTTTATAAGAAAATTCGGTTTTTATCCAGTTCTTTTTCGGACACGAGAGACAGTCGAAAGCCTCGACACGCAATGCGCGTGCCGAGGCTCTTCTTTTTCATAATTTACTCGCATTCTAAGTTGGTTGTGAACACGCATACCAACAAATGAAAGGAGGGTTTGCAGTATCCTTCGTAAAGAAGGCCCGCAGGTGTTTGTTTTTTCTTCTTATTGCACTCGTTCGTCACCGTAGAAGAACAAGGCCACCGTACCGCAACCGCAATGGGCATCGATAATGGTGCCGATGGGCACGATTTGAATCTGCTCTTTTGCATTGGGCAGATACACAGCCAAGGCCTCTTTGGTTTCCTTAGCCATATCGGGACAATCCGAATAGCCAATATAAAATCGGCCGGTATAATCCCTACCGTTTTGAATATGCTCCATCACAGCTTGAACCGTTGCTTTGATGGCAGCATTTTTCCCCCGCACCTTGGAATAGGCAATAATGCGGCCTTGACTGTTGAGGCGCATTAGGGGGCAGATGCCCAAAATAGTACCCACCGTTGCCGCCGGCCCGGAAACACGACCACTGCGTTTAAATTGAGTTAAATCGGTGGAAAAGAATTGATGGTGCACCGTATTGCGGTTTTTCAGCGCCCATTCTTCCAATTCTTCCATTGTCTTGCCCTCATCCCGCAAATCGGCAATCGTTTCAACAAACAAACCATACCCCACCGAACTACAAAGCGAATCCACCACGATGAGTTTGCGGTTAGGATATTTCTCGCGCAAAAGCTCCGCAGCCTCAAGGGCATTGCGATACGAGGGCGTCATACCGGTGCCAAAGGCAATGTGCAACACATCCCCTTTTTGTAAGAGTTCATCAAAATACTCCTCATAGCGGAAGGTGTTAATTTGTGATGTTACCGGCATTTTTCCGGCCTTTAACTGTGCAAAAAAATTCGGCAAAGCATTTGGGTCACGGCCCATATCGTCGACATATTCTTCTCCATCTATGGCGTAAGTGTAGAACAAAACCGAAATATCCCGCCCGCTGATATAATCATAAGATAAATCCACCGTGGACTCACAAGATAACTGAAAACCATACTGCATAATAAATTCTCCTTATTTTTTAATTGGTTGCCAATGCAACCATTATTTTTTTTCAAATCCAACGATTAAACCGCCCCGCTCAGCATAAAAACTGCATAGTCCGCCGCATGGATAAATCTCCACATCCACGCTGTCGAGTGCTGCCAGTAACCATGTTTTGAGCTTTTCGGCCGCCGACGCATTTAAACAATGGGCAATGCGCACCTTTCCGTTTTGTAATCCCTGCTCTTTCATCAGCTCAACCAAGGTCTGTAAGGCCTTTTCCTCCCCACGGCATTTTTGCAAAGGTTTGAGCGCGCCATCCTGTGCCTTGCCAACCATTCGAATGCCCAGCAGACCTGCCGCCTTTGCCACCAAGGGGTTAACCCTACCGTTATTGGCCAAATTCTTCATCGATTCCAACATAAAAAACAGGCCGGTTTGTGTTTGGTAGGAAGCAGCCGATTCGGCCACCGCATCGGCTGATTTACCGGAATTCACCTCTTGGGTGATGTGTTCCATCAGCAGCTTCATTTCGGGACCGGTAGAACGCGAATCGAAAACGAAGACGCGCCGATTGGGGTACATTTCCTCATACAGCTGTTTGGCAATACCGGCCGCATTATAGCTGCCTGAAAGCACCGAGGTAATGGTAAGACAAAAAATCGTTTCGCTATCACCAAAGGCGCGCAACCAATCCTCAGGACTTGGGCAAGAGGTGCCGGAGCGCCCTTTATAAACAAGTAGTTCTTGCACCATAGCAGCAACATCTAGGGCTGCATTATCTTTATATTCTTTGTGGTCGGTGATGATTTTCAAGGGTGCCGCGGCAAAGGGAAGACCCTCCCACGCGGTCATATCGGCCGAAGAATCGGCAACAATTTTCACTTTTTCCATAATTCCCTCCGATACACCGGATTTCGTTTCATCGAACGCTACTATTATATCCTGCCCCGCCCAAAACCACTACCTACCGTTGGCGTTCGGCGCTCCACCATTTATTTCATCGCAGTAGAGAAGACATTTTCACACTCTACCGGCAGTAGACTTGTCTGTTTTTCCTTTTATTTGAAAGGATTTTTGAGGGCAAAAAAACGCCGCACCCAAAAGGTGCGGCGGAAAAATTCATTTTTCTGTTTTATTTTTTACGCATAAAGGACCATAGAAAAATAACAATCTGACTTGGGATGCCCAATAAATAGATAAGCCAAATGTTGCGTCCCAATAACAAAAAGGTGAGATGTGTTGACAAAAGCACCGACCACATCAGCAGAGAAATGATAAGATAGTTGACCTTGGGATTAAGCCAAATGCTGTTGAGCACCAACCACACAACGGTGGACACCGGAACGGCATAGATGAAACTAAGCCACTCGTGCGTAACCGAAGGGCAAAACAAGGAAACCAACACAAAAGCGAAAAAGGCAAAAAACCATACACACATAATCGAAACCATTGTAATAACCGTGCGACTGTATCGCTGCACCTTTTTGTTTTCAAACGGTGCCACAATAGGAGTATGATCTTCTTGAATCAAGTAATCCAGAGATACGCCAAACATATCGGCGATTTCGACCAAAACCGAAAGGTCGGGTGTCGACTCGCCGCGTTCCCACTTAGAAACCGCTTTATCCGAGTAATTTAATTTTTCGGCCAATTCCAGCTGAGTCATCTGATGGGACTGTCGCAGTTCCGCCAAATTTTTGGCCACAATGGCTTTCATTTCTTTCATATTTTATCCCACTTTTTTAAAAAAGATTTGAATTGTTTTTTCTCATTATACACTATTTTCAAAAAGGTGTCAATCGGTCTGTTTTTCAAAAGCCAAAATCAAAAGGTGGGGTGAACCCCACCTTCTCTCTGAAAATTATATGCCCAACAATAGGGCAACCAACGGAATACTCCCCACCGAGCAGATGGTAGAAAGGGCAACCAATTTGCCGGCATAGGTCGCATCACCCCCGTACAGTTCGGCAAACATCGCGGTCATCACGCCCGAGGGAGTTGCAGATAAAATCAAGACGATACACATCACGGTGTTATCGATAATACCCAGTACTATGCTGACCCGCAAAATGGCCCAAATGATTACTGGGAACAACAACAATCGTACCCACAAAAAGTAATAAAGGTATTTATCCCGAAAGACCGTTCCAAACCGAATATCCGCCAAGCGTGCCCCCACCACCATCATACTGATTGGGGCTACCAAGTCTTTGAGTGACGCTATAATCTGATAAAAAGTCGCCAACAACTGCCCACCAAAGTTTGGTTCGGCAATGGTGGTTTTCACCCACCCGCCAAAGCCGGTGACATAAATCACAAGACCGATGGCAATGGGAATGACAGCCGGATTAATCAGTAGTTTTTTAACCGAGATATAAGATTTATCGCCGGTGTAAATGAAACGACCAATTGAAAAAACAAAGACGTTGAGCCAAATGACATAAACCGTTGCATAGATGATATATTCTTCCCCAAATACATCGCTGATAATGGGAATTCCCATATAGCCGGCATTGGAAAAAATGGAACCAAATTGCAAAACCTTGCGCATTTTCTCGGGCGCCTTGCGGTACAATGCAAATGCCAGCACCGAAAAGACGGCATGGGTAACAAAAGCAAAGAGAAAAGTCATGCAAATGCCGCGAAACACTTTAGCATCAAACGGAGTGATAAAGCCGTACAGCAGCATAGCCGCCTGCGCCACATATAAGGTGATTTTCGAGAGCACTCCGGCCAATTCGTCCCCGACCAGTTTCGTCTTGCGTAACAAATAGCCCGGTGCCATAAAGCAAAAAAGCGAAAACACCGAAAAAAACAACAACGAAATGTTTACCAATTCATCCACTTCCCACAATTCATAACCTTTTTAAAAACTTCATACGAACGAAAAGTATTATACCGCAGAATCCTCCCCTTTGCAAGACCGCTCCAAAGGATAAAAAAGAAAAGGGGCAACCAATCTCTCAACACATCCCTTTGTTGAGAGAAGAATAACACGGCAAGGCCCGTCTGACTGCTCACCCATTGCTCTTATTTTTTAAAATGAGGAAAGTTTAAGGGTATTTCCTCACTACAATCAAATGAGAAAATACCCTTTTTTTAGTTAATTTCTTTAATCGATTCCACCAAACCGGCAAGTCCTTGTAGGTTTGAAGGGATAATAATCTTGGTCGCCTGACCATCCGCTGCGGCAGTAAAAGCCTCTAACGATTTAATTTTTATTACTTGATCGCTGGGGTTGGAATTGTTAATCATTTCGATACCGTTTGCGGTTGCTTGTTGTATTTTTAAGATTGCTTCCGCTTCACCCTCTGCTTCGCGAATTTTTGCTTCCTTGACAGCCTCTGCACGCAAAATAGCGGATTCCTTTTCCGCTTCTGCACGCAAAATGGCAGATTCCTTTTCACCTTCGGCCACAAGAATGGCAGATTTCTTTTCACCTTCTGCCTGAAGAATCTTTTCGCGGCGTTCACGCTCTGCTTTCATCTGTTTTTCCATAGAATCTTGTATTTCCTTAGGAGGTGTGATGTTTTTCAGCTCCACACGATTGATTTTGATTCCCCATGCATCGGTAGCCTCATCGAGAACACTGGTTATCTTGCTGTTAATAACATCACGCGACGTTAAGGTGGCATCCAGTTCCAACTCACCTATTATATTACGCAGAGTGGTAGCAGTAAGGTTTTCAATTGCCATCATCGGGCGTTCAACACCATAGGTGTATGTTTTGGGGTCAACAATGCGGTAAAACACCACCGTATCAATTTGCATGGTAACATTATCCTTAGTGATAACCGGTTGCGGCGGAAAGTCTACCACATTTTCTTTTAACGATACTCTGTTCGCAATGCGATCGATGAATGGAATTTTAACATGCAGTCCGGTGTTCCACGTAACATGATAGGCCCCCAAACGCTCAATAACAAACGCCTTTGCCTGGGAAACCACCTTAATATTTGCAACGATAAAGATAAATAAAACCATTGCAAGAATAATAAAAATTGTAATAAAAGCTTCCATAAAATAATTCCTCCCTATTTCTTTACAGCAACACTTAAAACCGTTCCGTTTACTGCCATAATCTCAACCGGAACGCCTTGCGAGATCTCTTCATCCGCTACAGCGCGCCAATAAACATCGCCCACTAAAACTTTCCCATCAATGGAGTTGATGTCGGTTTTTGCAATCGCGGTCTTTCCAACAAGAAGATCGTTTGCTTCGCCGAGTTTTGTTGCCTTGTTTGGTTTGTAAAACTTTTTACATAAAAGAAAGCAAACGGCCGATAGCACTAAAAACACAACGATTTGTAATGCAAAACTGTCGGAAAAAACCGATACTAGTGAAGCAATAACCGCTCCCGGAACAAACCAAATAGACACCAAAGCCGTGGTTAAGGTTTCTAAAATAAGAAACGCTACTGCCGTCACCAACCAAAAAACCCACAGATTATGACTAAAATATTCTATCATCCGCACACCCGCCTTTCTCCGGTAAAGAAAACACCTTTCGCCCTTTTACATTACAATAAAATCCTTATAAAAGAGCGGGTTTTCCTTTATTATAAGATACCACAGCCAACCTCTTTTTTCAATATATATTTTAAATTATATGGTGGTTCAAGTTATAAAAATGTCACATTCTCTTATTTATGTAGATTTCGATTGTTGCTTTTATTGCTTTTTGAGCCAACAAGCAACCGTATTAAAACGCAAGGATATTTCCTCTCACAAGAAATTACCCTCTTTTATTCTGCTTATCTTTTTTATTTTAAGGTTCTGCAATGGGATAGTTATCGTAATAATTATTACCGTCTGTAATTTCAGCAACGGCGGCATTGTACCAATCCACATCGGAAACACCGGACGCCTCATCCCAGTTTGACAGTACAAACTCTTTGAACGTCAGAGTTTCGGTGCCGACAAGATCCACCGAACAGGCAATGACTTTGTCATCTTCTACGCTACCATTCTCATAAGCCTTCCACTCGGGCATCACAGTAAAAGGTGTTCCGAATACATATAGGTCAAACTCACGCTCGTTCTTCTGAACGTTTGTACCGATTCTCATTTCCTTGTTGTCTTGCGTATGAGCACCATTCTGCTCCGGAAAATAAATCCGATAAGAACCCATGCCTTGCGGTACGTCAAAAGCAACGTCGGATGCCTTATACTTCTCTGTATCCACACCGCTAATCTTAAAGGTGTACTTGGTTACGGTCAGCTCGGGAGAATAGAAATCATCCTGCGCAAAGGTGTCTGAACCATCCTCGTCCTGAGTTTTCTTATATCCGCTGCCAAGGAACTCTCTCGCTCCCATCCAACCATAGATCTCATCGTGTCCGGTCCAGTCCCGGTCTTTTACATCCTCGGTAATCCAAAACTCCAAGGAGGTATTTTCAGGCATCTCACCCACAGATGGAGTCACTGTTACGTTTGATGGACCGTCAACACCCCCGACATCGGATACGCTATAATTACCTGTTTCAATCAAAACATCAAAAGCCTTCTGCGGGATGTCATCCTTCGTTCCGGAACCGATCTTCATCACGAATATGGTTCTCGCTTGCTCCGGATAGCTTTCTGCAAACGCGCTGGCATGAACAACGAGAAGCTTATCACCGGTTTGGAAGTCTTTATCTTCACCTGCGCTGATACGCACAGGACGTTCATCGTACACCATATATAAGCCACCGTTTTCGGTTACAATGCATCGGGCAACCGTTATCTGATTGCCGCTCAGAAAGAGCGCGGTCAATCCAAGCAAGGCAAGAGCCAAAACAGCAGCGATGATGATCACAGCAATCTTTACGCCTTTCTTCATAAACGCTGTTACCTCCTATCAAAAAAGCAAAATACGCCCATAACTTCTATAAAAAGCTATGGGCGTATCAATATAATCCTCAATATTATTCTCGGATGGGTCGACATCCCATAACCCCACCGGGAAATCAAATTTACGAGAATATTATAGCAAAAATCCTCGCATGATTCAACGGAAAATTGTTAATTTACATCCATCATCGTGCCGATAAAGAACGGGATATTGTTCTCGCAATCGATCAGCATATACACAAACGGTCTGTCGAGATATACTTCTTTAGGTTCCTGTGGCTCTGCGGCTGCGCGATCTGCCATTTCCACGACAGTAGCCGCACCGGCTTTGGTGCCCTTTTCGCCAACAGAAATAAATGTCTTATGAAGTACACGGGAGATATAGATATTGCCGGCTGTTGAAGTTCCAAGACCTTCGAAATCTGCATTATACATATCAAGTGCCTCGGTCATCCCCATACCCCTGAGAATCTCCGCCATCTCAACAGTATGCTCCGTTTCAAACTTCGGCATAGATGTATGCACCGTTCCGTACTGCGGGTTTGACAACAATGCGTTCAATGATTCACCGTTAAGAGACGCTATATACTCGGATACGCTTACTCCCTCGTTGGGAAGCATTGCGACAAAGGCGTATTTTCCACCCTTATAATACTTCTTAAAACCGATGGCATTTTCGTCCTCAAGATAGGTGCCTTCAGTGCCGTACATAAACTCAACGTCCTGTTTGGTTCCGTCTTCCTTGGTAAACTTTCCGTCTCTGACTTGCTGTTTTTCGTAGATCTCCATCCACTCAGCTTCAAAAGCCAAGGCATTCACCAAATACATAATTGCTTCGTCAGGAATCTTATCCAAGATCTCCGGGATCATTTCATCAGTATTCTGCTTCACCCAGTTGTTGATGTCCTTTAGCGTCTGCTTGTCAAACGGTGCCTTATAGATATCTGCGCCGTAATAATCGGCATTGGTCTGCAGGAAATCCTGATTCACGGTGAAACGTTCATCCTCGGTAAACCATATAGAGTTTGCAAGGCTTAGCTTGTACTTCTCGCCCTGGGGGAGATTCTGCATATAGCTGTAAAGATACAGGTTCAGTTCCTCGGTAGTCATTCCGAGAACTTCTTCCATCTGTGCCAGAGTTTCTTCCTCTGCACCGTTAGCTGTCATAGCCAATGCACAGAGCACCGACAAGGGAGAAATCAGCGTGTTCTTGCCGCTTACTTCGCTTGCCTTGAACAAACGGATTGCAAAATCGGTAACATCTGCATTTTGCGAACTGAGATCATCCAAAGCATCCACGTTATTGGGCGTGATGCCTTCCATCAGATCCTTTGCCTGAACCTTCATCGTGCAGCCGGTCAAGTTGACCGCCATAGCACATACGAGAAGCAGGCTGATTATCACTAAACTGATTCGTGTTTTCATCTTCATTCCTCCTCTCAATCGTAGAAGAATTCATATTCGGGTAGAGCCTTCCATTCCTCGGTTGCGGTCAGAATATCTCGAATGCCTTTGCAGGTGTCAAGGAATTTCTGTCCCTTGGGATCATCGGATTCGTAGGTTAAAGCGATATCCTCAGCACGAACGGTCTTCACCTTATCACCGTCCCGAAGAGTAAGAATCAATGTCATGGATGGATCGGAAGAAAGTTCTCCGCCGTGAGGATCGTATTCATCCGGATAGGTCTCAATATCCAACTCCCAAAGAAGCTCCCAAATCGCAAACAACTGCTGTCCATCGAGCTGGAGCGTTGTAATATAGTCTTCGGGATTCGTGGCAACCGTAGTTTTTACAAGCTTACCGGTAGCACTGTCATAGGAACTGATTCCGTAAGTGTTCCAGGTAAGAGAAAAAGATAGGTTATCCGGCACGTCGGTATTCACCGCACCATCCATATCACCGTTTCCGTCCTGCATATTATTGCCCGGATCTCCGGAATGGTTTCCGGCTTTCGGCGCACTATCCACACCAACCGGCAACATACCCGGAATCATGGCAACAGAGAATATGGTGATAATCAGGCAAAGCGGAATACACATTGCCAAAACACGATTACGGTTTCTCTTACGCTCTTTTATTCTGTTTTCACTGCGACGGAATACTTCCGCCGTACAATCGTTAATTTCTCTCATAATAACAGCTCACCATCCTCTCCCAGAATGATGCGAAGTTCCTTTTTAGCACGATACAAAAGATTATCCACCTGTTTGCGGTTTTTCTTCATAACCCTTGCGGCTTCCTCATATGTCATTTCTTCAAAATATATGAGGTGTACCACGACACGCATATCCTCCGGCAACTTTGCAATAGCGGCATTAACAACCCGCTTGTGCTCGTCCGCAAGGACCATTTCTTCAAGAGTTTGGCTATCATCGGAAAGATTCTGCGCTTCGGTAAGTTCCTCAAAGTCAATGACCTTGCGGTGCTTGATGTAATCGAGAGCGCGGGATCTTCCAACCATATACAGATAGGTTTTCAGCGTCACCTTGAAGTTATACCGATGCTTATGTACGACCAGATCCGAAAAGGTATCAATCGCAATATCTTCGGCTGCGTGGGTATCATGCACGTAACGGTCGATGAAGAAGACAAGTCCGCGAAACAAGTCATTCATTATCTCGTTAAAGGCACTCTCATCACCATCAAGGAAACGGCGGTAGCTACTTGCGCCGTTATCCATAGATTTTCCTCCTATACTCGGGGTCACGTCTGGCCCCTTCACTTATTATACGACTGAGCGAGCTGCAGTTCCTTATAAGAAAGCGCAAAAGCCCATAACTTTTTGCAAGTTACAGGCTTTAAATCTCGTCCGTATTCAATTCTCGGGTGAACTGATGCAACCTATAACCTCACCGGGAAATACTTTGTAAAAGTATTATACCATATATTTGTGACTTTTTCTACATCTTTTACATATTTGCAAGATTGATTACTGTTTCGCCTTGTTTCATAGCGTATTCCACCGTCTGCCAAGCGCCTCCTTTTTCGTGCTCAATGTAGCAGACAATCAAATCTGCTCGGTCAACCATTTCACGGTTACGAATTTGGATGGCTGATTTTGGATGCGCTACCGAAGCGGCGTGAGAGATCTCAACATCGGTATAATAGTAATTTTCGTTATTAAGATACTCAGCTGTGGGGTATGGCAGCACCAACACCAGAGCACTGTTATCGTCCCTATGATTTTTTCGTACACGAAGCACCGAAGAAGAAACGCATTGATCGAAGTCACCGTTTCTACCAACCAAAAAATCCACGTACTCATTTTCATCAATAAGTTTTCGAATCTGGTCTTCCAGAAAATCCTCTACCTTTATAATGTTGTCCACATATCGGTGACCAAAAAACGCCACAGAATAAATCCTCATATCTCGCTCCTTACTAAAATGCCCACCGAACCGTTTGTGTCCGGTGGGCTATTCCAATAACTCAGCTATCTCATCATGCGTGTGTATAGCGGTCATTCGGGGAACGATTATAGGTTTATTTCCGATATTTTTTGTATTATATCATGCATAAACCAATATTGCAACAACTTTACCGCCTTACAACCAATAATATTGCCGCCTGTATGGGTTAAAATATAATAAAGGGTGGTGAGATTATGGACGAAAAAGATTTTGCTTTGCGATTAGCACAACTGCGTGAAAAGAAGAATGTATCCGCACGAGAAATGAGTTTGGCTATTGGTCAGAATCCCGGCTACATCAATAACATTGAGTCGGGAAAGTCATTGCCCTCCTTGATGGGTATTTTCTATATATGTGATTATTTAGGTATTTCTGTAGGCGAGTTCTTTGATCTCGAAGCCAAGAACCCCACCAAATTGGATGCAATCATCAAGGATTTGAAAAAACTTGATGACCAACAGTTAGATAACATTGCAAATTTGATAAAAGGTTTAATTAAGAAATAAACTATAAGTAAAGCCGCCCGAGTGGGCGGCTTTACTTATGCTTAGTATATCTTCGTTATAAAAAATTCTTTAATAGTAACATATGGACCATCGATTTTGCGAAAGCCATAAAGTACTCCTTGATTTTTAGTTTGAACAATATCAAAGGTAACGTCCATATCCCACCAAGAGCCATCAAAGTAAACTCGATTCCAAGTATGGTGATATTGTGCGTTGTCACGCTTATCGCCATCAACTACATAGCAGGGAATGTTCTGACTCCGACATAGTGCGGCAAACAGATGAGAAAAGTCATAGCAGATTCCTTTTCGCGTGCTTAAGGTTTTACGAACATTGAAATACTGTGTTAGAGGTTCGCAGTCATAGTCATACTCAAAATTATAAATCATCCATTTGTATATTGCTTTTACCTTTTCTTCATCAGTATCACAATCGACACAAATTTCGTCAGCAAGTTTAAGGGTGTTCGTATCCCACAAGGTTGCTTGACCGTTTGTAAGAGAAACGTCAACCTGTCTGTAGACAAAAATATATGCTGAGAAAAGCAATACGATTATAAGCATTGATAATATTAAAACATATATTTTCGTCAGTGGTTTATCCTTACCTGTATTATCGGTGAAAGCAATAAAATACATAAAAATTATAACAAGCGAAATAACTGCTAAAAGCGAAAATACTCTGCGACAATAAATCGCATAAGCAATATTCATACAAGCAATGAGAATCAGCGAAATATAAACTGTTGATCTCATTGCTTTCGAATTTATCTTAACTGTTAAAAATAAAGTCGGTAAAGCCGATAGTAAATAGAATACCTGTAGAGTTGGAGAAAGAACAAGAAAGTCTCTCAAGTAAAATCCCAATATTAAATTATATGTAAGTGCTGTGCCAAAGAAAATAATTCTTGATTTTGTGTTAGTTTTAGATGTTTTTGTAGTCTTCATTTCGAATCTCCTTTATGTACGAAATCCGTTGAAACGAAGAAGTGGCAGTACAGAGCAAAACACTCTGTACTGCCACAAACAAAGACTTATGTATTATCATTTAAGAAAACAACAAACCCGAACGTTTCACCGATTGGTAAAAGGTTCGGGTTTGAATGCTTTGGTGCGGGCGACAGGACTTGAACCTGCACGCGTAGGCATCGGCTCCTAAGACCGACGTGTCTGCCATTCCACCACGCCCGCATACTTCCTTTAGTGTATCACACACCTGTCCAAAATGCAAATAATTTTTGATAAAATTGCGGGGGTGCTTTTTGTTCCGGACAATGCATAAAATAACCATGGACAAATATTCCAACGCGCTTTTTGTCGAAAGCGGTTGAATTTGTTTCGATTTTTTGATACACTATACTAAATAGTCTTAAAAACAGCCGATGGCGGAAACGGGGGAGTGGGCGTATGAAACGG
>JAZNIW010000013.1:0-18085 GCA_045577695.1 Acutalibacteraceae bacterium
GGTAATGTGGTAATGTAATGAGCGCCGAATTTGTTATGTTGTTCGTCGCCTACGGCTCCTCGCAACATAACAAATTCGCTTCAAATTAAACTTCATCTTATTTTTTTGAGAAAAGTGTTACCAATCATTGATTTATCTACAGAAAAGTACAGTATGAATGAAAAAATCTATTGTCGCCTCTTTCACATTGTGGTATAATAGTTGCTGAATTTGGTAAAGGGGCGATGGTGATTGAATCGCAACACTGAGCGAAAAGGCTATATAATGTTATTGGTTACCGCTATGATTTGGGGAGCGGCTTTTGTTGCACAGGATGTCGGCATGGACCATATTGGCCCCTTTGCCTTTAACGCTGCGCGTATGATTTTGGGTGCCCTTACCCTGGTTCCGGTGATTTTGGTGATGGATGGTCTGAAAAAGAGGAAAGATTCTGCGGTGCAGATGTTCCGTTTCACCAAAACCGAATGGATCGGCGGGGTGCTTTGCGGCGTGGCTTTGTTTGCCGGTTCTTCACTGCAACAGGTTGGCATAGCCCTTTATAACGAAACCGAGGCCGCAGCCGGCAAGGCTGGTTTTATCACATCGCTTTACATTGTTTTGGTGCCTTTTTCGGGTCTGCTTTTTCGTAAAAAAATTGGGGCAAAAACATGGGGCAGTGTTACGATAGCTACGGTTGGTATGTATCTGCTTTGTGTGCAATCCGGATTCTCGGTAACGCCGGCGGATGGGTTGCTGTTTTTTTGTGCCTTTGCTTTCACGGTGCATATCTGCGTGGTGGGTGTCTATTCCAATCGGGTCAACGGTATAAAATTGTCGGCCGTTCAGTTTTTGGTGGCCGGCTTGTTGGCGCTGGTTTGCACTCTTGTTTTCGAAACCCCCACGGTGGCGGGGATGACGGCAGCCGCCTTGCCGATTGCCTATGCCGGCATACTTTCTTGCGCCGTGGCATATACTATGCAGGTTGCAGCCCAAAAACACACGAAATCTACCAGCGCTTCAGTGATAATGAGTCTGGAATCGGTGTTTGCCGCCTTGACCGGCTTGTTGTTTGGCGAGCGATTGAACGGGCGGGAAAGCCTTGGCTGTCTTTTGATGTTTTGCGCTGTGTTACTGTTGCAAATCGAATTTCCTAACAAAAAAACCAAAGCATCGGCTTTGGAAAAATAATGGTTTACAGTATGTTGTGACGGGGCATTTGCCCCGTCACTTTTTTTATCCGCTTTACCGCATTTATTCGCGGCATCGGTTGGGTGGTTTGTTTGAATTATAGAGAGAGGGACAGGGCGTTGAGAATATAGGTTTCGGTTTCATTGGCTAAACAGTCCATCTCGGCCTTGATTTCGGCGGGGTCACCACCCTTTTTTAAAAGGGTGAGTAGGGTGAGTTTAAATCCTTCGTTTTTGCCTAGAATTTGAGTTTTGATGGCTTCGGTGCCATCGGTTGGGTTATTTTCTAAATCATTCAGCAATCTTGCGGTTTGGCGGGTCAGTCGACCGATGAGTTCGGCGGCATAGGCCCGCAAATGGTCTGCCTCCACTGTGGTGAGAGGGGTCGGAACTTTGGCGACCGACCTGCTTTCCCCAAAAAAGGCAAGAGGGGAACTCTCGGTATTTTGCGCTTCGTGTATCGTTTTTTCGGTCGATACTTTTTCGGTTGTTTCGGTCTCTTTGGGCTTGCTTAAGTTTTCGGTATCGCGAGGCGCGGCAGTTGTTTCGATTATTTGGTTTGTTTCGAG
Organism: Acutalibacteraceae bacterium; assembly: GCA_045577695.1. Taxonomy (GTDB): domain Bacteria; phylum Bacillota; class Clostridia; order Oscillospirales; family Acutalibacteraceae; genus UMGS1279. The sequence continues at coordinate 1,736 of JAZNIW010000013.1, forward strand.
TGCGCCCGTATCGGAATTATGGTCTTGGTGGGCCGGCACGGCAAATTCTTTGCTTTGTTCTTGTGTTTCAATGGGGCTTTCTTGCTTTTCACACGCCTCTTCTTGGTTGCCTGCTGCGAGGGATATCGCAGCCAAAGCATCGGCCCATTGTTGCTCGGCATGAATAAGTTTTTCGGTTAAGAGGCGATTTTCTTCTTGTTGTGCGGCAAGGGTGTTTTTTAGTTCCTCTAATTTAATATGTAGAGTTTCTATTTCACCGGTTTTGCGCTCAATCTCGGCAAAGAGGGCGGCGTTTTGCAGAGCCAGTTGTTTTTTTCTCATAGTAAGCACCTCAGCTATTTTTCTTCTTTTATTTTATCATACCGCTTTGGCGAAATCAATCCTGTATTTTTTGTGGCTTTGTCTTTTCTTTTGTCGAATTATATGATAAAATAAAAAACAAAAGCAGAGAGGAAGATGGCGTCGATGAAAATTATGGGTCTGCAAAAATTAACCCTGTTGGATTTTCCCACCAAAATAGCATGCACGGTCTTTACCGGTGGGTGTAATTTTCGTTGCCCCTTTTGCCATAATGCAGATTTGGTGCTCGGCAGGGTAGAACAACCATCGATGGAGGAAGAATTCTTTTCTTTTTTGCAAAAACGGAAAGGCATTTTGGATGGCGTTTGTATTACGGGGGGCGAGCCGACTTTGCAACCCGATTTAGAAGATGTTATTCGCCGTATTCGATCGCTGGGGTATGCGGTGAAATTGGATACCAACGGTTTTTTGCCACAGGTGTTGAAAGATTTGGTTGGTAAGGGGTTAATTGATTATGTCGCAATGGATATTAAAAACGCCCCCGCTTCCTACGCGGCAACTGCCGGTATCCCGAATATGGATATCACCCCTATTTTGGAAAGTGTTTCCTTTTTAAAAAGGGGAGAGGTTCCGTTTGAATTTCGCACCACGGTAGTAAAGGAATTGCACACACCGCAAGATATGGTTTCCATTGGCCACTGGCTAAACTGTGAGGCACCCTATTTCTTGCAGCGGTTTGAGGATTCGGGAAATCTGCTTGGCCAGGGACTTCACGGATATGACGAAAATGAAATGAAAAGTTTGTTGAATTTGCTCAAAAAAGAGCTTCCAAATGCAAAAATTCGCGGAATATAATGGTTTTAATACACAATATATAGTGCCTAAATAAAAAATGTTTACAATATTTTGTAGTTTTTTCTTGACAATTCTTTCTTTATAAGTTATACTGATATCTAGACGAAAAATGTAGAAAAAAGAAAGGAAGAGCACTATGTACACCGTATTAAAACGCGACGGCAAGATTGTGGATTTCGATTTAAAAAAGATTTCCGAAGCCATTACGCTTGCGTTCGATGCCCAAGAAAAAAACTACAACACCAACATCATTGATTTTTTGGCGTTAAAGGTGACGGCGGATTTTGAACCAAAAATCAAAGACCATCACATTGCGGTGGAGGACATTCAAGATAGTGTTGAAGCTGTTTTGGTGCAGGCCGGCTACGCCGATGTTGCCAAGGCATACATTCTGTATCGCCGCCAACACGATAAACTGCGCAATATCAAATCCACCGCCTTGGATTATAAAGCCATTGTGGATAGTTATGTCAAAGAGGCTGACTGGCGTGTCAAGGAAAACTCCACGGTTACCTATTCGGTCGGCGGCTTGATTTTGAATAACTCAGGGGCCATCACCGCCAACTACTGGTTGTCGGAAATTTATGACGATGAGATTGCCAACGCGCACCGTCGGGCGGATATTCACATTCACGACCTTTCGATGTTAACCGGTTACTGTGCCGGTTGGTCGCTGAAACAACTCATTCAAGAGGGCCTTGGCGGGGTGACCGGAAAAATCACCTCAGCTCCGGCTAAGCATTTGGCTACCCTTTGCAATCAGATGGTCAACTTCCTTGGTATTATGCAAAACGAGTGGGCCGGCGCGCAGGCATTCTCTTCCTTTGATACGTATTTGGCTCCCTTTGTCAAGGCGGATCATTTAACCTATGACCAGGTGAAAAAGTGCATAGAATCCTTTATTTATGGCGTGAACACCCCCTCGCGTTGGGGCACCCAAGCACCCTTTTCCAATATTACATTGGACTGGACGGTGCCTAACGACTTGGCCGAGCTAAACGCTATTGTCGGCGGAAAAGAAATGCCCTTTAAATATAAGGACTGCAAAAAAGAAATGGATATGGTCAACAAGGCCTTTATCGAAACGATGATTGAAGGTGATGCCAACGGCCGTGGATTCCAATATCCCATTCCCACTTATTCGATTACCGGTGACTTTGATTGGTCCGAAACCGAGAATAACAAACTTTTGTTTGAAATGACCTCAAAGTATGGCACACCCTACTTCTCAAACTATATCAACAGCGATATGGAACCCAGTGATGTTCGCAGTATGTGTTGCCGCTTGCGGTTGGATTTGCGTGAACTTCGTAAAAAATCCGGCGGTTTCTTCGGCAGCGGTGAAAGTACCGGGTCGATCGGGGTTGTTACCATCAATATGCCCCGCATTGCCTACCTTTCCAAAACACCGGAAGAATTTTATCAACGCTTAGATCGTATGATGGATTTATCGGCTCGCTCGCTGAAAATCAAACGTAAGGTTATTACCAATTTGCTCAATGAGGGACTTTATCCCTACACCAAGCGTTACCTGGGCAGCTTTGACAATCATTTCTCCACGATTGGTTTGGTGGGAATGAATGAGGTTGGCCTCAATGCCGCTTGGCTGGGGAAAGATATGACCGATATGGCTACGCAAGAATTCTCAAAAGAGGTACTCAATCATATGCGTGAGCGACTTTCGGATTATCAAGAAGAATATGGTGATTTGTACAATTTGGAAGCCACGCCGGCGGAATCAACCAGTTATCGTTTGGCGAAACACGATTTAAAGCGTTACCCTGAAATTCGTACCGCTTCGGATCAAACTCAAAACGAGGCACCCTACTATACCAACTCTTCGCATCTGCCGGTTGGTTTTACCGATGATATTTTTGCTGCCTTGGATATTCAAGACGAGCTGCAAACCCTTTATACTTCGGGTACGGTATTTCACGCTTTCCTCGGCGAAAAGATGCCCGACTGGAAGAGTGCCGCCAATTTGATTCGCAAGATTGCTGAGAACTATAAACTGCCTTATTACACCCTTTCGCCGACCTATTCGGTATGCAAAAAGCACGGGTATATTGCCGGCGAAAAATATGCCTGTCCTACCTGTGGTGAGCGCACCGAAGTTTATAGCCGCATTACCGGTTATTATCGTCCGGTTCAAAACTGGAATGATGGTAAATCGCAGGAATACAAGCATCGCAAGGTTTATACACCGGCTAAATTCGATAAGGAATTGGTGCGGGAGAAAGAGGTTGCCAATACTACTCCCGTCAGTGTATCGTCTGACGATAATGTCTGTTTGTTGTTTGCTACCGCCACCTGTCCCAACTGTAAAATGGCTGAGCAATTTTTATCCAAAGCGGGCATTTCTTATCAAAAGGTATTGGCTGACGATAATCCTGATTTGGTGGCCAAGTACGGCATTCATCAAGCTCCGACGCTGATTGTTTCCAGCGCAGATTCGGTTGAAAAAATCGTTAATCTTTCCAATATTAAGGCCTTTGCTGAGCAATCGTAATATCCCGCTAAAACGCCCGTTATCCGCACCCAAAAAAGGGTGCGGATAATTCTGCAAAAGGAGTAAAAAACAATGGTATACGATATTGTTATTGTGGGGGCAGGACCGGCCGGTCTAACTGCCGCCTTATATGCACGCCGCGCCGATAAGTCGGTTTTGGTGATTGAAAAAGAAACCTTTGGCGGACAAATCACCTTTTCTCCCCGGGTGGAAAATTACCCCGGCTTTTTATCGATGAGCGGCAACGAATTCGCCGAAAAACTCTTGACACAAGTGATGGAGCAAGGGGGCGAGATTGAACTTGACACCGTGACTGGTATTTCGGGAGAGGCCGGTAATTTCACGGTCCACGCCACCGGTACCGATTATAAGGCAAAGGCCGTGATTATCGCCGCCGGGTCAAAGCATCGCCAACTTGGATTACCCAACGAAAACCGGTTGGTGGGCGAGGGTGTTTCCTACTGTGCCATGTGTGACGGCGCCTTTTATAAAGATAAAACCGTTGCTGTCATCGGAGGCGGAAATACCGCTTTGCAAGAGGTTATCTTGCTCAGTGATATTTGCAAAAAAGTATATGTGGTGCAAAATCTTGACTATTTAACCGGCGAGGGACGTCTGGTGCGGGAGATAGAGAGCCGTAGCAATGTGGAAATTATTCTCTCGACCGTGGTCAAAGAACTCATCGGCGAACAAAGCTTGACCGGTATTCTGCTTGATACCACTGGCAAAGAGTCGGCAATCCTACCTTTAGACGGTGTCTTTGTTGCCATTGGACAACAGCCGGAAAATGAGCCGTTTGCGTCTCTGATTTCGTTAGACTCCTATGGCTATATTCAGGCAGGAGAGGACTGTCTTCCAGAGGGGGCGATCGCCGGTATTTTTACAGCAGGAGATTGTCGCACCAAGCGAATTCGTCAAATCACTACTGCTACGGCCGACGGTGCGGTGGCGGCACTGGCTGCCTGCCGCTTTGTTGATGAATTGTAAAGTTTGCTAACGAAAAAACGTGCTTGACCTACGGGAGACACTTCGTAAAGAAGTTGTCTTCCGTTCTTTTTTATAATGAAAAAAACACTTTCGAGTAATGAAAGTGTCATAGTGGGTTACATACTTCGAAAAACACCTATCTCAAAGAATATAAACTCAAACATTAATAGTGATATTGTGAGACAGGTCTCACAGTGATATTTTTGATAAATTTAAAGTGATATTGAAACCTTGCGGTTTCAGTGATATTTTATTCGCCCCCAAACTCGCGAAGCGAATATCACTTGGACAAAGTCCAAATATTACTTCGAAGCAATATCACTCGCCGCAAGGCGAATAAAACTGAGGCGCCTTCCTTACGGAGGGTGCCTCACGGGAAAGCAGTTTTTTTGTATTCTTATCCTTCATAAACGAGTTTTTTAGCAATCATATCGGTTACGTTGGAGGCATCCCACCAAGCACCGGTGATGGCAACGTTGGAGGTTACATCTTTGTCTTCCAAAGCGAAGATGGCTTGTTCTACGGCATTATAACCGATTTGATAAGAGTCTTGTGCTACTGCACCGACGAGTTTGGCACCCGAAGTGGATTTCATCCATTCAATCTGTTTCGAACCGGCGTCAAATCCACAGAATTGAATGGTATCGTATTTTTTTCCGGCCGCACCGATGGCGTCGTAAACCTGCTTTACCACGCCTTCATTTGACATAAAGATGGCTTTTGCACCTTGCTCGTATAGAGCTTCCAAAGCGGTTTTGTAAGCCTGGTCAGCATCGCCGGGTTTTATTTCGTGGGCAATTTTGTATTTTCCTTTGGTTGAAGGATCGGCGTTGGCCAACTGCTTGAAAGTTTCAATGAACCCCTTGGCACGGTCGATACCGGTTTGGGTTTCGTCGTGTTGAATTACGCCTAAAACATAGTCGCTTTCGGAGGCAGCTATGTCGCCTTTAATTGCGGCGAAAAAGTTTTCGGCGGCCACGCCGGCGGCTTTTAAGTTGCTGGTGGCAACCGAAGCTTGAATGGGATTCTTACCTGCTTTGTTCAAGGCGTTAACATCTTCCTCCCAGATGCCGCTGTCAAATTGTACAACGGGGATTTTGTTATCAAAAGCGGTGGAAAGTTTGTCTACAAAACCGGTGCCGATGGTGGCCAAAACAATGGCGTCGGCGCCGTTCGAAATGGCGGTTTGCACCATTTCCATTTGAGCGGGGAGATCTTTTGCCGATTCACTGGCGGGACCACGGAAGGTGATGTCGTAGCCATATTTTTTGCCGGCGGCTTCGGCACCCGCCTTGACCGATTGCCAGAATGCGTGGGATTCGCCTTTTGCTACAACGGCAATGGTTTTTTCTCCGCCACCGCTGCAAGCGGAAAAGACGTTCAGAACCATAACAAGAGTTAACAGAACAAACGACAGTTTCTTCATAGAATTTTCTCCTTTTATATAAGTTTTTGTTCTATGCAAAGGGGTAACGCCTTTCCTTTCGCATTGCGTTAGAAGGTGTTGCTTGACAAAGCGGCAATTTTTGCTTCTAAATTCATAATTTCTTTGTTTTTTTCTTCGATGCTCCGTGTCGATGCAATCACATCATCGATTTCATTTTCCAAATCGGCTATCGTCTCTGCCTTAGCGCGTTTGGCACGCTTTTTGTCGGTTTCTAATTTCGGTTTGTCGGCATTTTTATTTTTCATCACGTCCATCAAAACAGCGGCGACCACAATCAAACCGGTCAAGGCGTAGGTGACGTAGGTGGAGTTTAGGCTGAAATTAAATTTCGCCAAAACAAAGTTTAAACCGCTTCGAATAATCACCAACATAATATTACCGATAACCGAACCAACCACCGATGCCGTACCGCCTGCCGAACTGGTACCGCCGATATAAACACCGGCGATGGCATCAAGTTCCATCCCATTACCGGTAGCTGCGGCGACCGTCGGGAAGGAAGCTGACCAAAAAATGGCTGCAATACCGGCAGCAATACCACTAAGCGTATAAGCAATTACCTTGTATTTTTCCGTGTTGATACCTGAAAGACGGGTTGCTTCTTCATTGCTGCCGATGGAGAGGATATAGCGACCAATTTTGCATTTGTACATCAGGTACATTGAAATCGCGGCAAAAAAAGCGATCCAAAGCAGTCCGGTGGGAACGCCGGCGGCATTGGAAAACACCTTATTAAACCAAGTACCACTTGGGAAGAAGATATTGGGGATGGCGGCGATAATAGCACTGATGCCGCGAGAAAACATCATAGTGCCAAGGGTAGCGATAAAAGCCGGCAACTTTAGTTTTCCCACCAAAAGCCCGTTAATATACCCGAATAAAGCGCCAATGGCAATCATTACGGGAATGGTAGACCAAAGCGGCATACCCAACATATACAGTTTTCCGCCGATTAGCGCTGCGGCGATACAAACGGTACCAATCGAAAGGTCGATGCCGCCTGTGGCGATAACAAAGGTAACACCAAGGGCTAACATTGCATAGGGGGCAAGGGATTGCGCCATACTAACGATATTGTTTTTATGAATGAAATTTGGGTTTAGTATGGAAAAGATGAAAATCAACACCAATAAGGCGGCAATGACAATTAAATTTTGTTTGCCCTTATTGGTAATAAAGTCTATCCATTTCGTTCTTGTTCTTCGCAGCCCTCTGGCTAGGCTGTTATGGTATTTCATATCATTCTTCCTCTCTGATTGTTGCATAGTTTATAATGGCCTCTTGCGATGCATCTTTGATATCCAATTCGGCAGTAATACGACCCTCACACATCACAATCACGCGGTCGCTCAAGCGTTGAATTTCCGCAAGTTCCGAGGAAATCATAATAATAGACTTCCCTTGGGCGGCCAATTTTTCCATCAGGTGGTACATATCGTTCTTGGCACCGATATCAATGCCGCGGGTTGGTTCGTCGAAAATGAAGATGTCGGAATTTTTTAGCAACCAACGTGCCAGAATTGCCTTTTGTTGATTACCTCCGGAAAGTTTTTTTACAATTTGCCGAACCGACGGTGTTTTGGTTTTTAATTTGGCATTTTCACGCTTGGCAGCCTCTTCAATGGCGCCATCGTTAATCCAACCGAGGTGAATGTAATCGTCCAAAGAACTCAGCACAGAGTTTTCGGCTACCGATTTATCCAACATAAGGCCGTAACGCTTGCGGTCTTCCGAAAGATAGCAAATACCAAGGTCAACGGCGTTTTTGGGTGATTTAATCGAAACCGGTTTTCCGTTTAATAAAATTTCACCACTGTCAACGGGATCGGCTCCGTAAATAGCACGTGCCACTTCGGTTCGACCGGCTCCCATCAATCCCGCAAATCCTAAAATTTCACCTCTGCGCAAAGAAAAATTCACGTTGCGGATTTTTTTGCCGCGGTTTAGATTTTTTATTTCCAAAATTACTTTGGCGTCTTTGGGTACAGTACTCTGTTCTTTTTTATCACCATAAATCACGCGCCCCACCATCATTTTCACAATTTCATCTCTGGTGGTGTCTTTGGTGATAACGGTGTCGATATATTTTCCGTCCCGCATGACGGTAACGCGGTCAGAAATACGGTTGATTTCGTCCATACGATGGGAGATGTAAATCATCCCAATGCCTTTTTCTTTTAAATCGGCCATAATTTTAAAAAGTTCTTCCACTTCCAACTGAGTTAGGGCTGCGGTTGGCTCGTCCAAAATCAAAATTTTTACGTTGCGCGAAACAGCCTTGGCTATTTCTACCATTTGTTGTTTGCCCACCGTCAAGGTGCCCAGGATAGCGGATGGGTCAATATCGACGCCGATGCGTCTAAATAATCTACCGGCATCCCGCTCCATTTTTTTGTCGTTGATATACAGACCGTTTATCATTGGTTCGCGACCGATATAAATATTTTGGGCGACGGTCAAATGATTCATCATATTCAGTTCTTGGTGAATCATACTGATACCCGCATCTTGTGATTCTTTAATGGTGGAAAAATGCATATCCTTTCCAAATAGAACAATATCGCCTTCGTCCCGCGGATGAATGCCGCACAAGACCTTCATCAAGGTGGATTTGCCGGCGCCGTTTTCACCCATTAAAGCGTGGATTTCGCCACGGTATAAATCAAAATGGATACCGTTTAATGCGTGAACACCGAGAAAGCGTTTTTTGATTCCGTCCATTTTTAAAATGATGTCTTGCATTTTGCTCTCCCTTTTTTTCTTTCGAATTGTTGAGTATTAACAATTTTAAAACAAACGATATGACATTGGATTTTTTATTATCCCCCAAAGTCAAACCGGTTATTCCGGCAGAGGAAACGGACGAAAAAGAGACCAATTGTTTTACCACTTTGATAGGTAAAATGCATAAAGGTGACCGATACAGCAACGAATAAAAACAAAGAAGAGATATAAAAAACGACTTGCAACCAGTGGGTTGCAAGTCGTTTGGCTTTATTGTTCCGGTTTTTTGCAGTCAAAGGATAGTGGGATAAATTATATGAAAAGATTGGTGAAATTAAAAAGGCTCCGATGATAAGAAAGTAAAAGACAAATTGCCGAACTTTTACATTGAAAAAATGTTGAATTTGGTTAAGCGGAAAAGAAAATAATAACCAACCAAATCAACTCGATTGTTTGTGGAATGCATGTGGAAACAGGAATTATTCGTCCACCACCACGCCTTTTTGCAACATAATATTGGCATAAATAGCACCTTCACCGGTCGCAATAATGCAATAGCATTTTTTGGCTTCTTCGTAAAAATCAAAACGGTCGATATTTCCTATTGCCGCTTTGCCACGGGAGTCATGGTTGGCGATAATTTCGGCATAGGTGTCCCAAATCGGGGTTTCTACTTTGCCTTTGTCACAATCCATCAGTTCCATCAAAACCGCCGGTTTTTCCACATAGGAATCGAGCGGAAAAACGGACAAAATTGCGTTTAAAATTTCGGGTATACCGTGTCCGTCCATCCGAATGACAATGGCATCTTTTCCAATGGTGTGAGAGGGAAAATTGCCGTCGGCGATACAAATGCGGTCGCTGTGACCCATTTCACACAGTGCCTTGAGTAGGGCGGGTGGAAGTATTTTTGGAATTCCTTTTAACATAAAAAACACCTCATATAATGAATTTGGCTTGCCGATCGATGGAGGGGTCTTTGTTCCATATTGCGGCGATTTTTTCTTACGCACCAGAGAAAGATTTGAGCCGACCGATGAAATCGTTCAACATTGGGTGCGTTTATTCGGTAACTTGGGTATCTTCTGCATTAGCCGTTTTTTTCTTTTCTCCGATACTGAGGATAAGGTTTAAGAAAATACCAAAGATGGCAGCTCCGGCAATGCACGGAATCTCCATACCAAAGAAGGGAATGTTACCGCCGAAAGCATAATGACCACCCAGACCGAAAATCATAATCGAAGCAATAACGGCAATGTTTTTGGAGGCGAACATATCCACCTTTTTGTCGATCATAATGGCAATCCCTTGTGCCGCAATGGCGCCGAACAGGTAAATTTCCAAACCACCGATAACTGCGGTAGGGATGGCATAAATGACTTGAATTAATGGGGTGAAGCAGGAAACCACCATAGCAATCACGGCGGCAACCATCAAAACCGGCACACTAAACACCTTGGTGATGGCCATAGTTGAAATGTTCTCCCCATAGTTGGTGCCAGCAGGACCACCGATGAGACCGGTGACCATATCGCCAATACCGTCACCAATTAGGTTGCGATCTAATTTTCCAATTAAGTCGTATTTCCCTTTTCCTTTTTTCTTTGCTACGTCATTGACATAAATATCCAGCTGATACATATGCGCGGTTGACTCCGGAATGGTAGCTAATGCAACCGGCATGATGGCTACCAAAGCTTCCAAAGAAACCTTGGGTAGGGAAAAGGCGGGTAGGGCAAAGATAGCACCGTCGCTGAATTTCCAAGTAGATGCTGCTACTACGTCGTTTACGGCCATTGTATCAAAAAGGTTGCTGGCGGGGTTTGAACCGCCCACCCAGTAAATAATGGCGGCGGTTAAGCAGCCGACACCGGCCCCCAAAAGCAGGGGGAGTTGCCCCAAAAATCCTTTCAAATAGCGGGAAAAAAGAATGGTTGAGATCAGAGTGGTAAGCGCTACTATCCAAACCAAACTGTCCCCTAATTTAAAGGTTCGTGATGGGGTGTAGGCGTCACTGAGAGCGTTGCCGGCCAGCGTTAAACCAATGACCATAGCAATTGGTCCGGTGATGGAAGCCGGAAGGAATTTTTCCACTGTTTTGGCGCCGCAGAACTTAATAATCAAACCGGCGGCAATCGAAACAAAACCAGACATTACAATGCCGAATTGTGCATATTGAATGGCTTCTATTGGCAAGGTGGCTATTTCGCCCGCTTTCCAAGCGGCTACTTGCGAAGCAGCATCCGGAGAAAGTTTAGATATAATGGCTTCACTGGTTACCAGACCGGCAATGGCGGTGAGATAAGCAAAACTGGAACCGTAGTAAAGCGGAATTTTGCGGCCGGTGATTAAAATAAAGCAGATCGTAGCCAAACCGCTGGCAAAGATGGTGGTAGATACTTGAAATCCGGTAATCAGTGCCACGGTAACCGTTGCGGGGAACATTACAATTACTTGCTGAAGGGCGTAAAGAAATAGCTTCCATGTGGTGGGGCGTTCATCCGGCAGATAGCCGATGGTTTGGTTTGGTTTGCTCATAGTACCTCTCCTTGTTCCTTTTTTTGGTTTTTATTCGCAGGGGAAGAATCCCTTGCATATGTCACCTTTTTGATTATATCGTTTTTTAACCGATTTGTAAAGTTTAATGAAAATTTTTAGGAAAAAATATTTTTTTTGACTAAAACGGCCGAAAAAAGGATGGGGCAGAATGAAAGACAATACCTTTTTTAAAAAAAGTCGTCCCAAGTAAGATGGGGCATCCAACGTATGTTTTGATATTCCACCAAATTTGTTTTATATATAACAAAAACCCAGGTGTTATGACAATAAAAACCCCCTATGGTAGTTGATTTCATTCTACCATAGGGGGATGCTTTTTCGAATGTCCGTTCTACCGAACATTTTTAATTCAAAGCAGTGCTTTCTTTATTAGTCAGCAACATAAGGAAGTAAAGCAACTTGACGGGCTCTTTTGATAGCCGAAGTCAAGGCTCTTTGATGTTTTGCGCAAGTGCCGGTTACACGGCGGGGGAGAATCTTTGCTCTCTCGGATACGAACTTGCGAAGACGGGCTACATCCTTATAGTCAATAACCTCAACGCGGTCAACGCAAAAATGACAAACCTTTTTGCGTCCTTTTCTGCGTGCGGGTCTTTCGTTTCTTTCCATTGCAGAAGTCATCCTTTCTAAAGAGTTTTTAAAACTCCGTTTCGCGGAGAAAAATTCGTGACACGTTGCTCTGCCAATTAGAAGGGCAGGTCGTCGTCCATACTGTCGTCAATCGAGGTAAAGTCACCGGCATCGGCATTCGAGAAGCTGGCCGGAGCGGCTGCCTGAGCAGAACCCAATTCGGTACCGTCGCGACGGGCAAAATCGGCAAACTGTACGTTGTTTGCAACCACTTCGAACGCGGTGCGGTTTTTGCCTTCTTTGTCTTGATAGCGGCGGGTTTGAATCGAACCTTCGATGGCGATCATTTGACCTTTTTTAAAGTATTTGGAGACAAACTCAGCAGATGAACGCCAAGTCACAATGTTGATAAAATCTGCTTGACGTTCCTCACCAGAACGGTAACGGCGGTCAACGGCAATTGAGAAACTGCAGACGCTGGTTCCGCTATTGGTGGTTTTCAGTTCGGGGTCGGCGGTTAACCGACCGGTTAAAACAACAACATTAAGCATAGTTGTTCCTCCTTACTTTCTAACGGTCATAACGCGAAGAACACCGTCGGTGATTTTCGCTACGCGTTCCAGCTCTGCCGGGAATTCGGGATTGGATTCAAAAGTGTAGATGGCGTAGTAGCCTTCAGACTCGTCATCAATGAGATAAGCCAAGCGGCGTTTGCCCCATTCGTCAACACTTTCTACCGAACCGTTTTTCTCAATCAGTGCCTTGAACTTTTCTACCATTGCAGCAATGGCGGCTTCGTCTTTATCCTTTACAGAATAAATCAGGACTGCTTCGTACTTGTTGGTCATTTTGTTGCACCTCCTTTTGGACTTATGGCCCTATGATTTCATAGAGCAAGGAGCTATTTTTTCAATAGCTTTGTAATTATATCAGTTTTTTATCGGAATGTCAAGACAAAGATTTGCTTTAAAATCCGCTTATAACTGGGGATTATTCCCAATATTTTCGGTCTAAACTGCGGAATTGAATTGCTTGGGCAATGTGCGGTACATCAATTTGCGTCTCTCCATCCAAGTCGGCCAAGGTGCGCGATACCTTGAGCAAGCGGTCGTACGCCCGCCCCGAAAGCCCCATTGAGGCAAAGGCGGCAGCAAGGATTTCTTCGGCATCTTGGGTGAGAAGACAGTATTGTTTTAAAAGGGCGGGGGTGAGTCCGGCGTTGCAGGAAATGTCGGTTCCGCGGTATCGCTCAATTTGAATGCGACGCGCGGTATCCACGCGTTTTTTAATGGTTGCCGAGGTTTCTTCTTGGGTACCACCTTGTAATTCTTCATATTTCACCGGCGGAACCTCTACGTGCAAATCCAAGCGGTCAAGCATGGGCCCCGAAATACGGTTTAAGTATTTGGAAACCATTTGGGGAGAGCAAGTGCATCTTTTTGTTGGGTGACCAAAAAAGCCACAGGGGCAAGGATTCATTGCTCCGATTAGGGTGAAAGAGCAGGGGTAGGTTAAACTGCCGGCCACGCGGGAGACGGTGACTACACCATCCTCCAACGGAGCGCGGAGTGCCTCCATCACATCCCGCTTAAATTCGGGTAATTCATCCAAAAACAAAACGCCGTTGTGGGCCAACGAGATTTCCCCCGGTTTGGGCACTGTGCCACCGCCCGACATAGCCGCCGAGGAGATGGTGTGGTGGGGTGCGCGGAAGGGGCGGGTAGTAATGAGGGGCGATTGCTTGGGCAATACGCCGGCTACCGAATGGATTTTGGTGGTATCGACCGATTCTCGCTCGGTCATTTCGGGCAAGATGGTGGGAAAGCGCTTGGCTAACATACTTTTGCCCGAACCCGGTGGCCCGATTAACAATACATTATGACCACCGGCGGCCGCCACTTCCAAAGCTTTTTTGGCCAAGGTTTGGCCCTTAACTTCGGCAAAATCCAGATGGTGCACTACCCGCTGCCGGGTGCTTTCAGGGGGAAGCGCGGGTAAAAGAGTTTCCTCTTGATTCAACACCCGAACCAGTTGGGAAATATGTTCTGTTGGATAGACTGAAATCCCTTGCACCACCGCGCCTTCGGCGGCATTTTCGGCCGGCACGTAGAGGTGCTTGATACCAGCTTCGCGAGCGGCCAGCGTCATCGAAAGCAGTCCGTGAATGGGGCGAAGGTTTCCATCCAGAGAAAGTTCGCCAATAAAGGCCGAATCTTCGAAATTCCCCACCAGCTGACCGGTGGCCACCAAAATAGAAAGAAGTATGGGCAGGTCATACAGCGTGCCTTCTTTTCGGCGGTCGGCCGGTGCTAAATTGATGGTGGTATGTCCTGAGGGAAAGAAAAATCCGCTGTTGCGCATTGCGGCACGAATGCGGTCTTTGGATTCTCGCACCGCCATATCCGGCAGGCCCACCACATCAAAACTGAAAAGACCGTCGGAAACATCGGCTTCGACTTGAATCATATAGGCATCCATACCAAAAATGCCAAGACTGTTTTGCTTGGTAAAAATGGTGAGTCCCTCCCTTGTTGTTAAATGGAAAGATAGCGAACGGTATCGACAATTTTTCCTTGTTGCAGATAGACGCGTGGCACTCGTCGTGCCACGGCACAAACCAACTCATAATGAATGGTTTCCAACCACTCGGCCAATCTGTCTACCGGCAGACCTTCGCCGAATAAAATGGCCGTGTCACCGGTTTTTACATTCGCAATATCAGTGACATCCACTACCGTCTGGTCCATACAAACCCGCCCTAAAATCGGGGCTTTTTGGCCGCAAATCATCATCCATCCTTTGTTCGAAAGGCCACGCATATATCCATCCGCATAACCGGCTGTTACCACCGCAATTTTCATTGGCTGTGTTGCCCGAAAAGTGCGGCCGTAACTAACGGTGTCGCCTGCCGCAATTTCTTTCACTTGGGCAATCGTGGCTTTAAGGGTCATCACCGGTTTCGGCGTAAAGGGCAAGGGGATACCATCGGTTGGGGAAAGGCCGTAAAGCGTAACCCCCACCCGATATTTTTCTGAGGGGCGGTCGGCATAATCCAGTAGACTGGCGGCCGAGTTGTGAGAGTGAAAACAAAGGGGGGGAAGACCGTGTTTCGCGGCCGTTTGAGCGAGAATGCGGCAGGCCGTTTGAAAGCGCTCGTATTGGGCGCCGGTGAAGACATCGTCCCCCTCGGTGGCGCGGTCGGCCGAGGCGAAATGGGTAAAGGCGCCGGTAATGGAGAGATGGGGTAGAGTCAAAACGGTTTCCATATCCTCAGCAAAGGTTTCGGGTGAAAATTTATCGCGACATGGGAAGCCCAGACGACACATACCGGTATCAAGTTTTAGGTGCGCCTTGATTTTACCGCCAACGGCGGCCGCCGCTTTATGAATGCAGTGCGCCGAGGCAAGGTCGAACAGGCATACGGTAATGTCGCGGGTAATGAGTTCGCCCACGGCCGTCGGGTCGGCATAGCCAAGCAATAAAATTTCACCTTGCACTCCCGATTTCCGCAAATCAATGGCTTCGTAAGGGTTGGAAACGGCAAAGGAGGTAACGCCGTGGGAGGCCAACACCTTGGTGATAGCGCCGGCTCCGTGACCGTAGGCGTTGGCTTTCACCACCCCCATCAGTTGTTCGGCCGGCAAAAAGGTCAACAGTTGTTTTATGTTATAAGATAAGGCATCCAGGTCGATTTCAGCCCAAATATGGTGGTACATAACGGCGACCTTCCTTTCCAATAATATCTAATTTATTATTATACACCGCCCGCCGATTTTCGTCAAGGGTCGGCAGGGGTGGTCTGAGCGGCTTTTGTAACCAAAGCATTCAAACCCGAATCAGATTTTTTGATACGGATTTTCCGCCGAAGCGTCGTTAAAATACTCGTGAATACACACAGCCTATGTGCGCAGTGAGGCGAAAACTGCCGAAAAAATTGTCCTTTGAGGCTGGTTCGGGTTTAAATGCTTTGGTTATGGTGAAAAAGGTGGGGGGAAAAGGGGGAGACAATGCGATAAAATAGGCAAAAAAAGATAAGAAATGCGAACGGGAGAAACGAAAAACCGAGAATTTTCACAAAAATGTCAAAAATAGGTTGATTTTGTCGATTGCGAAATGTATACTAAACGAAGTGTGGATGATATGATATAAAATTCACAAAACAAAAAATATATTCTCTTTTGATTGGTGGTGATTCGAAAAAAGTTGGAATAACGAAAGTAAGTGTCCGAAAAACAAAAAGAAAGGGATGTTGGGAATGAATCAAAAAGAGTTATTCGGCATTATTGGAGAACAGTTGGCGCGCATTATTGAGTTAGAGCAGTATTTGGCTATGGCCGACGATGCCTTTGCAAAAGAGGTTCCGAAGGATGCCGTGCCGCACGTAAAACCGTAGGAGGAA
>JAZNIW010000014.1:0-27515 GCA_045577695.1 Acutalibacteraceae bacterium
CACGCGAAGGACACGATCTGGAAAATCACACTGTTCTCATCCAATGCGATCACAATGCCGATCAGAGCCAGCACCAGCAGCACGATTCGGGACACCCACATAACCTGCTTATCCGTAGCATTCTTCTTGCAGACGCCTTGAAAGATATTCTTGGCGAAT
The DNA here is from genome assembly GCA_045577695.1 of Acutalibacteraceae bacterium. Classification (GTDB taxonomy): domain Bacteria; phylum Bacillota; class Clostridia; order Oscillospirales; family Acutalibacteraceae; genus UMGS1279. The sequence continues at coordinate 160 of JAZNIW010000014.1, forward strand.
GCGGATGCCGCAATCAGCAGATAAGAATCGGAGGAACTGATGGTTGCAGCCAAAATACCGGCCATAACAAAACCGGCCAACAAAGCAGGGAATAAATTGGTAGAAAGAAGAATGAATATATTTTCGGAGGCGCTTTTGGTGGTTAGTGCGGTGGGGAATAGCGAACGACCGATAACGCCAATCAGAATGGCGGCCGCTAGAGAGATAACAGCCCAAATACTGGCAATGCGGCGGGCGCGGGGCAGTTCTTTTTCGTCGCGAATGGCCATAAAGCGAAGAAGAACCTGCGGCATTCCAAAATAACCAAGTCCCCAAGCCAGGGTGGAAAGGATGGTGAGGAACCCGTACGAACCGGCTTCGCCAAATAGCGGTTTTCCATTTTGAACGGCCTGCACCCCGTTTTCCAAAGTGGGATTAGCAATGCCGAAAAACTCTAAAAAGCCGGGGAAGGACCGGGTGTTTTCCAGAATAGCGTCGATGCCACCGGCCTTTATCGTACCAACAATCAAAACCACCGCTAAAGCAATAATCATTACGATAGCTTGCATAAAGTCGGATGCGCTTTCAGCCAAAAATCCACCCAAAATAGTGTAGGCTAAAACGAAAACCGCGCCCAAAATCATCATCGAAACATAATCGGCACCGAAAAGGGTGGAAAAAAGTTTTCCGCAAGCGGCCAAGCAGCTGGCGGCATAAACGGTGAAGAAAATCAAAATAAAAAGGGCGGCAATGGTCATAATTACTTTTTTCTTCTCGTGAAAACGGTTGGAGAAAAAGTCGGGCACGGTAATGGAATCCTTAGCTTTTACGCTATAGCGGCGTAAACGTTTAGAAACCAATAGCCAGTTGATATAGGTGCCGGCAGCCAGACCGATGGCGGTCCATGTGGCGTCGGCAAGGCCGCACCAATAGGCCACGCCCGGAAGGCCCATTAAGAGCCAACCGCTCATATCCGAAGCTTCGGCACTCATCGCGCTGACCCACGGGCCGAGCGAACGACCACCAAGAAAATAGTTCTCGGAGTTTTTGTTGGCCCGTTTGGCGAAATAAATGCCGATGCCGATAATCACCGACATATAAAGAACCATCGCGATTAAAATTTGTAATGTGTTACTGTCCATAAGAGTTCCTCACTTTAATTGAAATATGAATTTTGCACATAATAAAAATTACAGATATACTTTATTATAATAAAGAAGCAAAGAATATGCAAGAGAAATCAAGTGAAAAAAGAAGAAAAATCCATTTTTGCAGGAAAAGAGGGAGAAAAAGTAGAAAAAATCCCTTTCCGATGATTCCATTTAGATCAATTTGCAAGTTTCATTTCATATTTAAGCAAAATTACAAACGACAATAATGGTGTGCGGTATCCTGTATTTTGCTTTTCTTAGTCTATCATTTTAAGTTCTGTTTTTTTCGGTCTTTTAGTGGTTGCTTTTTTCGGCGAAAAAAGGTATAATGAGGGGGAACATACGGTGTCTTACCCGGCACCCATTTTTAAAAAAGTAGGTTGTATTTATGAAATTTTCTAATATCGACCCGCGAGGCACGGTAGATTGCTATGTGCTTTTAAAAACCGTGGAAAAAAAGACCTCTTCGAAAGGGGATACCTATCTCGATGCTACGATTGCGGATAAAACCGGCGAGATGAATGCGAAACTTTGGAACTATTCCCCGGCCGTTCATGGCGAATTCGAAGCCGGTAATTTAGTAAAATTGCGCGGTACGGTTTCCAAATATAATGGGACTGACCAATTTCGTATTGAGCGCATTCGTTCGGTGTTACCCGAAGATGGCATTGAGATTTCTGATTTTGTTCCTTCGGTGGAAATTTCGGGTGAAGAGATGTGGCAAGCCCTTTACGATACTGCCAATAGATTTATGGATGCGGAACTGAAAACCATTGTGCAGGATATTCTCGTTGAGAAAAAAGAAGCGATGCTTTACTGTCCGGCCGCTTTTAAAATGCATCATGCTCTGCGCGGCGGACTGCTTTATCATACCCTTTCCATTGTGCGCTTGGCAGAGTCTATTTACAAGGTTTACCCCTTTATCGACTGCGATTTACTTGTGGCCGGTGCGATGTTGCATGACATTGGTAAGTTGGAAGAATTTGAACTTGGCGCAACCGGATTGGTTACCGGTTACAGCACCAAGGGGAATTTGGTTGGCCACTTGGTGGGGGGCGCTATATTGGTAGAAAAAACAGCCGAAAAGCACGGTATCACCTCTGAAGTACCTATGCTTCTTTCCCATATGATGCTCTCGCATCACGGCAACCCCGAGTACGGGGCGGCGGTTTTACCCCAGTTTTTAGAGGCCGAATTACTAAGCCAACTGGATGAGATGGATGCTGCAGTTTTTGAAATCGTTGAGGCGACGGCCGCCGTGCAACCGGGCGAGACCACCGGTCGTATTTTCGGTTTAAATAATCGAAAACTTTATCATCACGGTCGAAAGGGCAACATCACCTATAATCCCAAATTATTGAAGTAAGAAAAATAAAGGCAAGAACACCAAAAAACGGTGTCTTGCCTTTATTTTTATTGCCGTTTTAATATGCCAACCAGCACCGAGATATCATCACTGTGGCCATCATTGCGACGTCGGCGGGCGGCAAAGGCGATTTCATCGGCCAGTTGTTGTGCCGTTCCCAGCGTCCATTCGCGCAGGATATCGCAAATCCAATCATCTCCCTCGCTGGTTACCCCGTCTGAAACCAATACAATAATATCTTCGGCTCTTAGGTCAATTTTCGCCTTGTCGAACGAAATATTACGCAAAATGCCGGGGGGAAGGGAACGACTTTCGGCCTTTCCCACCTTTCCGTTTCGCCGCACATAGGTGGGAGCGGCGCCGGCCTTGAGCATTTCGCAACTACCGTTGAACAAATCGATGGCCGCGATATCCACGGTGGAAAGAGACTCGTCGGTTGATTTAAAAACCATAGAAGAGTTGATGATTTTAAGGGAGCAGTCGTAGCCAAATCCACTACGGAGCATACGGCTCATCAGTCCCGAAACCATCGCCGAATCCACCGCTGCACGTCCGCCGGTTCCCATGCCGTCCGAAAGCAGAAGAATGAGGCGGCCGCGTCCATCGCGAAAATATTTACAACTGTCGCCGCAGAGTTTTCCTGCTTGTTCCGGAATTTGGCTGAGTCCGATTTCCACCTGATAATTCGGCCGTTCGGTGATAAACAAAAAGGCTTCATCACCGCCGATGCTAATGGTTGGGGAATCCAATTCTCGGCCGGTTGCAACCGAAAGGTGGCGCATAATTTCCATTTTGTTAATGGTATGGTCAGCCGCTCCTTTGATGTGTATATCGGCCGAAAGACGGTCAAATTTATCGCGGGCGGCAATGGTATGGACAGCATGAAATCCCAAATTTTTTAAGGAAAGGCAAATGTTTTCCGCCGCAACAGCATCGTGACGAACCTCATACTTAAATTCTTCGGATAGGTCACGCAGCATATTGGAAATGCCTTCGAATTGGTCGCTGATAACGCCGCGCACCTCTTTGAGACGCCGTTCGGCCTCGCGGCGTGAATTATAGTTGGTGAGATGGGTGTTGACCGCTTCCTCGAAACGGGCGGCGCGCAGACAGTGAAAGCCCTCCTCATCGGGCGTTTCGCTTTTGATTTTTTTGTTGGCATTATTCCAGGTGCGTAGGGCATCGGCAGTGGTGATCTCCTTGGCTGTTTCCCAACAGTGCTTGCGTAGGCTGCATCCGCCACATACTTCCCCCTCAATTTTGGTGAGGGATTTTTCAAAATCGGGATGGTTGATTTTTTCCAGTCGGTTGGAAACATCCTCTACCGTTTCATAAATGTCTTGGAGGGCGCCGCTTGCAAATTCTAAGCGCATTATCAAAGCGCCTTTCACACTGTCCAGTCGGGAGATTTCGGTAGGAGGTGCCAGCAACCCCCCGAAATAGCCGCCCCATTTTTTTGGTATCAGCAAAAAAAAGCCACAGCCAATAAGGGCTTCAAAAAAGAAAAGAAGAAGGTTTTTTTGTTCGCCCAACAATATACAAGAAATGAGGGTGGCACCCAAATAGGAACCTACGATTCCCAGAGAACCAAAGCCGGAAAATAGGCCGCAAAACAAACCGGCAAAAGCGAAAATAACTGATATATAAATCGATTCTCCATTAGAAATCGCGGTAATAAAGCTGATTATCGTGCCGCAAACCGCACCATATGAGGCTTGTCCATAACGGGCAGCCGCCAGTATAATTACAATCGAAAGAATATGCCCCAAGGATATGCCAAGCCAGGTTATCGGGGTGAGGGATAGAAGCAACAGGGAACACAAAAATAAAAGCGAAACGGTTTCGCGCAAATCCATACCGCTTTGCAATGAGGCGGAAACCGAATAGGCAATCCATATAAAGTAGGCAGCGGTGCCGGCGATGGAGGCTTCTCCAAGGGAGAGGAGTATGCTGCCGCCATAGGTGGAAACAACCGCTAATTTGGTGACGGCCACCACCAAAAAGGTAACCAAACTGTGAAACAAAGGATGTTTTGAAAAGGAAGTGTTTCCCAGAACCAGTTGAATGGCCAGCAGTGAAAATAAGGCGGCGATATAAGAAAAACCACCCGCAGTATAACCTGTTAGATATCCGAACAGAACCCCGGCCGTAGCGGCCGAGAGATAGGTTCGCTTCATTCCGCCGACAAAGGCCAAGCCAAACGGGGCTATTCTTCCAAAAAGAGGAGTGTGTGACAGAAAAAAGCCGCACACTCCGGTGAATATATGTAGCAAAACCCCCAACGCTGTATCTTTCGGGTGTAGTGATTTTCTTTTTTTGATTTTATTCACATCTCGTCATCCTCTCGCTAACTTTCCCTTTTATTATAGCGTTAGAAGAGGTGGTTCTTTGTCAAACACGCTTGTCAATTTCCATTGTTTTTTCACCAAAAAAGTCGGTGGATATGTTTTTCAGACATTCCGGCGGCGAATATTGCCAAAAGGAAATGGAATTTTTCGAATAAAAGTATCGCGGTTGCGGGGCGCGCGTTCCTTCAAAGCAATCTATAATGATGAGTTTCACCTTCATTTTTTCGGGTAGAATGCTTTTGATATATACGCTGGCTGTCATACCCGTGAAGGCATCGGGGCGTGGCTCGGCCAAGCCGGCTAAATTGGGGGTCAGTTCTACAAATACACCGTAGCTTTCCACCGAACGAATAATGCCGGATACCGTTTGCCCTTCGGAAAACAGGGCGGCATTTTCTTCCCAGGTGCCCAGCAGTTCTTTGTGTGATAGTGTGATTCTGCCATCCCCGGATATGGATTTTAGTACGACTTTCAGGTCATTTCCAACCGAAAATCGTTCGCTAGGATGAGTGATTCTCGAAATTGAGATAGCATCAATCGGCAACAGTGCCACGATGCCGCAACCGATATCGCAAAAGGCACCAAATCGTTCTAAGTGGGTAACTCGTGCCGGTAGAACGGTACCGGCTTTTTGGCTTGCCAGATATTCTTTGCGACATTTCATCTGGGCCTTTCGGCGTGAGAGGATAGCGTAGGGCCGCCCGAATCGGTCGGTGTGAAGATCTTCTACGGTAAAGCAAACCGGCTTTCCTACACGGGAAATCAGTGCAATATCTCGCACCTGACCTTCCTGAATACCGATGGCCCCTTCTTCGCGTGGAATTTTACCCCGCATACACCCTAAATCGACAATCAGGTTGTGTTCAGTGTCGCATAGAATCACAGGTGCCTCTAAAATGCGTTGTTCGGCCGCGGCCTCGCGCAAATGCGCCGGGGAAGAGAGCGCTTTTTGATTTTCGATCGAATCCAACAGCCATCCTTCCGGCAAAAAAAGGTTTGTTTTTGTCATACCTGTCCCTCATTTTTCGTCTAAAATCTGATTTTTACATCATAATAAAAGGTATGCGCGATCCCGTCGTTGTAGAACCGGTCGATTGAGGGGGGAGAAAAGAGGAGGTAAATGTTCGTGCACAAGGGCGGATATTTTTTCGATACATTAATGGCTATATAAGAACCGAATTTTGTGAACAAATATACCTTTGTGCGACCAAACACAGGGCAAATTAATGCAAAAGGACTACTAATGTTTCGTGCTTAGCAAACGAAATACTTTATGTACTAAATAAATACTGTCTGTAAATTTTTTAATCTCTTTGCAAATCAAATAAAGTTCTAATAACAAAAGGAAAAAACATACGCTTCGCGGCATAAAAAACGAGGCTTTTTTTAATTTTTTTGGGTAGAAGGTCTTGTCTTTACAGGTGGGATATGTTACAATAAAATCGTATGATTTTGATAGAGAGGAGAGGTGATTCCATGCCTCTTATTTATCTGGATAACAGTGCAACAACGAAGCCGTGTGAGGCGGCGGTCAAAGCCGCGGTTTCGGCCATGACAAAAACCTTCGGTAACCCCTCTTCCCTCTATGAATTTGGCCTTTGTGCGGAGGATGTGGTTTCCGATGCACGTGCCGCCGTTGCCGACCGACTTTCCTGCCGTGAGGATGAGATTTTCTTCACTTCGGGGGGGAGCGAAAGCAACAATACCGCCATTTTCGGCGCCGTAGAGCGAAACGCCCGTTTGGGAAAACACATCGTCACTACCGCGATTGAGCATCCGTCCGTTTTGGAACCCATTGCCAAGTTGGAACGGCAAGGGTATGAAGTTACCCGATTAGCCCCCGATGATACCGGACACATTTCGGCAGAGCAGTTTGAACAAGCCATTCGAAGCGATACCGTTTTGGTGAGTTGTATGGCCGTGAATAATGAAGTGGGCAGTCGGTTGCCGATAGACAAAATTAAAGCCATTCTTCATAAAAAGCAATCTCCTGCCTTTTTACATATCGACGCAGTGCAGGCCTTTGGAAAGTTCGAACTCAATCCAACGGCACTCGGGGCAGACCTTTTGTCGGTTAGCGCTCATAAGGTACAGGGGATAAAAGGGGCGGGCGCCCTTTATGTGCGCAAAGGCGTTTCCCTTCCTGCTTTTTTGTTGGGCGGTGGACAGGAAAAAGGTATTCGTTCGGGCACCGAAGCTGTGCCGGCCATTGCGGCCTTCGGTGCGGCAGTAAAGGCTCTTTTGCCGGAGAAGGAAGGTTTGATTTCGGCGAAAAGATTGTACGATGCCGCTTGTGCAGGGTTGGCTGACTTTGATAATGTGGTGATAAATTCGCCCAAAGATGGGTTGCCCTATATTTTAAATTTTTCCTTTTGCGGATACCGTTCGGAAACGGTGTTGCATTATTTAGAGCGCTTTGGTGTTTGTGTGTCGAGCGGTAGTGCTTGCAGCAGAGGAAAGGGCAGTCACGTATTGCGCGCGATGGGGCTGGAAGCGGCACGGGTTGACAGTGCGTTGCGGGTCAGTTTCTCGCTTGAGAACACAAAAGAAGAAATCGAAGTCTTTTTATCGGCGCTCAAAGGCGCTCTATCGTTACGGAAATCCGGTCGGTAAACGGCCTTTGTTTGGGAGAAAACAATGAAAGAAATTATTTTGATAAAAAATGGAGAGTTGGCTTTAAAGGGACTCAATCGTGTGAATTTCGAATCGGTTTTGATTAAGAATTTAAAACGGAGTTTGTCCGATTTGGGGCCGGTGAAAATTACGCGTGCCCAGTCGACCATTACCATCGAACCCATAAGTGAAGAATTTCCTTTTGCCCGCGCGTTGGAGCGAATTCAAAAGGTGTTTGGCATTGCAGCATTTTGCCGTGCCGCCGTGGCACCGAAAGAAATGGATGCCATTTTATCCATTGCAGTGCCCTATTTATCTGAAACCTTAAACGCCGTGCGCACCTTTAAAGTAGAGGCGCGCCGTTCGGATAAAAAATTCCCCTTAAAATCGCCCGAAATTTCAAGGCTTTTAGGGGGAGAATTGCTCAAACATTACCGCCATTTAAAGGTGGATGTGCATCACCCTGATGTAGTGGTGACGGTGGAAGTGAGGGATTATGCCGCCTATATTCGTGCCGGCCAGATTCACGGGGCCGGTGGGATGCCGGTTGGCACCGGCGGAAGAGCCGCCATTTTGATTTCGGGCGGAATCGATAGTCCGGTAGCGGCTTGGATGATGGCAAAGCGCGGTATTGAACTCAACGCCATTCATTTTGCCAGTCCGCCCTATACCAGTTTGCGTGCCGAACAGAAGGTGAAAAAATTGTTGGGAAAAGTAGCTCGGTACAGCGGGCCGATTCGTTTGGGTATCGTCCCCTTCACCGAATTACAACAAGCGATTGCCGACCATTGCCCCGAAGAATACTTCACCTTAATTATGCGCCGTATGATGATGCGGATTAGCCAACAACTGGCCGCTGAGCGCAACTGCTTGGCTTTGATTACCGGCGAAAGCGTAGGGCAGGTAGCCAGTCAAACCCTGCCGGCCTTGGTCACCACCGATGCGGTGGCGCAAATTCCGGTTTTTCGACCCCTTATCGGGATGGATAAAGACGAAATTGTTGCCATTTCCCGCAAGATAGATACCTTTGATATATCTATTGAACCCTATGAAGATTGTTGCACGGTATTTACCCCGAAACACCCGCGGACACGACCGACGATTGCCCAATGCGAACAGGCGGAGGCTTTGTTTGATTTTGCGCCCTTGGTTGAAAAAGCGGTGCGAGAAACGGCATATGAAATTATTGAGTGAGGAATGTTTTATGAACGCAGAAATTATCTGTGTCGGCACGGAGTTATTGCTGGGAGATATTGTTAATACCAATGCCAAATTCCTTTCGGTTCGTTTAGCCGAATTGGGTTTTAATCTTTTCAGCCAGTCGGTGGTAGGCGATAATGCTGCGCGGTTAGAGGCCCAACTTCGTCTCTCTCTTTCGCGTAGTGATTTAGTCTTGTTAACCGGTGGTCTTGGCCCCACACAGGATGATATTACCAAAGAAACTGTGGCAGCCGTATTGGGACGTCCATTGTTGATGCACGATGAATCCTTGCATCGAATGACGGCGTATTTCGAAAAAACCGGCCGCAAGATGGGGGAAAGCAATCGAAAGCAGGCTTTGACGATTCAAGGCGCTACGGTGCTCGCTAATGAATATGGCACGGCACCGGGATATTATATCCCTTACGAAAAGGGGGCCATTGTGTTGTTGCCCGGCCCACCGGTCGAGTTGCAACCGATGTTTGACGAGGCGGTTGTTCCGTTACTCAAACCCTTTGTTCATTCCATCATTGTATCTCAAAATGTTCGCTTGTTTGGCATCGGCGAATCGGCTGCCGCCGAGCGTTGCGGAAATTTATTGCAAATGAAAAATCCCACCGTGGCCACCTACGCCAAAACCGGTGAGGTAGATATTCGTGTGACTGCATCGGCTGACGATGAAGTGCAAGCTCAAGAAAAAATTGCGCCGATTGTAGGTCGGCTGCGCGAGATGTTCGGCAGTCACGTTTACGGTATCGGCCCGCAAAACCTGCAGGAAACGGTGGTTTCTCTTCTCAAAGAAAATCGCCAAAAATTAGCTACGGCGGAATCCTGTACCGCCGGTATGCTTTCGGGAAGAATTACCGAAGTTCCCGGTTCTTCGGAAGTGTTTGATATGGGCGTGACGGCCTATGCCAATTATGTAAAAACAGAGGCCCTTTGTGTGGATAAAGAAATCTTGGCTGAAAAAGGGGCCGTCTGCGCAGAGGTAGCTGCTCAAATGGCGGTTGGTGTTCGTACGCTGTGCGATTCGGATGTAAGCGTTGGGATTACCGGCGTTGCCGGACCGGGGGAAAGCGAGGGCAAGCCGGCCGGATTGGTTTATATTTCCTTGTCGGACCGCCGAAAAGTTTATGTTCGCAAGATTTTATGTCGTGGAAAAAGTCGGGAAAGCACCCGTGAAATAGCTACCAAAACGGCATTGGATATGGTGCGTCGATATCTGCAGAAGCAGGAAGATTTTTTGGCCTTCGGCACCCCGATTGGGCAACCGATTGTGGTGATGGAAGGGTATGAATTACCCCCTTACTTAGAGGATGATACGGCATTACCGATGATTAAAACCACCGGCGCACAACCAATTCCCGCTCAACCTATGCAAGAAGAATCCCCTCTTTCGGGTAGTGAATTTCATACCCATTTGGATTTGCAAAATGCGGAACCCTTGGAGGAAATGCTTTCCTTGCAAGGGGAAGTAGTCTCGAATTCTTCCCTCGTGAGAGAAGAGGGGTTGGGTTTTTTGCATAACGATTTGTCGGAAGAGAAGGATGAAGAGCAAGAAATCAAACCGACTCAACCGAAAGAAATATTTGACCAAGGGGTGAGCGAAATGACCGACAATAACCAATCTCAAGTCCCTTCGAAGAAAGGAAGATTTCTTTCTTCCTTCTTTCCGATGCGAGGCGACTCGTTTGCCGAAATTTTGCGCAAGTGTATATTCATCCTTTCCTTCTTGGTGATGATAGGATCGATGATATATTTAATTCAATATTTTGTTGAGGGCAGCTTACAAAGTGGCTTGGTCAAAGAAGCCGCAGCTGTTTGGCAAAATGAGGAGAGCTACGAACGGAATGAAGAAGGGGTTCTCATAGGTTTTGAATCGCTGATGGAGGAGAATGAGGATATCCGCGCATGGATTCAAATTGAGGGCACCAATATCAATAATCCGGTCTATCAAGGAACCGACAATCTGTATTATGCCAGTCATAATATGAACAAAGAACCGAGCCGCTATGGAGCTCTTTTTTTGGACAAGTATGCCTTTGTTGGGAAAAACGCCACCAGCCAAAACTTGGTAATTTACGGGCACCATATGCGGGATGGCACGATGTTTGGACCGCTGAAGCACTATACCGATTTAAACTTTTATAAAAAGCACGCGGTGATTGATTTCACCACCTTGTATCGTGAGGGAGAATACAAAATTTTCTCCGTGTTTATTACCAACACCAAGCCGGAACACGATAATGGGGAGGTATTTGATTATCGAAAAAGTGACTTTGCCGATGATGAGGAGTTTATGCAATTTGTAAACGACGTGAAAGTCCGTAGCGTAATCGATACCGGAGTGGACGTGGTGGCAACCGACGAGTTAATAACCCTTTCTACTTGCACCTACGAGTTTGATGATGCCCGTTTGGTAGTAGTGGCACGCCGTGTGCGTGATGATGAGCGCGATACCATACACAATACAGAGGCGGCAAAGGTTAATCCGTATCCGGTGTATCCGGCGGTTTGGTATACCCAAAAAGGACTTACCAAGCCAAAAAACACACCAACACATACCGAAAACACTTCTTCTGACTTGACTTCATCTGCAGTAACGCCTGCTGTTTCTTCCAAGTCTTCTTCGGTGAAAAATACCGGCAGCGCCAATCGAGTGTCGAGCCAAAGTTCGAAAAAATCCAACACCTCGGTCACCTCGGTGAAAGAATCGACAGCCTCTACGTCGTCGAATAACGAGACGTCTTCTTCGCAAAAAATGCCTTCCGACTCTTCGCAACCGATCGTTTCTACCCCTTCTGCTTTTGGGAAACCCGAAAGTGAACTTTCGAACAATCCACAATAAAAAACGCTCTACAGAAAGCAAGGTGAATGCATGGTTCCGGATTTAACACTGGAAGTGATTTATTTTGGTGCATCGACTGATTTTAAAATGGAATTTGCCCTTTGCGGTAGTTGTAATGTTCGGTTTTTAAGCTTTTTGGCCAAAAGTCGGACTGAGTTTTTAATGGCTCTTCAAAAAAGCACGATGCGTAGTCGCGTGATCATTGCCGTGGGCAGTTTCAATCCTTTGGATCTCGACTATCTGCCGAAAATTATTGCCAAAGCCACCGGCTATGTATTGAAACCGGTAGATAAGACCTTGTTTTCGGTGGCCGATTTGGGCGAGTTTTCTTTGCCCGATACCGCCGTTCCGTTGGTAACAGCATCCGGAGAATTCGGTGGTTGTGTATTGGAAAATTTCGACCAATCCATTATTCTATTAACAGCCGAACGTGACCTAAGGCACACCTTGGTTGACGAGTTGGTTTGTCCATATTTAACCTTTTTCGCACAGAAAAAAGGTAAAACAACAGCACCGGATCAACGGGTGATCCTTGCGCCCACCGTTCCCGCAGATGTGGTAGAGCAAGTTGCAGCGCCGGCGGTTGAATCGACGATGCAACAAGACTCGGTGGAGTCGGCGATTGTCCCATCTGCCATTGCCGGTTCGGACGCGGCTTCGGCTGAACCTACTACAAAGGGGACGTCGGCGCAAGTCGATGAATTTACCACCGAGCAGGCCTCCAAAGTGGCCGTTTTGAACGAAAAGCCGGCGGAAGATATTCCTTTGGATGTTCATTCCGAGCAAGAGGTTAAGACTGCCCCCGAAGAAGAAGCGGAACACCCAATGTATACCGTGGCCGACCAGCCTGAACACAGCGGTGGGCAATTCAATTTGGAGGATTTTTTAACCGAAGGTGCTGCTGTTCCTCCGAGCGAGGGGAAAGGGGTTCGTCGCCGCTGGTGGCGCGTCTTTATTTCCATTTTGTTGGTAATAGCCGTTTTGTTGGCCTCCTATTTCGGATATGAGTGGGTCTTTCAGCCAATGCAAACGGCAAATGTCTATGCCGAAACGCAAAAAAGTTACGGCATTCCTTGGGAAAAATTGCCGCAAGAGATGCTTTACAAATTCGGCAAACTTTATCAAACCAATGCCGACATTTACGGGTGGCTGAGCATTCCCAATACCAATATTCATCTGCCGGTGGTTTCAGCCGCAAAGCGCTCTCCGTTGTATTATGAAACGCATTTGTTCGATGGCAGTGCGAATCGATTTGGCACGCTGTATACCGATAATGTCAGCAGTAAGGACGGTTTCTCCCGCAATATTGTGGTTTACGGAAAGGATATTCAAGAAAACACTATGTTTTCCGAATTAAAAAAATATCTGGAGTTAGATCACTACAAATCAGCTCCCACCTTTACCTTTGACACCCTTTATTTGGAAAACAATTGGAAAATATTTGCTGTATTTCAAGGGACAAAGCAAAAAATGGAGCGCTTGATTTGCACCCGTTTTTTTGACGATGCCGCGTTTGCAACCTACTTAAGAGAACTCACTGAGGCCTCTCGCATTGATACCAATATTGATTTGGATATCAATGACCAACTGATTACCTTGGTTAGTGAGGGTGAGGGTGTTCAAACAGTGGTGGTTGCCCGTTGTGTGCGTGAGGGAGAAAGCCCGTTGGTCGATGTGACCGGTACCGCGCTTAACGAGTCTTCCCCATCCTTTTTTGAAAGTTCTTCGGCGGTGCCTTCCTCTCCCTCCTTGCAAGAAATCTTAGAGGAGGATAAAGTTGTTTCGACCGATAAAAATATGATAGATGGTGCCTCCAGTCGGTATGAGCAGCAAGAAATGGTTTCTTCCGCCATTACGGTAAAACCGCTGCTTTCTTCCAAACCGGTTTTATCTTCCGGCAGCAAAAAGCCGGTCAGCAACAAACCGGCGAGCAGTAAGCCGATCAGCAGTGTGAAACCATCCTCAACCACAACCACATCACAGGTCTCCTCTACGCTCACCGAATCGATAAAACTGCCAACCCTAACGGTGAAAAATCAGCTCACCGGCAAGGTGGTTGCCGCCCCTGCTAACGAAATCCTCGCACAGGTGATTGAGGCAGAAATGGGTTCGAGTTATCATATTGAGGCTTTAAAAGCACAGGCGGTTGCGGCCTATTCTTGGTTACTCTGCAATGGAGCGGCCGATGGAAAGGTGCCCAGTGCACCGATGAAACAAGCGCTTTCTCGCGCGCAGCAGGCGGCGAATGCCGTGGCCGGTCAGGTGGCGGTTTACGGCGGCAAGGTGGCCAGCACTTATTATTACGCCATCTCGGCCGGAAAAACCGCCAACAGCAAGGATATTTGGAGCTCTCAGTTACCCTACCTTTATAGCGTGGATTCCTCGGTGGACAAGAGCGTTAATGGCTTTCAAACCATTCGCAAATATGCCGCATCGGATGTAGCGAAATGGGTCGAAGACCAGTGGGGGATTGATTTGAAAAAAACGGCCGATAAATCCAAGTGGTTTGTATGTAGTTATGATAAAAACAACTGCTATGTTACTACCGTCAAGGTGGGGGGCGTATCCAAAAAAGGACCCGCGCTTCGTAATGAGTTGTTCACCACATCACGTGTCGGAGCAGCCAATGTGTTGCGCTCCAGCGCCTATAAAATTGCCTATAGCAAAACCGATGACAAATTCACCTTTACGGTGCACGGTTACGGTCACGGAGTGGGAATGAGTCAAACCGGCGCTAACGCTTACGCAAAAAGCGGTAAGGATTATGAATGGATTTTAAAACATTACTACACCGGCATTACGCTGGGGAGTTATTATGACGAATAAAGAAAATGTGGTGACGTAAATTTGTTAAAAACTTTTTTTAAGCCAACCGATATGACCAAAGGTTCCCCGTGGAAAAGCATTCTGGTCTTTACAATTCCTATGCTTCTCGGCAATGTGGCGCAACAAATGTACAGCACGGTGGATAGCATTGTGGTGGGAAAATACATTGGCGATAACGCCTTGGCGGCGGTGGGCAGTTCAACCCCTATTCTTAACCTTTTGTTGGTTCTGTTTATCGGCATTTCAGCCGGTGTTGGCATTATGGTGGCCCAATATTACGGTGCGAAAAAGCGGGAGGAATTATCCTACACCATCGGTACCTGCATTACGGTAACAGCCATTTCATGTCTGCTTATCATTGCTGTAGCAGTCCCCTTTATCCGCAAAATTTTAATTTTTTTAAACACGCCGCCTGCTATTTTGGACGGGTGCACCGCCTATTTGATGATTTCGCTTATTGGCATTGCCGGTATGGCCTACTTTAATATTTTAAGTGGTATTTTACGCGGGATGGGGGATTCCATTTCCCCCCTTATCTATTTGCTGGTTGCAACGGTGATCAATATCGGTCTGGATATTTTCTTCGTGGCTGTGGTTCAGATGGGGGTGGCAGGTGTTGCTTTGGCTACCGTCATTGCCCAAGGTATTTCTTCAATTTTGTGCCTTGTTAAACTGGCTCGAATGCGCGGCCATTTTGATTTTGGCTTAAAATATTTAAAACCCAAGGCTTCGTATGTCAAAATCTTGGTGCGGCTGGGTTTGCCCTCCGGTTTGACGCAAGCTGTTCTGTCCTCAGCTATGATTATAGTGCAGTCACTAACCAATCAATTTGGGGAATTTTTCATTGCCGCCAATGTGGTGGTAATGCGGGTTGACGGTTTTGCTATGATGCCAAATTTCTCCTTCGGTATGGCTATGACTACCTTTGCCGGTCAAAATGTAGGAGCCGGCTTGTATGATCGTGTTACCAAAGGAGCCAAACAGGGAACAATGATGGCAGTTTTGTTTTCAACAGCCATAACCCTAACCATACTGCTTTTTGGCAAGGGGTTGATGAGCGTCTTTACGGACACCGCCGCTTTGATAAATTTAAGTTATTATCAAATGCAAATTCTAGCGGTCGGCTATATCGCCTTTGCCGTCACCCAAAGTTTTTCGGGCGTTATGCGTGGCGCAGGGGATGCGATGACACCTATGTGGATTTCGTTGATTACCACAGTGGTAGTGCGCATACCGTTGGCTTACGCTATTTCCTATCTCACTCGCACACCGGAACTTCCGGTTGGCCGCAGTGAGTGTATTCAAGTATCTCTTCTTTGTTCGTGGGTTATCGGCGCTATTTTAACAATTATTTTCTATGCTCGGGGCAAATGGAAAAACAAGGCGATAAAGTAACAACAAAACTTGCAGTCCAATGAGTTAAACGGCATAAGTTCCATCATTCGCTTTGGCAGAGGTACAACTGTTATGCATAATGGCATTTGGTTCATTCGTAAAAGAAACTGCGGGAGACAACCTTTATAAAAGGGTCGGCTGCGGGATATCGGTTTTATTGCAAGAAGTTTTTTTGTGCTGAGAAAAAATTATTTTTTCAATAAACAAAAGAATCGAAAAACAAAAAAGCCTTGAAATCTCAAAAGATTTCAAGGTTTTTCGTTTGTTGGAGCAACAACACCTACGAACGAAGCCATCGAGTTGCTAACTTGGAATTAGCAGAAGACTTTCGTGCGAATTGGGTGTCGAGCCCCTCGATTGGTGGAACTTCGCCACTCAAATCCGAACCTTTTGGTCGAGTCGCTAAGTTGAAATTAGCACAAGACTTTAAGACGAATTGGGTGTCGAGCCCCTCGACTGGTGGAGCTTCGCCACTCAAATCCGAACCTTTTGGTCGAGTCGCTAAGTTGAAATTAGCACAAGACTTTAAGACGAATTGGGTGTCGAGCCCCTCGACTGGTGGAGACGAAGAGGATCGAACTCTCGACCTTACGGATGCGAACCGTACGCTCTCCCAGCTGAGCTACGCCCCCATAAAATTTCTAAATAATATTATACTATACTCCGCCCCAAAAAGCAAGTCCTTTTGGGGCGGAGAATAAAAATTTTTATTGAAAGAGCTGTTGTATGCGACCTTAGCGGTGGTAGAGTTTTTTGGTTTGGTATTGCGGTTCGTAGGTGATATGAACACCCAGTTTGCGGAAAACATTTTCATCCACACTCGATAAAATGACGGAGGAATGAGCTTCGCAATTTTTGAGCTTGGCCAGCTGTTCTACCGCGGATGCCGCAACGGGACTGGTTGCCCCACAAATGGAAAGGGCGATTAGCACCTCATCGGTGTGAAGGCGGGGATTATGGTTGCCCATATATTCGGTCTTTAAGGTTTGAATCGGTTCAATAACAACGTGGGAGATTAGGTCCATATCCTTTGAAATGCCGCCGAGTTTTTTTAAGGCGTTGAGCAAAACGGCGGCCGAGGCTCCCAGCAGAGAAGAGGTTTTTCCGGTGACGATTTCTCCATCTTCAAATTGCAAAGCAACGGCGGGAGCACCGGTTTCTTCTGCTTTTTTTAAAGCAGCGGCTACCACCGGACGATCGGCCGTGGTGATGCCCATTTGGCTCATTAAAAGTTCCAGTTTACCAACTTCCTGTGGTTCGGAAAACCCTTGACGCACATTGCAACAGGCCTTGTAGTAACGGCGTAAGACTTCTTGTCGGCAGGCATCGGTGACGGCCT
The DNA here is from genome assembly GCA_045577695.1 of Acutalibacteraceae bacterium. Lineage (GTDB taxonomy): Bacteria > Bacillota > Clostridia > Oscillospirales > Acutalibacteraceae > UMGS1279. The sequence goes on from JAZNIW010000014.1 coordinate 17,225, forward strand.
CGTCGTCAAAAATGCAGTAACCGGCCATATTTACACCCATATCGGTAGGACTTTTGTAGGGAGATTTTCCCATAATACGCTCCATCATGGCATTGAGCACGGGAAAAATTTCAATATCTCGGTTGTAGTTGACGGTAGTTTCGCCGTAGGCCTCTAAATGGTAGGAGTCAATCATATTCACGTCGTTTAAATCGGCGGTGGCGGCTTCGTAGGCTAAGTTGACGGGGTGCTTTAAGGGGATATTCCAAATGGGGAAGGTTTCAAACTTGGCATATCCGGCCTTAATACCGCGCTTATTATCGTGATACAGTTGTGAGAGACAGGTGGCCATTTTGCCGCTACCGGGGCCGGGGGCGGTGACCACGATGAGGGAGCGAGAGGTTTCAATATAATCGTTTTTGCCGAAACCGTCGTCGCTAACAATCAGCGGAATGTTCGAGGGATAATCGGCAATCGGATAGTGTTTATAAACCTGTACGCCAAGGGAACGAAGGCGCTTTTCAAAAACATCGGCGGCGTGTTGACCGTTGTAGCAGGTAATCACCACGCTACCGACAAACAACCCAATACCGCGAAAGGCGTCAATCAGGCGAAGAGTGTCCAGATCGTAGGTGATGCCAAGATCCCCACGGCGCTTGTTTTTCTCAATGGCATCGGCGTTGATGACAATGACGATTTCAGCTTGGTCTTTTAGTTGCATCAACATATGAACTTTGCTGTCGGGTGCGAAACCGGGCAACACGCGGGAGGCGTGAAAATCGTCAAAGAGTTTGCCGCCGAATTCCATATATAGTTTGCCGCCAAACTTTTCAATGCGGTCGCGAATCTGTTGCGATTGCAGGCGGATATATTTTTCATTATCAAAGCCGATTTTCATAACTCTGTAGCCCCCGAAATGTAATAAAACGCCTTTTTAAAAAAGACAAAAACTTACCTATATTAAGTATACAACAGTGCAACATCGGTTGCAAGGGGAAAAACAGAAAAAATTCAATTTCCTTTTTGTGAAAAATGCCCTTTGTGAAAATGAAAAGAAACAACGAAAGTGAGACTTACTCTAAAGGACAGTAAAAAAGATGCACGAAAATCTCGTGCATCTTTTGCTTTTGTCTCATACCGTAACGAGCAGGTGAGTACCGATATCCCCGATGATAATATCTCCCTGACATTACAGCATAATAAAATTGTGGCTCTTTTAAAAATAAAAAATGGGGGAGAGGCGAAGGCAAACAATAACGGTTTTAGAATTTAACGGTTGTTCGTGCCTTTCTTTTCGTCATACACCTCAATGCACAGCCCTTTATGAGCGCACTTCGGGCAAGTAAGACGGCGCATTTTTGGCGTATGATATGCCCAAAACATTTCTTTGAAGCGCGGTTTGAATATTTCGTGACATTCGGGGCAGATATAGGCAACGCGCTTATAGTAGAAAATGGATATGGTAATGCCCCACGGAATTGCAACACATACCCAAATAATAAATAACCACCAAAGTCCGCGCGCGAGCCAAAGGACAATGGCAGTCCATTGCAGTGCGGTCACGGGAATTCCCGTAAGAATCATAAGCCAACGCATTTTTGCAAGTTCTTTTTTTTGTTTCATAATGTGTGCTATATCACCGATAGATTCAACGGAGAAAGTTTCCATCTCTTTGAGTTCACGTTTAATGGTCTCTATGATGCTGAGTTTCTTCTGTTCATTGGATATTGCTTCCCGAAGTTCTTGCGCTTGCTGGTCAAGAAGAACGGAAATAATTTTTTCGGGATACTCCTCCGCAAACAACTCGCCGATGCTTTTGATAGGAATTCCGGCTTCACGCAGAAAACAGATAATCCGCATCCGCTTTAGATCCTCTTCGGAATAAAGGCGACGACCACCTTCCGACAGTTCGCTCGGCACAAGAATGTGTCGTGAATCATAATATTGCACCGTTCTGACAGATACGCCGCAGAGCTTGGCGATTTCTCCTGTTGTATACTTTGACATAGCTTTCACCTCCTCACGCGGTTCATTTTATATTATTACGCAGCGTAACAAGCAATACCTTACGTAAGGGGATTTTTTGAAAAATTCTTATTTATTGTTTTTTCATTTGTCGCAAGAACAATAATACTGCGAATATAAGCAGTATTACGGTATAACCAAGAACCCACCATATATGAGGGAAAATCCCTGCAAAATCACCCGCAAGTATCGCTCGTTCCATATCTACAGCGTGAACAAACGGAAGTGCGTATGCCGTCTTCTTAAAAGCACCACCCACAAGGTTAAGATCGAACCAAACACCGGACAGCCAGGCGGAAAGATTGGTAAGCAAAGCACCGCAAATGCCGCCAACCTGTTTATCGTTCAGTATACTTCCGCAAAGAAGTCCCAAAGCGATGTAAAGAAGGGAAATGGGAATAATGGATACGATAGCGTACAAAATGTTTACACCGATTTTGAGTCCGAGAAGGATTGCGGCAATATAGCAGATACTGCATTGAGCAACAGAAATCGGAATAATGGGTAAAGTGTAACCCAGAATGAAATCGATCGGGGTCATTGGTGTTGTATATAAACGCTCAAGCAATAAACTATTTCTGTCTTTTGCGATAATGGTTGCTGAAAATAAAGTCATAAATGCTAACCCGAAAACGGTTATACCCGGGGCTAAGTGCTGTATTTCAAACAGCTTTACAGGGATATTTGCTTGTATAGCACTTAATAATAAAATTAAAACAAGGGGAAAGCCGAGCCCGAAGAAAAGAGTTAGCGGATCTCGTAATAACTCTTTTGTATTTCTGTTTGCAAATGCCAGCATTCTCATTTCGTCACCCCCCGCACATACCACACAAAGGCTTGTTCAAAACTGTCTGTACCTGCCGCTTTTTTTATCTTATCCGCGGTATCACAAATAAGAAGCTTGCCATCTTTCATAATTGCAATACGGTCTGACAAAGCCTCTGCCTCTTCCATATAATGTGTTGTAAGTACAATGGTAGTTTTCCCTTTAAGAGAACAAATTAAATCCCACAGATCACGTCGGGCCAGCACATCAAGACCAAGCGTAGGTTCGTCAAGGAACAATATTTCCGGTTCGCGGATAAGCGCCATAGCAATGCTCAGTCTTCGTTGCCAGCCACCGGAGAGTTTACCTGCCTTTTTCTTGCGAACCGATTCCAGTCTAAGCAGTTCAGTAAGCTCTGCAATTTTTGCATTTTGCTTGCTCTTTGCAAAACCGTGAACGCCGCACATCAGTTCAAGATTCTCCTGAACCGAAAGTCCGGGTGCAACTGCAGTTTCCTGCGGAGAAACGGCTATAAGCGATTTCACGGCGGCAGCGTCTTTGCAAATGCTTTTCCCATTCAGAAAAGCGTCTCCGCTTGTTGGTTGTGTAAGGCAGGACAGCATTTTAATAGTGGTACTCTTGCCCGCACCGTTTACACCAAGCAACGAGAACAGTTCACCTTTGCGCACCGAAAGACGAAGATTATCTACCGCAACAACATCTTTATATTTTTTGGTTAAACCATCTATTCGAATAGCGTCCAATTGTTTTTCACTCCATTCCAAATTGTTTCAAAAGCCCTTGATAGGAATCGGTGAGCATTTTGCTGATAAGATCCCAATCAAGATCAAAAAATCCGGTTGCAAGCATAGTGGCAATTCCGTGAACGTACGCCCACATTTCAAGGTGGAATAGCTTTGCATCTACTCCGCTAAGACCCGTATTATTGTGAATAATGGATTCCATTTCGTCCGTTTGTTTTGTTGTTTTCGGAATGGATTCGCCGGACCGGTCGCGCATATATAAGAGTTTGAATAACTCTTTTTCCTCTTTGGCAAAGCGTATGTAGGCCATACCGGTTGCCTTGTAAGCAGGAAACTCTTCGCGATCGATTTCTTGTTGCGTATATGCTTGACACAATATATCCGCTTTTTCAACAACGGCAAGACGCAGCTCATCCATCGTAACAAAGTTAGAGAACATCGGTTGTGTAGAGCAATTTAATGCAGAAGCTATCGTTCTTGCATTGATTGCCTGTGCCCCCTTATTACGCACAATATCAACGGCGGCATTTATAATCTCTTCTTTTGTCACTTTAACTTTAGGCGGCATAGGGCACCTCCTTAAAATAGCTTATGTTATATATCGAATGATATTTTATCATAGATTGACTTCAATGTCAATGGGTTTGGCAACGATGTCAAATAGAAATATAAATTCGCTCTACCGAAATCGGCAGGGCGATAGATTTGTATTATTAACCTCATTCCTTACACAAGGGCATAACAATATTTGGAAAATTGGATAAAAATTCATTGACGAAAAATAAATTTTATGTTAAAATAAAACAATTGATATTTTAAGGAGATGTTCCAATGAAATTACAACACAAAATTTTGATCTGCGTTGCGGCTGTTTTTGTGGTTGTTTCGATTGTTTTAACCATCGTTTTTGTCACTCGTCCAAAGGATGCAGAAACGGTAGATGCTTCCAGTCGAGTAGAAATCAATGAGCAGGAATCTTCCGAAGAAAGTTCTTCCAAAGAAACTTTAATGGGGGGCGGGTCTTCATCCGCATCCAAAAAACAATCGGGGAACAAATCAAACAGTGCAAGCAGTTCTGATAAACTGCCCACGAATGTTAAGGTTTTAAACAACCCTAAGGGCTGGACTGCGAGTTCGGATAAAACCCACAACTCCTCCAATTACAAATGGCCGTCCATTTCGCCTATCGATGCTCAAGCCGGTGTTCCCATTATCGAAAAAAGCGGCGGAACAGGCAGCGGTCTTATCACCGAATTCGTATTTATGCAGAATATTAACCGAAATCTGCCTTTCTCGGTGGAGTGTAATATTTCGGGTAATAAAATCACCGCGCTTTTGCCTGCAGGCACGCATATTAATGCCTTACGGCCCGAATTTACCGTCAATGCCGACAAGGTATGGTACGGAAAAACCGAGATTAAAAGCGGCAGAGTAGCCTTTAACTTTACCGTTCCCGTTGAGATTATGGTAGAAAAAGGCGGTAAAAAAACCAAATACACCATATATGTTATGACCCTTAATACAGGACTTCCCTCAATGTCGATAAACACCGCCGATTTCGAAGACATTATCAGCAAAACCGAATACAAAAAATGCACCGTTTTCGCAGGTGGCGGAAATTCCTCCTACGGCAATTACTCATTTGCTAAAAATCAGTACATAAATGCATCGGCATCCATTAAAGGGCGCGGATGGACCAGTTGGTACTATTATCCCAAAAAAAGTTACACTTTGAAGTTTGAAAAAAAGCAGAAGATGCTGGGCCTTCCCGCACATACCGAGTGGGTGCTTTCGGCAAACTTTGCCGACCGCTCTCTTATACGCAATGCCGTTGCAATGGAACTTGCGCATAATTTAGGCTCTGAGACGGTAATGGATGTCCGGTTTGTGGATTTGTGGGTAAACGGCTTCTATGCCGGCAACTATCAGCTTATTGAAAAGGTTGAGGTTAGCAAAAGCAGGGTGGATATCACCAAATTTAAAGAAAATCTTGCCCCTGAAAAGATTGGTTATATTATTGAAACCAACGGCCACAACAAGGCATATGGCGAGTTTGGAACATGGACAAACGGTCTGGATGCCGACCGTCCTTCAAAATGGAAGAAGCTGAACCACGCTATTACTCTTGACCCCATAAGCGGCGATATGTTCTTCGATTCTTTGCACTATTCCGGCATCATTTTCAATATAAACAAGCCGTCCGATACCAAATTGCTGGCACTGAGCAAAACCAAACAGCTGAAATACCTTGAATACATTTATAATTATATGGATGATACCGAAGCGGCTATAAAATCTCGTAATTTCGCTGAGGCTTCCAAGTATCTGGATATGGAAGCCATGGCAAAGTGGTACATTGTTGAGGAACTAGCAATGAACACCGACTCCCAGCTGCATTGCTCCTGCTATATGTACAAGGATGCGGGCGGAAAGCTTAAAATGGGTCCCGTATGGGACTTTGACCTGGGACTTGGTAACGGCAATTATGCAAATGAAAACATAAAGAATAACACCTACCTTGACAACACCCGCTGGTTTGCCGATTTAATGGCGATGCCTCAATTCAAGGCTATTGTAAAACAGGTATGGCAAAAATCAAAAACCAAGGTTAATGCACTTCCGAGTTTTGTGGACAAAACCTCAAAAATGATAAACAAATCTCAGGCGGTTAACTTTGAATTGTGGGAGATTACCGAGCCCGCCGTGCATACCTACACGCGCACCACCCAACAGATGGATAATTACAAAGATCAGGTTTCCTATCTGCGCCAATTTGTTTCGGACAGAATAAACTATATGGATAAGAAAATATTAAGCTGGTAAATGTTATAAAGACAATGCGACAAAGTCGCTGTACGCTTGCCGCAAGGCAATGTTCACTATAAAAGGTACACTCGTTTTCGTAAACAGTGTACCTTTCACCTGATGGTGAAAAGGTAGCCGGTTGCTTCGTAAACGCTCAAACGCGTTGCGTTTTTTAAGGGGTGAGTATTTGGCAAAGGCAAAATTCACATACACCTTTCGTAGGTATGAGAAAAAATATTACATAACCAACGAGCAGGCAGAGGCTCTGCTTTTCAAAATCGGCGACCGTATGGCGCCCGATGAATTTGGCGAAACGGTAATCTGCAATCTTTATTATGATACCTACGATTATCTTTTAATCCGCCGCTCGCTGGATAAACCTCTCTATAAGGAAAAACTGCGACTTCGCTGTTACGGCGTGCCGAATGATGGCTCAACTGCCTTTATAGAAATTAAGAAAAAATTTGCAAAGGTAGTTTACAAAAGACGGCTGGATACCACCTACCAAAGGGCGGTCAATTACCTTAAAACGGGGGATATTGACACATCAGGACAGATTAAAAATGAACTCGATTGGTTTTTAAAAAGTTACAAAAATTTAGCTCCTTCAACCGCCGTTTTTTACACCCGAAAGGCGTTTTTCGACAAAGAAAATCCCGAGCTTCGAATCACGGTAGACAAGGATATTATGTGGCGTAGGGAGGATTTGGATTTAACCCTCGGTGCCTATGGTGAGCGGCTTATAGATGAGAATTATCGTTTGCTTGAAATTAAAATTCCGGGTGTTATGCCTGTTTGGCTTGCCCATATTTTAAGTGAGCTTAACATTTTCCCCAACTCTTTTTCAAAATACGGAAAAGCTTTTTTAAGTTACAATAAAGAAATTTCTATGTTTGGAGGTGCCAAAAATGTTTAATTCTATTATTCAAAACAACATTACAACATTTTCCTTTTTTATTTGCATTTTGGTGTCGCTTGTTTTGGGAGCGGTTATTGCCCTTAGCTATACCTTTCGCAGTCAGTATTCCAAAAACTTTGTTTTAACACTGGCTTTGCTCCCCGCCATTGTTCAGATGGTTATTATGATGGTAAACGGTAACATCGGTGTTGGCGTGGCGGTTGCGGGGGCCTTCAGCCTTGTCAGATTTCGCTCTGTACCGGGTAACGCAAGGGAAATCGGCAGCGTATTTTTAAGTATGGCGGTCGGTCTTGCAACGGGTATGGGCTTTATATGGGTTGCGGCGCTTTTTACCGCAATCATTGTTGCGCTAACCTTCTTTTACACTCTTGTCGGACTTGGTTCAACAAAATCCGCCGAGCGCGAGCTTAAAATCACTATTCCTGAAAACATCGATTTTACCAATCTTTTTGACGATGTATTTAAGGAGTACACCACCTTTTATGAGCTTGTTCGCGTGCGCACCGTGAATATGGGTAGCCTTTTTCAGTTGGTCTATAAGGTAAGACTCCGCGATGTAAGCAAAACCAAGGAGTTTTTAGATACCCTTCGTTGCCGTAACGGAAATCTGGATATCGTTTGCTCCCTCCCCGCCTACGGAAAAGAGGAGCTATAAAAAGCTTTGATTTTTATGAAAAATTAAAACAAAAAAGAGCTAACGGACTTTGTAACAAAAATCTGTTAGCTCTTTATTTATAAATAATCTGAAATTGTTGTCAAAACGTTGTCACGAGGCTTTTTGGGGCCTCAAAAAACCAGTGTTTATGCGGGTTTACAGCGTTTTCTAAATTATTCCCACTCGCTCCCGAGAGACCTAACCTAAACAATTTTGTATAGGCGGTTTAGCTCGTGGTATCTCATACATCTGTATTATCCATAAAATATGGACTATCAGATTTTTTGTTGCCATAGTGTTGCCACGATGACATTAGTATTATAATGAATCTGTCTTCAAAATTCAAGAGATTTACGAAAATTCAGCATTATCTTCCTCTATATTCCGCTTTTAATACATCAGCCATTTCTTTTGGGGACTCTTGGCATCCGCCTGCAAGCCAAAGTTTTATAATGGCATTCAGACCATTTCTGAAAAACTCAATGTGGTATTTAATGTTGGTTTCAATATGTTCCTTTTCGGCTCTCTTGGTATCATATATTGATATAAGGTGTTTGTCATCATAGCATAGCTTAAAGTAGGTTTTGTAAAAAATCTGATTATCCTTGATATGTGCAAACATTTTTTCAGCACCGGTACGCTCATTAAAATAATCATAGTCGGCAAACAGATTACTAAAATCACTCTCAAGCTTCTCTCTTGTCTTATCGGCAAGGTCGAATATATCAATATAATTCGCATAAAAGGTGCTGCGGTTTAGTTCTGTCATTTTGATAAGATCAGAAACGGTAATATCCTTAATCTCACGAGTTTGCAGTAGTTCTATAAACGCTTTTTCTATTTTCTCCTGCGACTCCCTGCGCCGCTTATTGTTCTTTACATTCATAGCAATTCTCCATTATTCTAACACTTACGACCAAATTGATGGTCGCTTTTTTATTTATTCCAACACTTGTTGTTTATTTGTTGGTTGTTTTGTTTGTCTTAAATCATTATACTATAAATGCAATAAAAACACAAGTGTTGGTTTAATGAAAGGAGTTTTCAAAATGAAAAAGAGTAGCTTTGTTGCATTGATAATGGGAACGGTAAGCGGGGTACTTTTCGCACTCGGTATGTGTATGGCTCTCCTGCCGGAATGGAATGCTTTTACGGAAGGTGTGGTTTTCGGTGCTATCGGTATCGTTCTCGGTATTATCACGGCTCTTATATGGTGCAAGATGGAAAACAAGAAATTGCCGAAGATGAGTGGTAAAAATGTACTGCGCACAATTTATGCCATTGTTGCCGCTTTAGTACTTGGTGTAGGTATGTGTATGTGCCTTGTGTGGCAGCAAATCATTTGGGGTACGCTCGTTGGTTTACTTGGTATCGTTATGTTAATTGCGCTCATTCCAATGATTAAGGGTATCAAATGAAAATATTAGCCCTTGTAAGAAGTCCTTATACAAGCCTTGCGTTTAATGTTGCTTATGCACTTGGCAACTGTATTATAGGGTTCCTTACACATTCTTGGTGGTTTATTACGGTAGGTGCATATTATGCTGTGCTGACTGTAACCCGATATTCCGTGTTACAAATAAGGCGTAAAGCAAACGGTAATTATGATACCGAGCTTTTTGCACGGCGCATTACGGGAATTTTATTGGTGGTGCTTTCTTTCTGCATAGTGGGCGTGAATATCCTATCGGCAGTTAAAGATAGGGGTACTGACTTTCACGAAATTGTAATGATCACCATCGCCACCTATACATTTACAAAAATTACTATTTCCATTATCGGTATGACAAAGGCAAAACGCTCTGCTTCTCCGGTGTTAAAAACACTCCGTAATATTTCTTTGGCAGATGCGTGTGTTTCTATTTACACAATGCAAAGATCAATGCTGGTGTCCTTTCCCGGTATGAAATCGGCAGATATCTTATTGTTAAATATATTTACGGGAACGGCAGTATGGATTGTTGTACTGCTTCTTGGAATCAATCTTATTGGAGGAAAATATACAGATATGGCTAAATCAAAAATTGTAAAAGCAAACGAAAAGATTGCTGAGGCAGTAACCGGCGGTTACAAGAAAATCGAAAAAGGTGTGGTAGACGGCTACAAAAAAATCGAGCAAGGTGTTGTTGGCGGCTATACCAAAATTGAAGATAAGTTTGTAGATGCCTATCTCACGAAAGACGGCGAAACCGTTGAAGAAGCAAAGGCAAGACTGAAAAAAGAAAATAAGTAAGAAAACGGCGGCAGAGAGGTGTTAATCTCCCTGCCGCCGTGCTTCGTTTAGTTATAAATTATATCGTGATTTACAATTTCCGTGGCTCTACTATCGATAATAATTGCACACGAAATAATAATGATAATAAAAATAATAACAGACA
>JAZNIW010000015.1:0-20640 GCA_045577695.1 Acutalibacteraceae bacterium
GGTGTTATAATTCTCCTTGTTTGATGGGGATAAGCGAAAGTTTTACCGTATTTACAAAGGGTGGAATATCGCTTATCCTGTTTTAAAATGCTTGTTATGCGAGGGGGATTTTCGGGCGGGACGAGAGCCGAAAAGTTACCCGGTTCCATTCTTGAATATTATAGCGCAATGCAGACCGTTTTTCAAGAAAAATTTTACAGAGAGAGAAAGAAAAATTTGACAGATCAAGAAAGAAAAAAGAGTCAAATCACCCGATTGCTGCGACAGGAAAAAAAGAAATCAGCTTTTGCGTAAAAAAAACTTGGCAAATGGCAGCCTTTTGTGTATAATAAAAAGAAGAATGGAGGGGTAGTATGAAAACCGATTTTTCCGTTTCGTTGGCCAAGATTATGAAAGAATTTTCCCTCGAAACGGTTTACCTACCGAAGAATCCCGAGGAACTGTTGGTCACCAACGCCGAGGTGAATCGCCCCGGTTTGCAGTTGGCCGGTTATTATGAATTTTTTGACAGTGAGAGGGTACAAATTATTGGCAAGAGCGAGGAGAGTTATCTTGGTGAGTTAGACCAAGAATCCCTTGCCGTTTGTATGGAAAACTTTTTCTCCCGCACGCCGCCGCTTGTGATTATGTCCCGCGGATTGGCGATACCCGAACCAATGCTGGCATCGGCGAAAAAATATCAAGTACCCTTGCTTCGCACGGAAGATTACACCTCCAGTTTTTTATCCTCCCTGATTGCTTTTTTAAACGTACAGTTAGCACCGCGTATTACCCGCCACGGCGTATTGGTGGAGGTCTACGGTGAAGGCGTCTTGTTGTTAGGTGAAAGTGGAGTTGGTAAAAGCGAAACCGCCATTGAATTGGTCAAACGCGGCCATCGACTGATTGCCGACGATGCTGTTGAACTGCGGCGAGTTTCCTCCCGCTCGTTGGTTGGTTCCTCCCCCGACAATATTCGGCATTTTATCGAATTGCGCGGAATAGGTATTATTAACGCCAGTCGCATCTTTGGTGCCGGTGCTGTGAAATTGACCGAAAAAGTTGATATGGTCATTAATTTGGAACCGTGGAATTCGGATAAGGTATATGACCGTATGGGTTTGGACAACGAAACTACCGAGATTTTGGGTATTTCGATTCCCTCGCTTACCATTCCGGTAAAACCGGGCCGCAATTTAGCCGTAATTATTGAGGTTGCTTCGATGAACAACCGCCAGAAGAAAATGGGATACAATGCAGCCCACGCTTTACTGAAAAAGCTTGGTATGTCGGATGCCATTGACGAAAGCGCCTCGAATGCCAAAGAAGATGTTTTCGATTAAACCGTTTTAGTTTTAGGAGATTTGATATGTATCATTTAGGAATTGATTTGGGTGGCACAAATATTGCTGTTGGAGTTGTGGATGAAAATTACCGCATTGTTGGTTCGGCCAAGCGCAAAACCAATGCGCCCCGTCCGGCGGCAGAAATCGCGGATGATATGGCGGCCGCCGCTTTTGACGCGATAGAGAATGCCGGCCTTACCTTGCAAGAAATTGCCACCGTGGGAGTGGGCGCACCCGGTAGCATTAACCCCTACACCGGTGTCATTGCCACTTCAAACAATCTGCGCTTTCAAAATGTACCTATGGGTGAAATGCTGAAAGAACGGCTTTCGCGCGAGGTGTATTTGGAAAATGATGCTTCGGCTGCGGCCTATGGTGAATTTATTGCCGGCGCCGGTGTGGGAACGAAAGATTTTGTCGCTATCACGCTGGGAACCGGTGTCGGAAGTGGCATTATTGTAAACGGTAAACTTTATTCCGGTTACAATTTAGCCGGCGGCGAACTTGGCCACACCGTTATTGTTGCGGATGGGTTGCCCTGCACCTGCGGACGTAAAGGTTGTTGGGAAGCCTATGCATCGGCAACGGGACTTATTCGCTTAACCCGTACAGCAATGCAAGAACATCCCGAATCTGAAATGTGGAATCTGTGTCACGGCGATGTGAAGAAAGTAAACGGCCGTACCGCTTTTGATGCTATGCGTGCCGACGATGCCGTTGGGAAGCGGGTAGTGGAGGATTATATTCGCTACTTAGCCTGCGGCTTGGTTAATACCGTTAATATTTTCCAACCCGAGGTGCTTTGCATAGGTGGTGGTATCTCCAAAGAGGGAGAAACGCTGCTCAAACCCATTTACGAAATCGTAGAGAAAGAACGGTTTTCCAAAAATGTGGAAAAACAGACCGTGGTTAAAATTGCTACTCTCGGCAATGATGCCGGTATCATTGGGGCGGCCTATATTCATCGTTTGTATCAAAAATAAGACCAGTGGGAGGGAATCTTTTGGATTATACCCTTTTAAAAGAATTCTTAGAGCGGGAAGAATGCGTCTATCGGGAAAACGAACCGATGGCACTGCACACCACCTTTAAAATCGGCGGACCGGCCGATATCTTTGTCGAACCGGGCAACGAAGCTATGCTCGGTCGGGTGGTAGCCTTTTGCAACGAAATGGAATATCCGCTGTATTTTCTCGGCAATGGCAGCAATCTGCTTTGCTCCGATTTGGGGGTAGAGGGGGTTGTTGTTCACGTCGGCGGCGGTTTGTCCGAAATTGAATTAATCGGCCCCAATGAAATCATATGCGGCAGTGGATTGCGATTGTCTATGTTATGTAATTTTGCGTTGGAACACGGATTGACCGGTTTGGAATTTGCATGGGGCATTCCCGGTTTGGTCGGGGGCGCCGTTTATATGAATGCCGGCGCTTATGATTCTGAAATTGCCAATGTGATTACTTCTTGCAGAGTAATCAACCGCGACGGAAAAAGCGAAACCCTCACCTTAGAACAAATGAAATTAGGCTACCGCACCAGTATATTTAAAGAAAAGAAAAACCGTGTTATTACCTCAGCCACATTCCGTTTGGCGGCAGGCGAGCCAACCGAAATTCGCTCTCGTATGGAGGAATTGATGGCACGACGCAAACTCAAGCAACCGTTGGAATTCCCTAGTGCCGGCAGTACATTTAAACGGCCGACCGGTCATTTTGCCGGCACCTTGATTGATATGTGCGGACTCAAAGGACTTTCGATTGGTGGGGCTATGGTCAGTGAAAAGCATGCCGGTTTTGTGATAAACACCGGTGAGGCGACCGCTTCGGATGTGAAGCGATTGATCGAAGCGGTGAGTGAAAAGGTCTTTTTAGAAACCAGCGTTCGTTTGGAACCGGAAGTGGAATTTATTGGTCGCTAGCGGCCGAACGGAGGAAAAATAGATGGAATTCGTTTTTGTAACGGGAATGTCGGGCGCCGGTAAATCCAGTGCTGCCGATGCGTTAGAGGATATGGGGTTTTATTGTATTGATAACATTCCGCCTACCCTTATTCCCGCTTTTTTGGATTTGTCGAAAAAAGGGGAATTAAATCTTGCAAAAATGGCCATTGTAACCGATACCCGCGGGGGACAGGCTTTTCAAAACATTGATGAGGTGTTCGATGCTCTTACGAACAGCGGTGTGGCCTACAAAATCCTTTTTTTGGATGCCGCCGATAATGAGCTGATTCGCCGCTACCAGGAAACCAGAAGAAAGCACCCCCTTTGCACCGATTTCGACCTTTCGGTGGAAGAAGCGGTAAAAAAAGAACGCAATATGCTGCTCAATGTACGGGCACGCGCCAATTATATTATTGATACCACTTCATTGAAATCGGGTCAATTAAAAAAACAACTTTCTTCCCTTTTCTTGGGCGATGGTAACCATAATTTAAAAATTTCGTGTATGTCCTTCGGCTTCAAATATGGCATACCAACCGAAGCCAATCTGTTATTTGATGTCCGTTGTTTGCCGAATCCGTTTTATGTTGAAGAATTGCGACTTCTTACCGGTTTGGATAAGCAGGTTTCGGATTATGTAATGAACTTCGAATCGGCGCAGCAATATGCCGAAAAAATGCTGGATTTGATTTCCTATAGTGTGCCGCTTTATCAAGATGAGGGAAAAAGTCAGTTGGTGATTGCGGTCGGTTGTACCGGCGGAAAACACCGTTCGGTTACTTTGGCCGAGATGGTATATCAACGTTTGACCTCCTTGGGGTATGCGGTCAGTGTGACGCACCGGGATATTGAAAAAAGGTAGGAGAAAACGGTATGTCGTTCACCTTAGATGTCAAAAGTGAACTTTGCAAAATTAAAACGTCCACCTGCTGTAAAATTTCCGAATGTTATGGTATTTTACTGTTTGGTCGGTCATTTTCTGCTGATGCCATTCGTATTGCTACCGAACACGAAGAGGTAGTAGACCGGGTGACTATGCTGTTGCGCCAATGTTATGCGGTGCAACCCACCATTTCGGGCGGCGGTACAAAAAAAGATTTTTTTATTGTTTCGGTGCCACAAAAAAAGCAGCGTGAGTCCATTTTGACTTCGCTGGGATATTACGGTTTTCACGCAGGTGATACGGTTTTAAAACGCCAAAATTTTGAAGATGATTGCTGCAAGAGTTCTTTTTTACGGGGTGCTTTTTTGTCTTGCGGTACCATTAGCGACCCCAACAAGGAATATCACGCTGAATTTCCCGTTTATAAAAATAAGTTAGCTGCTGAATTTTCGAAGTTGCTGCAGGAAATGGGTCTTTCCCCCCGCCTTTCTATGCGGGGGAAGAATTCTATTATTTATTTTAAAGAAAGTGAACATATCGAAGATTTGCTCACTCTGATGCAGGCCACCAATCACACCTTGGAATTGGCCGGCATTAAGGTGTATAAGGATATGCGCAATCATTATAACCGCTTAAACAACTGCGAAACGGCCAACATTTCCAAGACGGTTAATGCTGCTGTTAAACAGAATCAGGCCATTATCGCTTTACGGGCGGCCGGCTTATTTGAACGATTGCCGGATGAATTGCAACATGCTGCTCGTTTGCGAGAAGAAAACCCTGAAGCCAGTTTAAAAGAACTCGTTGAAATGGCCGAAAGCGGCATTACCAAATCGGGACTCAACCATCGCCTCAACCGCTTGGTGGAACTTTCGAAAAATATCTAGGAAAGAAGGGAAATGGAAATGGATTTTGTCCATCTGCATCTGCATACCGAATACAGCTTGTTGGATGGCGCTTGCCGTATGGACCGTCTGTTTGAGAGGGTAGCTGCATTGGGGCAAAATGCCGTTGCCATTACCGACCACGGCGTGATGTACGGCGTGGTCGATTTTTATAAAAAAGCCAAAGCGGCCGGTATTAAGCCGATTCTCGGGTGCGAGGTCTATGTGGCGCCTAAATCTCGCCTGGAAAAACGAAAAATCGGTGAGTACAACTATCACCATTTAATTTTGCTTTGCCAAAATCAAACCGGTTACGAAAATTTAATCAAAATGGTGTCCCGCGGGTTTACCGAAGGGTTTTATACCCGCCCCCGCATTGATAAAGAACTCTTGGAACAGCACCGAGAAGGATTGATTGCCCTGTCTGCCTGTTTGGCGGGAGAAATTCCCTCAGCACTGCTTCACGGCAATTATGAAAAGGCCAAACAAACGGCTGAATATTTTGCCGACCTGTTTGGTAAAGAAAATTTTTATTTAGAACTGCAAAACCACGGTGTGAAAGAGCAAATGACCGTAAACCGTGGCCTAAAACAAATTGCCGCCGAAACCGGTATCGGGTTGGTTTGCACCAACGATGTGCATTACCTCACCAAACCCGATGCTCAAATGCAGAACGTGTTAATGGCCATCGGCACCGGTAAAAAATTGGGCGATACCGATTTAATGTCCTTTGAAACCGAAGAATTTTATTTGAAATCTACCGAAGAAATGACCCATTTGTTTGCCGATACCCCTGAGGCACTTTATAATACCGTAAAAATTGCTCAACGGTGTAACGTAGAATTTGAATTTCACAAACTTAAATTACCGGTGTTTGATACCGGAACACAAAACCACGCGGAATATCTAGCCAAAATGAGTTATCAGGGCTTGCGAAAATATTATGGTGAGCACCCCGATCCTGCCGTGATCGATCGGTTGGAATACGAACTCGAAACCATTGAAAAAATGGGGTTTGTTGATTATTTTTTAATCGTGCAAGATTATGTTCGCTTTGCTAAATCCAAAGGCATACCGGTTGGCCCGGGCCGTGGTTCGGGCGCCGGTAGCTTGGTTGCTTATTGCATTGGCATTACCGGAATTGACCCCCTTCGTTACGGGCTGCTTTTTGAGCGCTTTTTGAACCCCGAACGGGTTTCTATGCCTGATTTTGATGTCGATTTTTGCTATGTCCGTCGTGGTGAGGTGATTGATTACGTCATCGAAAAATACGGGATTGACCACGTGGCGCAGATCGTCACCTTCGGCACTATGGCCGCCCGCGCTGCGGTGCGGGATGTTGGTCGGGTGATGGGAATTTCCTATGCCGCTTGCGACCGTGTGGCCAAGTTGATTCCGAATGAATTGGGGGTCACGATTGAGCGCGCGATGGTTTCTTCCCCCGATTTGCGCAGTTTATATGAAAGCGATACCGATACCAAAAATCTTATTGATATGGCGAAAAAGGTAGAAGGAATGCCACGCCACGCCTCCATTCATGCGGCCGGTGTGGTGATTGCGGATCGTCCGGTTTCGGATTATGTTCCTCTGGCGTTAAACGACGAGGCTGTGGTTACCCAATTTACGATGACCGAACTTGAAGAATTAGGCCTTTTAAAAATGGATTTTTTGGGGCTTCGCAATCTCACCGTTATCGCCGATGCCGAAAAAATGATTCAAAAAATCGACCCTTTGTTTTCGGTGGATGCCATTCCTGAAAATGATAAGGAAACCATTTGTATGATGGCCGACGGTTTTACAGAGGGGGTCTTTCAGTTTGAATCCGAGGGGATGAAACATGTTTTGCGTTCCTTCGGGCCGGAAAATTTGGAGGATTTAACCGCTATTTTATCTCTCTACCGTCCCGGTCCGCGCAAATCGATTCCCACCTATATTTACAACCGCCACAATCCCGAAAAAATCGTCTACAAAACTCCTCTGCTACGTCCCATTTTAGAGATTACCTACGGGTGTATTGTTTATCAAGAACAAGTAATGCAGATTTTTCGCGAATTGGCGGGCTATTCCTTTGGTCGTGCGGATATCGTACGCCGCGCTATGTCCAAAAAGAAGCACGAAGTGATGAAAAAAGAGCGAGAAGCTTTTTTGTTTGGCGAAAAGGCTGCCGATGGCACCATTCTGTGTGAAGGGGCGATTGCACGTGGGGTTGACCGCGCGGTGGCCGAAGAAATTTACGATGACGTAGCGTTATTCAGCTCTTATGCGTTTAACAAATCGCACGCAGCCGCCTACACGGTGGTAGCTTACCAAACAGCCTATTTAAAATGCCATTACCCAAAAGAATATATGGCGGCCTTGCTGTCAAGTGTTTTGGCATCGGGTGGCAAGGTAGCGCAATACAGTAACGAATGCGCTCGCATCGGGATTGAGATTTTACCCCCCGACATTAATGAAAGCGACTTATATTTCACCGTTTCGGGGCAGGCAATTCGTTTTGGTTTATTGGCCATTAAAAATTTGGGTGAGGGATTCATTCGCCGGTTGATGGAAGAACGAAAAAAACACACCTTCACATCTTTGTATGATTTTTGCCGCCGTATGCACGGTAGGGATTTTAACCGCCGCGCGCTGGAGGGATTGATAAAAAGCGGGGCGATGGATTCGTTTGGGGTCAATCGCCGCCAAATGTTGCAGGCGATGGATGCGGTGTTGGATGCCGCGGAGCAAGAGGTTGCCCAAAGCGCCGGCGGACAACGGTCTCTGTTTGATGATTTTGATGCGAGCGAATCGGATAATGATTTTTCCCATTTGATTCCTGCTGTGGGGGAAATGCCGCTTCGTGAATTATTGGCGCTGGAAAAAGAGGCGACCGGCTTATATCTTTCCGGTCATCCCCTCAAAGAATACGAAGAACTAGCCGCTTCTATCCGTGCCGCCAAGGTGCCTCAAATTTTGGAGCACGAAATCGGTGATGGCGAAAAAGTTTCGCTTGTTGTTCTTTTGGATGAAATCAAAACGAAGACTACCAAAAAAGGTGACCTAATGGCATTTTTAACGGTGGAAGATCCCTTTGATTCTATTGGTGTTACCGTTTTTCCCAAAGTTTTTTCGCAGAGTCGACCTCTTCTTTCGGTTGGCAACATTGTGGTCATTACCGGCCGTGTGACCGAGATGGATGACCGTCCAAGCGAAATTGTCTGCGAACGCATCGAGACAGCAACAGCGATGGCGCATCCCGCTAAACGGACGTATGCGAAATTGTATTTGCGGATCCCCGCCTATCAAGAGGATATTTTGCATCAAATCGACCAATTGCTCGGACCGAAAGGGGCC
This sequence comes from Acutalibacteraceae bacterium, assembly GCA_045577695.1. GTDB lineage: Bacteria > Bacillota > Clostridia > Oscillospirales > Acutalibacteraceae > UMGS1279. The sequence goes on from JAZNIW010000015.1 coordinate 8,362, forward strand.
GAGGTGATTGTTTATTGTGAGGATACGAAAAAGCGATTTCGGGCTGCAAAATTTGCGGATTTTGATGAAAAAAACCCAAAGTGGAAAAAAATATGTGAAATTTTAGGGGAGAATAATGTAAAAGCAGTTGAATAATGATAACAACTGTGGTATAATGTATTGGATATCGTTTTGGGAGGAAAGCTCCCGGTGGAGGAATTAGTTATGAAAACAATTGGTGTATTAACGAGTGGCGGCGATGCCCCGGGAATGAACGCTGCCGTTCGCTCGGTAGTGCGTTCGGCCATTTCAATGGGTATGAATGTTATGGGTATTCGCCACGGTTATAATGGCCTTATTGAAGGGGAAATTGAACCTCTCACCGTTCGTTCGGTTTCGGAAATTATTCATCGTGGTGGTACCGTTTTGTATACGGCCCGCAGCCCGAAATTTAAAACCGAAGAGGGAATTCGTCTAGCGGTAGAAAACTGTAAAAAATTCGGTATAGAAGGCATTGTGGTTATTGGCGGTGACGGTTCTTTCCGCGGCGCACGTGACCTTTCGTTGCAGGGTATTCCTTGCGTTGGTGTCCCCGGCACGATTGATAATGATATCGTCTGCACCGATTATACGATCGGTTTTGACACCGCAATGAACACGGTGGTAGAGATGGTTGACCGTTTGCGCGACACTGCCCAATCCCATGAACGTTGCAGTGTGGTTGAAGTAATGGGTCGTAACGCCGGTTATTTAGCCTTACAAACCGGCCTTGCCGTGGGTGCAATTTCTACTCTTGTTCCGGAGATTCCTTGTGATATTTCTTCGGTTTGTAAAAAAATACAAGTAACCAGAAAAACCGGCAAACATCATTTTATTGTGATTGTAGCCGAAGGCGTTGATAAAACCGTCAATGAAATCGCCAAAGAAATCACAGATACCACCGGTGTGGAAGCACGTGCTACCGTTCTGGGCCATGTACAACGCGGTGGTCGTCCGAGCGTACGTGACCGCGTAATGGCCAGTTATATGGGTTATGCTGCTGTGGAATTGCTTCATAAAGGAATTGGCAACCGAGTGATTGCTTACGATAAGGGGAATATTGTCAATTACGATATTTATGAGGCCTTGCAGATGGAAAAACGCTTTGACGTTGAGGGATATCGCATTGTTGATGCTATTTCGGTTTAAATGAAATCGCAAATTCGCCCGCGTGACTTCTGGCACGCAGGCGTTTTTTGTTGAAAACCAAAACGAAAGATGATAGGATATAAATTCTACAAAAACAAATAAAATAAGGAAATTGTATGAAATTACAAAAATTCAAGGTTACGGGTATGCACTGTGCTGCCTGCAGTGCGCGAGTGGAAAAAGCGGTTCAATCCGTGTCGGGTGTTACTGATTGCACGGTGAGCTTACTTACCAACACTATGGGGGTTTTGGGCGAGGCATCGGTCGAAGCGATTATGGCTGCCGTAACAAAGGCGGGATATGGCATTGAGATCGAACAAAATACCGTGAAAAAATCGTTCGATGATTTTTCGAAGCAACGGGATGAATCTCGCCTTTTGCTGATTCGTTTTTTGCTTTCACTCGTTTTTTTGCTTTTTTTGTTATTGTTTTCCATGGGGCATACGATGTGGGGCATTCCCTTGTTACCTTTTTTTGAACACCATCCGGCTGCCATCGGGTTGGCGCAACTCTTGTTATCCGGCGCGATTCTTGTGATCAATCAAATCTTTTTTGTGCGTGGGGTGAAGGGGTTGCTTGGTTGTGCCCCCAATATGGATACCCTGATTTCGCTTGGTGCTTCGGCTTCCTTTTTATACAGCATCTATTTGCTGTTTGAAATAATGGCGGCACCACTCAATGAGGCATTCGACTTACTCCATTCTCTCACCTTTGAGTCGGCCGGTATGATTTTAACCCTTATTACGCTGGGAAAATGGTTGGAGGCGCGCGCCAAAGGAAAAACCACCAATGCATTGCAGTCGCTTTTGCAGTTGCGCCCGAAAACCGCTACCTTGTGGCGTGAGGGAGCGGAAACTACAGTAGCGATTGATGAGGTGAAGAAGGGAGATATTTTTTGTCTTCGCCCGGGCGATAGCGTGCCGGTAGACGGTGTAATTATTGAAGGAACAAGTGCTGTTTTGGAATCCCATTTAACCGGTGAAAGTCTGCCGGTGGAAAAAAAGGTTGGCGATGAAGTGGCGGCGGCCACCATTAATCAGTCTGGTTTCTTGCGTTGCGAAGCGACTCGCGTGGGTGAGGATACCACTCTTTCCCAAATCATCGCACTGGTGCAGGATGCGGCCACCACCAAAGCGCCGATTGCCAAAGTGGCCGACCGCGTTTCGGGAATATTTGTACCGGTGGTGATGGGGATTGCCTTGGTTACCTTTTTACTTTGGTGGGGAACAGGATCTACGCTCGGATATGCGCTGGCACGAGGGGTTTCGGTGTTGGTTATCAGTTGTCCTTGTGCACTTGGTCTGGCGACACCGGTGGCCATTATGGTGGCAAGTGGGGTCGGTGCCAAGAGAGGCGTTTTGTTTAAAACGGCCGAATCGCTGGAGCAGATGGGCCGTGTGGATGCCGTAGTGCTGGATAAAACCGGCACCATCACCAAAGGCGAACCCTTTGTAACCGACCTTTTGACGGCCGACGGTATAAGTGAGTCTGACTTGGTAGCAACGGCCGCCGCATTGGAGCAAAACAGCGAACATCCCTTTGCCCGTGCGATTTTACGTTATGCCAAGCAAAAACAGATTTCCGTTTCGCCGGTGGAGGGATTTACGGTTTTCTCGGGGCAGGGATTGACCGCCAGCCAAAATGGCATTTCCTTATTCGGCGGAAAAGCCGAATACATCGCCACGATAACCGACCTTGCTCCCGCTATACAAAAAAAGGTTGAAGAATGGGCCGAACAAGGAAAAACGCCCCTTTATTTTAGTAAAAATCACCGCCTATTGGGGGTGATTGCTGTGGCCGATACCATTAAAGAGGATAGCGCGTTGGCAATTCAAGAGTTGCAGAAAATGGGCCTTTCGGTGGTTATGCTGACCGGTGACAACCAAAAAACGGCCACTGCCATTGCCACACAGGTAGGCATTCAAGAAGTTGTTGCAAACGTTTTACCCTATGAAAAAGAGGCGGCTATTCGCCGGTTGCAACAAAATAAAAAGGTACTAATGGTGGGGGATGGCATAAATGATGCACCGGCCCTAACCCGTGCTGAGGTTGGTGTGGCGGTGGGCAATGGCACCGATATCGCGATAGAAGCGGCTGATGTAGTTTTGATGAGAGATGGATTGCGCGGTGTCGTCACCGCCATTCGGCTCAGTCGTATCACATTGCGCACCATTTATCAAAATCTGTTTTGGGCCTTTTTATACAACACCATCGGCATTCCTCTGGCGGCCGGTTTGTTTGTTCCTTTCTTCGGGTGGGAACTTAATCCGATGTTCGGTGCAGCTGCAATGAGCCTTTCGAGCTTTTGTGTGGTTATCAATGCGCTACGGCTTAACTGCTTTCGAACTGAGAAAAAAACCAAACTGCGGATGAAAAAGGAGAAAAAGATTATGCAAGTTTCATTTTTGGTAAGGGGAATGATGTGTCCACGTTGTGAGGCACATGTACAAACGGCTTTAGAAGCCGTAGAGGGTGTGGTAAGAGCCACTGCCTCGCATACGGCGGGAAGCGTTACGGTTGAAACGAATCAAGAAATTTCTTTCGAACGGTTAAAATCCGCTGTTATTGCTGCCGGATACGAAGTTGAATAAACCTAAAACACGCCTTGGTTTTTCGCAAAACCAAGGCGTGTTTTTCGGCTATTTTCTTGCAATCAAGTTGAAAATCTGTTAAAATAAAGGAAAACATAAAAAGAAAAAAGGGGGGATATGATCGTGGGTGTCAATCGGGAGGAGTTGCGCAAAAAAGCTATGGCGTTGCCGCTGCTCCCCGGTGTGTATTTGATGAAAAATAAAAGCGGTCAAATCATTTATATCGGCAAAGCAAAAAAACTAAAAAATCGAGTCAGCTCCTATTTTGGCAGTGATAAGCAACATACGTTAAAGGTAAAATGTATGGTCGCGCAGGTAGAGGACTTTGATTATATTCTTTGCGACAGTGAGATGGAAGCCTTGTTGTTAGAGTGTTCTCTTATCAAACAACATCAGCCCAAATACAACATTCTCCTCAAAGACGATAAAGGATATCACTATATTCGCATTACCAAGGGAGATTGGCCTACCATTCGAGAGGTTAAACAAAAACAAGACGACTGCGCAGAGTATTTAGGCCCCTACCATTCAGGGTGGATTTTGAAGCAAACGATTGATGAGGCACAAAAAATCTATCAACTTCCCCGTTGCAACAAACAATTTCCGCGAGATATCGGTAAAGGGCGACCCTGCCTGAATTATCATATCGGCCTTTGTGCTGCTCCTTGTAGCGGAAGAATGAAACAAGCCGAGTATTATGAAGCGGTTACTGCGGCAGTACAGTTCATTAAAGGGGGCAGTGCAGCCACCACCGCCTTGTTGGAAAAACAGATGCAACAGGCTGCGGAAAAACTGGATTTTGAACTGGCGGCCAAATTGCGCGACCGTATTCGTGCCTTGCAACGCTCTGCGGAAAAACAAAAGGTCATTACCTCCTCTTATCCGCGGCAAACGGTTATTGCCTTATCCCGCAGCGAAACGGCCGTCTGCTTTGCAGCAATGGAGTTTAAACAAGGACATTTGTGTGATTTAAATTGCTTTTATCACGCCGCACCGGACGATTTGGTCAATGATCGCACCGAATTTGTTGAACGTTACTTCAGTATACGGCAGGAAATTCCGCCTCGCGTTGTTTTAGACGGTGAAATTGCCGATTTGCCCCTAATGGAAGAGTGGCTTTCGGCCCGTGCCGGAAAAAAGGTGCATATTATCTTGCCGCAAAAAGGCGAAATGCTTAAACTCGTGCAGATGTGCGCCTTTAATGCGGCCGAATATTTAGCAAAAAAAGAAGAACGGGAAACGCCGCAAACCGCCGCGTTGGATGAACTTTCCCGACTTCTTTCACTTCCATTACCGCCGCGCTATATCGAAGCTTACGATATTTCGCACACTATGGGAAGCGAAAATGTGGCCGGTATGACGGTGTTTGAAAACGGAAAGCCCCTAAAATCTGCCTATAAACGCTTTCAAATTAAAAGTTTTGCGGGACAGGACGATACCCGCTCTATGGCTGAGGTGCTTGACCGCCGCTTTATCGAATACTACGCTCACCGTGCAAAAGGGGAGGAGAGCGGTTTTGGCCGTCTGCCCGATTTGATTCTGCTGGACGGCGGAAAGGGACAGGTGAATGCTGTTTTACCGATACTGCAAAAACACGGTATTTCGGTTCCTTTGTTTGGTATGGTGAAAGACTCCAAACACCGCACTCGCGCTATTTCGGCCGGTGGGGGGGATATCGCCATTCGCGCCAACCGTCGCGCCTATACTCTGGTGGCTACTATTCAGGAGGAAACCCACCGATTTGCCATCGCCTATCACCGTGCGAAGAGTCGTAAAAAGGGTCTTTCGGCCGAATTGACTTCGATTGATGGGGTGGGGATAGCCCGTGCCAAATTACTGTTGAAGGAGTTTCGCAGCGTTAAAGCGATCCGCGAGGCATCGGTTGAAGAATTGCGGGAACGAACCGGCATTCCGATGATGGTTTGCGAGGCGGTTTATCGGTACTATCATTGACAAAAAACTCCTTGTATGCTATGATAAAAAGGTAAATAAACCAAAAAATGAGGAACTTTGTTATGAAAATTGCTATCGGAAACGATCACGCCGGTGTGGCTTTAAAAAACCATATTCAACGGTATTTGGAGCAAAAAGGATATACTGTGGTCAATTTCGGCACCGATACTCAAGACAGCTGTGACTATCCACGCTACGGTAAATTGGTGGCCGATGCCGTTGTTTCCAAGGATTGTGATTTGGGTATCTTGATTTGCGGCACCGGTGTTGGCATTTCGATTGCGGCCAACAAGGTCAAGGGTGTTCGTGCGGTAGTCTGTTCCGAACCCTGCTCGGCCAAACTCTCCCGCGAACATAATCACGCCAATATCGTTGCGTTTGGGGCGCGCATTGTCGGGTCGGCTATGGCCGAAAGGATTGTTGATTCTTTTCTGTCGGCCACAGAAGATAACAGCCCGCGCCATCGTTCCCGTATTGATTTAATTACCGCTGTGGAAAACGGAACGTTATAGCACCGAAGAACGAAGAAAAGTGACCCCTTTAAATGCTTTGGCTAGCCAAAGCATTTAAACCCGAACCAGCCTTAAATGGCTATTTTTAGGCATTTTTTAGCTCGCCGTCATTCATAGGCGAAAGCCTTATGAACTCCGTTTCACCAAAATCTACACAAAAAATAACTCATTTAAGGTCGCAAGAGTTTTGCAAGCAACATTCTTTTTCGGTATACGCTCGGTATACACGGCAAAAACGAAGTGAATCTTTTCGGATTTACGAGGATTTTAACAATGTATAGCGAAAAATATGTCTTTCAAAACCTGATTCAAGTTTGAATGCTTTGGCTACCCAAGTATGGTAAAAGAATAATAAAAAACAACCTCCGATGATCGAATTAGACAACGATCATCGGAGGTTTTGTTATAGCAAAAGTTACCGAGATATGCATAAGTGCAAAAATTCGAAATGCAATTGAAAGAAAGACGAATAAAAGGATGGAAAATGAACCAATGTCGGAGTTTCTCTCGATCACAGAAAATATTCACAAGCGTAAATAATCTACCAACATAGCCAAAGCATTTGAACTCGAACCAGCCTTAAATAGCTATTTTTAGGAAGTTTTTGGCTAAGCAAAAATGTTCCATTATTAAAAGATGTAATTTTTTTCTATTTCATTACTGTTTCATATAGGTTGTCATATCCTGCAATGTGGCGACAAATCCCTCGCCGGCATAGCAAAGAGCTATCCAATCCACCTCATACACCGCACCGTTTTTTATGGCCGTTATATCCGCGAATGATTTGTTTTTGAGCAACGTCTCACTTTGACCGGTTGGTACAAACATCACATCGGGATTGGCCTTTTTTATGGCATCCTCGCTCATACGGTAGTGTTGGCCGGTGGCAGCATTGGGAATACCGGCTTTTTTCATCGCCTCACCGCCTAAGGTATCAGGGGTTACCACAAACCCCTCTTCTAACAGTACCAACGCCTTTTGGGTTAAAGCCTGATTGGATTTTTTTATCTCGCCAATCACTCGCTCCATTTCCTCTAAATAAACGGAAACCGTTTCGGCGTATTTTTCTTTGCCCACAAACAGCTTGCAAAGTTCGGTGTAATACACAGCCACTTCGCTATATTTTTCCGGCGTTTTTAAAGTAACCACCGTAATGTTACGAAGATTCAGTTCTTGAGCAAAAGCGGCATCGGGCTCAGTAGCCGTAATCAAAACATCAGGTGCCAAGGTATACAGGGCTTCTTTGTTCGGAACAACGGGGTTGCCCAAATCGGTCACACCCTCCATTCCCTTACGTAAAAAGGTGCTAGGTGCCCCAACCAAGTAACTCGGATAGCCCAACGCATAGATGGAAGAGGCAGCTGCCTCACTTAAAGTGGCCACGCGCAATGGCTGCTCTTTGATTTCCACCGTACCCACTGTAACGGGATAATCGGTCTTAAAAAGAGAACATCCGCAAACCGAGACCATAAGAAGAATCACAACCACGAACAGACCAACAATACTACGAAATTTCAAAAAAAATTCCTCCGTTTTTTTCATTTGTTTAATTTTACTTCATATATTGCCGGATTTCAAGTGATATAATAAAAAAAACAAATTTTCTCAAAAAGGTGATTTTCTGTGCCAAACAACAAGGTGATTAAATCCAACGCACAAACCGCCCTGCGGGAGAAATGGCCACAATCAGTAGGAATCAGCGCCATTTTTTTAGCCGTGCTTAGTATTCATTTTGTGTTGCTTTCGATGATAAGCGCTCTTCTTTCCGGTTTTGTCGGGGAAACAACGGCGGCCTTTGTCGGTCTATTTGCAGTGGTTTTAGTGGGGCAGTTTTTTGGTATGCCTTTTTTATGTGGCGCACTACGTTGGTTTTGGTTTACTTCACTGGATGCCGATGTGCCGCTAAATGAAATTTTTTGTTATTTTTCCCGCGGGGGAGAATATCTTCGTATTCTATCCTTGAGTTTTCGTCTCCTTTTCCGTATGATCGGCATTGCAATTCTTTGTTTTTTGCCCGCCTTTTTCGTGCAAATTGTCCGCCTGCCCCTCACCTATGAGGTCTTGAATTCTTCTATGCCGTATTGGACCGCCTCGATGTGGGCGCTGGGTAAAATTTTAACGGTTTGCGGCACATTGTTTTCTTTGCTTTTGTTATCGCGCTATATGGCCGCCCCCATTTTAATGATTAACGACCCCGTTCTTTCCCCGCAAGAGGCATTGAATTTGTCTATGGTTATCTCCAAAAGCAGCGGCGTGCACACCCTTTCTTTCTTTGTAAGTTTTCTCTTATGTGGTCTGCTTTCATTGTTGATTCTCCCCTTGCTGTTCACCCTGCCCTACTTTCTTTGTTCCTACAGCATCTTTTATCGCTTCTCCATCAATCGCTACAACCGATCGGTGCAAATCAACGATGACACCTATACCGATTATCAAAATCGCTTATAAAAGAAATAAACTCTATAAAAAAGGAATAGCTCTGTATGAAAACAATCACACAGAGCCATTCTTTTTTTATTTGGTACCGAGGAGTTTATTGAGTTCGTTCATAAAGGTGCCGATATCCTTAAATTGTCGATACACCGAAGCAAAGCGAACATAGGCAACTTCATCTACCTCTTTTAACTTATCCATCACCAATTCGCCGATTTTATCGCTGGAAACTTCGCGATCGAGCGAATTTTGCAAAACCACTTCTATCTCATCGATAATATTTTCTAGTTTTTCGAGTGAAACCGGACGTTTTTCACAAGCGCGAAGTAACCCGTTAAGCAATTTATCCCGATTGAAAACCTCGCGCGATTTGTCCTTTTTAATAACAATAATAGGCAAGCTTTCAATAATCTCATAAGTGGTAAAACGCTTTTGGCATTGTAAGCATTCACGTCTGCGACGAATGCGTTCCCCCTCATCGGTGGGACGGGAATCAATAACCTTGCTCTCCTCAAAGGAGCAATACGGACACTTCATAGTTGCAACCGCCTTTATGAATAATTTTAAATATTATAACATATTTTCGAGAAAAAAGCAAGAAAAAAGCACCGCGAAAAAATTCGCGGTGCCGAAAAAAAATTATTTTTTGCTGTAAATAACTGTAACATCGGGATGGAGTTGCAGAATCGAAGCCGGCACCTGCGGGGTTATCGGGCCAAAGAAGGCTTTTTCTACAATTTCTTTTTTGTTTTCGCCGTTGGCAATGAGCAACACCTTTTTCGCCTGCATAATCGAAAGCATACCCATCGTGATAGCCTGCGTCGGAACCTCTTCGCGACTGGCAAAGAAACGGGAATTGGCCGTAATGGTCGACTCGTGCAAATCCACCAAATGGGTGGCTTTAACAAAACAATCATCCGGCTCGTTAAAGCCAATGTGGCCATCCAACCCAATGCCAAGCAATTGTAAATCAATGCCGCCCAATGCTTTGATATGGGCATCGTATGCTTCACCCTCGCCGGCCAAATCTTCGGCACAACCATTTGGAACAAAGGTTTTGGCTTTATCGATATTAATATGATCAAACAAATTGTGATTCATAAAATAGCGGTAGCTTTGGTCGTTATCGCCGGTTAAACCAACATATTCATCTAAGTTGACCGAAGTAACCTTAGAAAAATCAAGTTCGCCGGCTTGATTCTTTTTAATCAATTCTTGATAGGCACCAACAGGCGAAGAACCGGTGGCCAGGCCCAACACGCAGTCAGGTTTTAAAATCACTTGTGCGGCGATAATGTTGGCCGCATCGCGACTTAATTCTTCGTACGAATCGACAACTTTGTAATTCATAAAAACTAACTCCTTTTCTTCACGTAAAGTTCGTAACTTTATTATACTACAACAAGAAAAAACTGTCAACCAAGATGATCCTTTTTTGTTTTATCTTGCCACATACAAGCGATGATATTCACTGTAGAGTCCTCCACTTTGCAAAAGTTCGCGGTGGGTACCGGATTCTTCAATGCCCTTTTGGGTCAACACTAAAATGCGGTCGGCATTTTGCACCGTAGTCAGTCGGTGGGCAATCGTAAAAGTGGTACGCCCTTTGGCCAAGCGTTCTAAAGATTCCTGCACCAAGCGTTCACTTTCGTTATCCAGCGCGCTGGTGGCTTCATCCAAAATTAAAATCGGGGGATTTTTCAAAAAAACGCGGGCAATCGAAACCCGTTGTTTCTGGCCGCCTGAAAGCATCACGCCCCGCTCGCCCACATAGGAATCATATCCATCCGGCAGAGCGCGGATGAAATCATCGGCACCGGCCAGTTTGGCGGCGACTACCATTTCCTCCTCAGTGGCATTCGGATTACCATATAAAATATTTTCTCGAATGGTACCCGAGAATAAATACACATCCTGGGCTACCACCCCGATATTTTGCCGCAAAGAAGCAAGGGTGACCGATTGAATATCCACTCCATCAATCGTAATACTGCCGGAGGTGATTTCGTAAAATCGAGGAATAAGGGAGCACAGGGTGGTTTTCCCGCCACCGGAGGGGCCCACCAAAGCAATATTCTCACCCGCTTTAACCTCTAAGTTCAATCGGGAAAGCACCTCGCGGTTTCCCTCACGGTAACGGAACGTAACTTCATTAAACGAAATGGCTCCCTGAACGTTATTGAGATCTTTTGCATCTTTTCTGTCGGTAATATCGGGCTCAAGCGATAGAATTTCCGAAAAGCGTTCAATACCGGTCATCCCGCGTTGAAACTGCTCAGAAAATTCAACAATACGGCGAACCGAAGTCATTAGGGTTGAAACAAACATTAAATAAGCAATGTAATCGCCGGCGGCAATACTGCGGTTGCGCAAAAACAAAGCACCAACCGCCACCACCAAAATGTACATCACCCCATCAAATAAGCGCGTACATGACTGAAAGGCAGCCATTACATAATACACCTTTTCTTTAACCTTTAAAAAGGTTTGATTTCCCAAATCAAATTTTTCCTGCTCTTGAACTTCGCCGGCGAAGGATTTTACAACCCGAATACCCAACAGACTATCCTCTACCTGTGCATTGAGTTCTCCGATTTTCTCTCGTGAAGCACGAAAACCAGCCTTCATTCGGCGTTGAAAAAAGGCCAAGACCACCACCATAATGGGAATGACAGCGAACATTATCAAGGTAAGCGGCAAGTGGATGTTACAAAGCAAGACAAACGAGGCGATAATTTTTACACCGGCAATAAAAAATTCTTCGGGACAATGGTGTGAAAACTCCGTAATATCGAATAAATCATTGGTCATACGAGACATTAGAGTGCCCACTTTAGCGCTGTCGTAATAAGTAAAGGAAAGTTTTTGCAGGTGATAAAAAAAGTCGTGACGCATATCCGATTCAATCTTTGCACCCATTATATGCCCCACCGAGGCCATATAGTACTGCGCTACGGTATCAATAATGCGAAGCAGCAAATAAAGCAAGGTGCTTCGAAGGATAAAAGAAAGGGTTAAGGCGGCAATATTGCCGGTCGCGTAGTCGGTAATTTGGCGCACGATCATCGGCAGTACTAATTCACAAACGGTAGTAAGTGCCGCACAAAATAAATCAAACACCAAAATACCCCAATATTTTTTATAATATGGTAAAAATCGGCGCAGCAGTTGACCGGTTCTTGGTTTGGTTTTTTTCATTGCTGTTTCCTCCGGATTTGCTTTTTTGTTACATTTCATAATAAAATCATTATAAAACAAATTAAAACGGCTTGTCAATACAACATTGCCTTGATTAACAGAGATTCCTTGATTGACAGAGATTCCTTGATTGACAGAGATTCTTTTTTAAAAAAACCTATAATCCCCCTTGCATTTTACCGTTAAAGATGGTAAAATATAGCTCGTAACTTTCCGCCCGTGGCGAAGCTGGATATCGCAGCAGATTCCGATTCTGAAGGCCGGGGGTTCAAATCCCTCCGGGCGGGCCAAAATCGACAAGTTTCGACAGAGACTTGTCGATTTTACTTTTTACCTCTTCACTCTTCACTTTTCACTATTCTCTGAGAAGTCGATTTTGGCAAGTAATAGGTAATAGTGAATAGTGAAGAAGTTCGGTGTGCCTACGG
>JAZNIW010000016.1:0-36752 GCA_045577695.1 Acutalibacteraceae bacterium
CTTGCGACCTTAAATGAGTTATTTTTTGTGTAGATTTTGGTGAAACGGAGTTCATAAGGCTTTCGCCTATGAATGACGGCGAGCCAAAAAATGCCTAAAAATAGCCATTTAAGGCTGGTTCGGGTTTAAATGCTTTGGCTATGATATGCCGCTTTGGTTTGTATAAATTCCGGCTGCAATAACGCATACAAATACACATCTACACACTCAGTTTTGCAAAAAGCACCGCCGCGTAATAAAGCTTCCCGCTTCATCCCCACCCGTTCCAAAAGCCGAATCGAGGGAGTATTTTGCGGCATTACCTTAGCCTGTACCCGATAAACGCCCATCTCCAAAAAAAGATACCGCAGTACTGCCTCTAACATTTCAATGGCATATCCCTTATGTTGATGCTCGGCCGATAGGGTGTAACCCACCGTTGCGATCTTTCCCGAAACGTCGGTATCCACCACGCTGATGGTGGCAATCACCCGTTGTTCGTCCCGCCGTTGCACAAACCACGTATACGAATTTTGGTATTGACTTCGTGCTGCTTTTTTCAACCAAGAAATATAGGCAACCGAATCCCCGATTTTGGCGTGAGGATACCAGTCGGCATAGGTGCAAGATTCCGGTTTGGAACAAAAGGAAAAGATTTCTTTGGCATCCATACGCCGCGGTTCACGAAGGATAAGCCGCTCGGTATAAAGAGTAGAATAAAACATAAAAATCCCTTTCTTTTTTTAAAATAGGGATAACTGGTTGGTATCCGGAATACCTTGCAATACACCAATTTCATCCAACAAAGCCAAAATGGTTTTCGAAATGCCCGATTCAATGCGAAAATCCTCTTTAGAAATAAAGTCGCCTTTTTGCGCTGTTTCGTAAATGGCGTAGGCCGCTTTATCACCGACGCCGTCCAACGCGCCAAAGGGAGGCCTCATTTTTCCGTCCTCAACCAGATATTTCACAGCGTGGGATTTTTTTAAATCAATCGGTAAAACCTCAATGCCACGGCAAAGCATTTCATTCATAATCAACATATTATCATAAACGGCCTGCTCTTTGTTGCTGGCCTCTTTACCTTTGGCTTTGATTTCGTTTAGCAACCGCCGCACTGCCTCTTTGCCCTTCACCAGCGTTAAAATATCGATATCGCCGGGACGAGCGGTAAAGTAGGCACAATAAAATGCCAACGGTTGATACACCTTATACCACGCCAAGCGCAGAGCCGAAATGACATAAGCGGCAGCGTGTGCTTTGGGAAACATATACTTAATTTTTTTGCAAGAAGCGATATACCATTCGGGTACCGAAACCGCTCGCATATCATCCTCCATACGGTCCCATTCTTCCTCCGATACCTTACCCTTAGCAATCAAACCCTTACGCACCGTTTCGGTAATTTGAAAGGCGCGGGCTTCATCCATACCTTGGTTAATAAGATACACCATAATATTATCACGCGTACCTATGACCTCAGAAATGGTGCAGATGCCTTTATCAATCAAATCTTTGGCGTTTCCTAACCATACATCGGTACCGTGGGAAAGCCCCGAAATCTGCAATAAATCGGAAAAACACTTGGGCTTGGCGTCGATAAGCATTCCACGTACAAATTGGGTGCCGAATTCGGGTAATCCATAGGTTCCGGTTAAAGAAAAGATATCTTCTGCTGTCACACCGAGGGCTTTGGTGGAGGTAAACAAACTGTACACCTTATCATCCGACATAGAAACCTCTCCCACAGGAATGCCGCTATACTCTTCCAAATACTTGTAGGTAGTCGGCACCACGTGGCCGAGTTCATCCAATTTTAAAATGGTATCGTGAATGGAATGAAAGTCGAAATGGGTTGTTAGTACATCCGATTTTGGATCATCGGCCGGATGTTGAATAGGGCAGAAATCGTAAATGACTTTATCGCGCGGCACAATAACCATACCGGCAGGATGTTGTCCCGAAGTTGCCTTGATTTTTGAAGATTCCAACAGTCGCGCCAATCGATTCATCTCTGCGCGAGAGAGGGTAATTCCCTTGAGTTCACAATAAGCTTTGACATACCCAAAGGCCGTTTTTTCGGCAATGGTGGAAATGGTACCGGCTTTATAAACGTTTTCTTTTCCAAACAATGTTTCGGTAAATTTCTGCACTTCGGTTTGGAATTCATCCGAAAAATTTAAGTCAATATCGGGCACCTTATCCCCTTTAAAGCCCAAAAAGGTTTCAAAGGGAATATCGTGTCCGTCCCGCTTGAGGGGTGTGCCACATTCGGGGCAGTTTTTCTCGGGCAAATCAAAGCCGGAGCCGACTTCACTGCTCTTGAAAAATTGACTGTATTGACAATGAGGGCAATAGTAGTGTGGGGGCAAGGGGTTAACCTCCGAAATGCCGGCCATGGTTGCTACAAACGAAGAGCCAACCGAACCACGCGAGCCAACCAAATAACCGTTTTCCTCACTAAAGGCCACCAATTTTTGGGCCGAAATATACATAATGGAAAAACCATTGTTAATAATACTATCCAACTCTTTTGTGAGACGTTTTTTTACGAGTTCGGGAATTTCACCTTGAAAACCATACATTTTTTCGGCTTTTTCCCAGCAAAGCGAGCGCAATAAATCATCCGACCCTTCAATCACAGGCGGATAATTCCCTTTCGGTACGGGGATAACCTCATCACTGACTAAATCCGCAATTTTGTTGGGATTGTCAATGACAAATTCCTTGGCGCGCTCCCCAAAATAAGAAAACTCTTCCAACATTTCATTGGTGGTTTTAAAATAGATGGGGGCTTGGTTATCAAAATCTTCGAACCCTTGCGCTGCCATTAAAATTTTTCGAATGAGGGCATCTTCCTTAGTGAGAAAATGAACATCCCCTGTTGCCACTACCGGCAGACCAAGTTGGTCGGCCAAGGCCACCACCTTGCGGTTAAACTCCTGAATAACCTCCATTGAGGTAACCTGCTTGTAAGGATTAACGGTTACCACGCCTTTTTTGCTGACCTTATCGGGTTTTCCCGAATCTCTCACCATAAAAGCATTGTTGCCAAGCGGTTGAATTTCCAAATAATCGTAAAACTGTGCAATCTCCAACAGTTCTTCTTCCGATGCGCCGCGTAAAATGGCCTGATAGAGTTCGCCCGCTTCGCAAGCACTGCCAAGAATCAATCCCTCTCGATGCTTGACAAGTTGACTTTTACGGGTGCAGGGACGACGGTAAAAGTCGCTCACATGTGCGGTAGATACCAACTGATACAAGTTTTTTAGTCCCACCAAATCCTTAACCAAAATGATTTGGTGATAACGGTTGAGCTTCGAAAGTTCTGTTTCGCCTTTGGTATCGTCAACAAAGTAAGCCTCTACCCCATAGATAACCTTAAAATCGCCTCCACTTTTACGAATACCGGCAACCGCGGCGGCCGCGGCCGGATAAGATTGCACCACCCCGTGGTCGGTAATGGCTACCGCCTTGTGCCCGTACGCATAGGCACGGCGAATGATATCAGCCGCGCCCGACACGGCGTCTTTGGTAGACATATTCGTGTGGCAGTGCAGTTCAACCCGCTTTTCCTTGGCGGTATCGGTTTCTTCATAACGGTCGATGACCGCCATACCTTTCACCCGACTGACCACAAAATCCTTTTCCCATTCATCGTATTCGTAATCACCCGAAAGAAGAATATAATTTCCCTCTTGCACCGGCGTTAACCGAAACATTTTATCCTTATCCACCAATAGTTTTACCCACACTGCATTGGTATGGTCACTTAGAGAAAAACGCACCCGCATTTTATCCCCCCGCTTGGTGGGAACGGCTTCGTAATCGAAAATTTCACCGTAAACACATAAGCTCTGTGGTTCAGGGGCAATGTCTATCATCGCCATAGGAACGGCCTCTTCGGGCAAACGACCATAGAATAATTTTGGCGTATCTAAATAAACCAAACGTCCATCTTTAGGCGGGTTTTCGTACCGCACCTTGGTTTTGGGATACTCTTTCTCGACAGATACGACTTGTTTTGGTGTCGAAGGGGGGACTGCAGATGCCTTAGGGAACTCAAAAACGGGATCGCTTTCCACTTTACCGATAAATTTCAGTGTCAAAGTTTTTCCAAACCACGCATAGCAAAGTTCGGAAAATTGTTGCTCCAAGCCGGCTTCCAAAAGGGTAGAAAGCCCACCTAATTTTAAATCGACCGTTAGGGTATCGTCGGTTACATCGTAATCGGCGCCGTTTAAAAATCCGTTGATCATTCCGTTTTTTTGGCGCAATTGCTCCATTATATCCAAACAAGCCTGCTCGTTTATTGCATCGGCCGAAAAAACGGCCGACAACTCAATTGTATGTAATTTTAATGTGTTTATCAAGTGGCTGCGCAATGTATTCAAGGTTGCCGCCGGAACATAAGAATCAAACCGCAAATTGGTTTTTAATAAGCGGCGCTCCATATCTACATCACAAGAAAGCACCTCACCGTCAGGCAAGGATTGTTTGATTTTATCCGTTAAAACAGCATGAAAAACGGTATGTAACTTCATAAAATAAATCGATTCCTTTATAATTTTTCAATTTCCTCTAACAAGGCCGGCAAGAGTTGGTCCTCCGGCAACTTGCGAAGGATTTCACCCTTTTTAAATAAAAGGCCTTCTCCCTTTCCGCCGGCAATACCAATGTCGGCTTCCCTTGCCTCGCCCGGACCGTTGACCACGCATCCCATAATAGCCACTGTTATTTCCTTTTTGCAGTCAGCCAAGGCCGTTTCAGCCTGTTTCGCCAGTGATACCAAATCAATCGAGGTGCGCCCGCAGGTCGGGCAGGAGACAAATCGCACCCCGCCTGAACGAAGGCCAAGCGAAGAAAGCAAATCCTTAGCAACCTTCACTTCTTCCACAGGGTCATCGGTTAACGAAACCCGAATGGTATTGCCGATGCCGTGCAACAACAATCCGCCGATACCGGCTGCCGAGCGCAAAGTGCCCATCCGTTTTGTGCCGGCCTCGGTCACGCCGAGGTGCAAGGGATATGGACAGATTTCAGCCGCTTTTAAGTAGGTTCTATACATTGTCGAAACCTGCGACGATTTCAGAGAAAGTACAATTTGGTCGAAATCAAACTTTTCCAATAACGAAATGTGGTACAAACCGCTTTCAAGCAAGGCGTCAGCCGTGGGAGCACCATATTTTTTTAATATTTCCCTTTCTACCGAACCGGAATTGACGCCGATACGAATCGGAATGTTTTTGGCTTTACAAACGTCCACCACTTGCTTAATGCGATTTTCATCCCCGATATTGCCGGGGTTAATACGAATTTTATCTATACCGGCATAAGCGCTTTCCAAGGCCAATTTGTAATCAAAATGAATATCAGCCACCAGCGGCACCGAAACAGCATTTTTCAGTTTTTCAATCAAGGGAATGGTTTCCTTGTCAGGCACCGAAAGTCGAATCAATTCGCAACCGGCAGCCTCTAAGGCTTTGGCCTGTGCAATATTTCCCGCAAAATCGTGTGCGGGACGGTTGAGCATCGATTGTATCGAAACGGGGCTATCCCCGCCAATACAAAGGGCTTTTTCTCCGGTTCCAACCCGAACCGCAACCGTTTTGGAACGCTCAAACATACTTTTTCTCCCCTTTCATCCACTAAAAAATACGAATCCAAATATCCTTTACCGTAATCAACAACATAAAGGTAAGCAAAACAACCATACCGCCGGCGTGTACCCATTTTTCATACTTAGGCGGCACCGGTTTGCGGCAAATCATTTCAATCAACAAAAAGACCAAACGGCCGCCATCCAAGGCCGGTATCGGCAACAAATTGAAAATGCCTAAATTGATGGTAATGAGAGCAATAACCGGCAGGAGATTCCAAACCCCGCTTTTGACCGCTTCCCCCATCACGGCGGTTACCTCCACCGGACCGGAAACATCATTGATATGATAGCGACCGCCAATCATATCTACCAGAGAAAATACCACCATACGACTGTAAGAGATGGCAGTTTTACCCGTTTCGGCCAAGAAAGAACCAAGTGTGCGCTTTTTGCCATATACATAAAAATCCAATTTCACCATTTGATAGTTTCGCTCTGACACAATTTCAAAGGGAACATCGGTTAAAGCCACTCGTTTTCCGTCACGGCGAACCGTCATATTTAGGGTTTCATCCTCCACGGCAGTGAATTGATACCCCATATCATACTGCGTATAAATGTTTCGCCCTTCGATTTCCAAAATGGTATCGCCCACCATCAAACCACCCTCCGCATTGCTGGTGGCCGTTTCGGAAAACTCCGCAATGGTGTTCGTTGCATAAACCTCTTGTGGGGCCAACACAAGACCAATGATGATGAGACCGAAAAGCAAATTAAAAACAGCACCCATTACCACAATCAAAAAACGCCGCCAAGCCGATTTGGCAGAAAAAGCACGGGTATCATTGCTTTCTTCCTCCTCACCCTCCATAGCACAAAAGCCACCAAAAGGAATAAGGCGTAAACTGTATTCCGTTTCTTTTCCTTTTTTTCGAAAAAGGGTGGGCCCGAAGCCAACCGAAAATTCATTCACCCGTACGCCGAGTGATTTAGCCGCAATAAAGTGACCGAACTCGTGAATGACCACCAAAAACAAAAAAGCAAATGCCGCTAGAACATACGGCCCTATGGTACCGAAAAAAGAACCGATGGCATTGAGCATAGTAACGCCTCCCACCAAAATTACGAAATCATTGATAATACATCCGCCCGCGCTTTGCGGTCGGCCTCAAACACATCTTCCACAGAAAATTCCGTTTTGAATACGGCGCGCGCGGTCGCCTCAGCCACCAAATCACCGATCTGCAAAAAGGAAATTTCACCATTTAAAAATAACTCAACCGCCTGTTCATTGGCACCGTTGGCCGCCGCCGGATAGAGTCCGCCGCGACGAATGGCTTCAATGCAGGTGCCTAAACAGGTAAAGGTATCCATATCCGGCCGCTCAAAGGTCAGCGTTTTAATCTCACTGAAAGAAAGTTTTGGGGCAGGACACGGCAACCGATTGGGATAGGTCAAAGCAAATTGAATGGGGATGGCCATATTGGGGGTACCGAATTGACCAATAACAGCACCATCGGCCAGTTCGATGGCCGAGTGCAAAATGCTCTGTCGATGCACCAATACCTCAATATCCTCAACCGAAACACCAAACAGATGCACGGCCTCAATCACTTCTAACCCTTTGTTCATCAAGGTGGCACTGTCAATGGTGATTTTCTGTCCCATATCCCAATTTGGGTGTTTTAGGGCATCCGCCGGTGTAATGTTTTTCAGCTCTTCTCTGGTTTTTCCAAAAAAAGGTCCGCCCGAAGCGGTTAATAAAATGCGATAGGGATTGCCTTTGGGCACCCCCATTAACGACTGAAAAATAGCCGAGTGTTCGCTATCCACCGGTAAAATAGAAACGCCTTTCTCGGCGGCAGCTCTCATCACCAAATCGCCACCGGTCACCAAACTTTCCTTATTGGCTAATGCCAAGGTATGACCGGCCTCAATCGCGGTTAAGGTAGCACGCAAACCGGCAATCCCCACAATAGCGTTTAAAACCACATCGGTTTGAATTTGGGCGGCCTCTAACACCGCCTCCGGTCCCGCTGCCACTCGCACTGCGGTATCAGCCAGACGAAGCTTGAGTTCCACGGCGGCCGCGATATCAACCACGGCCAACAAACGCGGTTGGAAGGTTCGTGCTTGTTGTTCCAATAAATCCACATTTCGGCCGCCGGCCGCCAAGGCGGTAATTTTCCACCCCAACGCCGCGGCTACCCGCAAAGCCTGTGTTCCAATCGAACCGGTGGAACCCAAAACAGTTATTTCTTTCATAGTATACCCACTTTCCTTTGCACGGCATCCATTACGAGAATGAAATCAAAGAGCAAATTTGCCAAAACAGCGCAGAAATCATCAAAATACTGTCAAATCGGTCTAGAATTCCACCGTGTCCGGGGATTAAATTTCCAAAATCCTTAATCTCGCAGCGACGTTTGATAAGCGAAGCCGTTAAATCGCCCATCACGCCGATAGCAATCATCAAGGGCGAGAGGCAAACCACCAGCCAAGTATGGACGGCAAAACCAAAGACCGACCGATACAACAAACAAAGAAGAAAGGCAGCGATGGTGCCGAACATCAAACCACCAACCAGTCCCTCCCAACTTTTTTTGGGGCTGATGATTTTAGCCATTTTATGTTTCCCAAAAAATACGCCGACGAAATATGCCCCGACATCGGCCACCGATGACCAACAAAAGACCAAAAACAAAAACAACATTTTGGTCCCCTCTGCTTGGGTCAGTGCCACTACCGAACCAAACGCATAAGCCAGAAGAATGGGAAAAAATACAACCGCAAGCATTCCCTGAAAGGTTAATTTAGTATGACAACAAAGGATGCCAAGGAAGGAAAGCATAGCGTAGACCACATACAAAACCGAAAGCGGAATCGAAAGATACCCTTGACAGATAAAAGGAGCTACTAAAACCGGCAAGACAGCAAGCGCCACCATCGGTTTTACGGTACACAAACCGGTGGAATGCAACACTTCTTTCACGGCAATGGCGCCAACCAAGGCAATGACCACCGGTAAAAGAATCGGAATAAAACTTTGCGCGGTCAAAACAACGGCTACGGTTACTACCAATCCCGCACCGGCTAAAATACGTGTTCGCATTCTTCTTCACATCTCCTTTGCATTGTTTATGCTATACGCCGCCAAATCGACGGTGGCGGCGATTGTAATCCTCTATCGCTTGTTCTAAATGTTTGGGTTTAAAATCCGGCCAAAGAATATCCGAAAACCAAAATTCGGCATAGGCGCTCTGCCAGATTAAGTAATTTGAAAGCCGATATTCACCGCTCGGTCGAATAATGAAGTCAGGGTCCGGCTGACCGGCGGTATACAACACATTGGAAATGCTTTCTTCCGAGATATCATCCACCGATTGCTCCCCTTTTTGCACCTTATCCGCCAAGAGTCGAAAGGCAGTAACCAATTCATCCCGTCCGCCATAGTTGAGGGCGATATTCAAATGTAAACCGGTGGCATCGGCCGAATTTTCTTCGGCATCTCGAATGAGATCGACAATATCCTCCGGTAGCGCGCCGATATTGCCGATGAATTGCACTTGAATATTTTCGTCCTTAAAATTCTTGGCATCCCTTAAATAATCGCGGAGAATTTCCATAATATTCTCTACTTCTTCGGCCGGCCGCTTCCAGTTTTCGGTAGAAAAGGCATATACCGTTAAGTAGGAAAGGCCGATTTTATTGCAATAGCGGGCAATCTCTTTGAAGTTTTTTGAGCCGGCTACGTGCCCTGCCGTACGGGGCAGAGAGTGTTTTTTGGCCCAGCGGCCGTTGCCATCCATAATAATGGCAATATGTTTTGGTAAGACCCGTTCGGTGTTTGTTTTCTTTTTTTGAAACCACATATTTCTCACCTTTTGAAAAGCCCATCGGCAATATCCGATGGGCAAAAAATTCAGATAATCAATAGATACAAAGACGAATTAGATTTCCATAATTTCTTTTTCTTTGGCCGCGGTTAATTCGTCAGCCTCTTTACAGAACTTATCGGTCAAGTTCTGAATTTTCTTTTCGGCGTTCGCTAAATCGTCCTCAGTAATTTCGTTGTTTTTCTTTTTGGCTTTGGCTTTTTCAATCGCATCGCGACGAATAGAACGAATGGCAACCTTGGCTTCCTCACCAAATTTACGAACCTCTTTCACCAAATCGCGACGACGCTCTTCGGTCAAGGGCGGAAACAGCAAGCGAATCACCTTGCCGTCGTTTTGTGGGTTGATGCCAATATCGGCAACTTGGATGGCCTTTTCAATATCTTTCAAGGTTGAAACATCCCAGGGTTGAATTTGCAGGGTACGGCCTTCAGGCACCGAAACGGCGGCCATTTGTTGAACGGGAGTAGGCGTGCCGTAATAATCAACCATTACACGGTCCAAAATTGCGGGGTTGGCGCGGCCGGCGCGAACCGATTTAAACTCACGATCAAGCGCATTTAAGGATTTATCCATTTTTTCTTCGGTGCGTTGCAATAATTCTTTCATTGTATTAAGCTCCTTATGATATATTTATTCAACAATGGTTCCGTTATGCTCACCTAAAACGGCTTTGGTGATATTTTCAGGATTTTCTAAATTAAAGACCAATATTTTAATGCCATTATCCATACAAAGCGAGGCGGCGGTGCTGTCCATCACGTGTAGGCCTTTGCTCAACACCTCTAAATACGTGAGTTTGTCGTACTTCACGGCATCGGGATTGGTTTTGGGGTCACAGTCATACACGCCGTCCACATTGGTGGCTTTGAAAATGACATCCGCATCAATTTCAGCCGCACGAAGTGCCGCACCGGTATCGGTAGAGAAGAAGGGGTTGCCGGTACCACAACCGAAAATCACAATACGACCTTTTTCCATATGGCGAACCGCCTTGTTTCGAATATATGGCTCGGCAATTTTAATCATTTCAATGCCGGTTTGCACCCGCACTACGGCGCCAAGTTGCTCCAATCCATCCGCCAAAGCCAAGGAATTGATAACGGTGGCCAACATACCCATATGGTCAGCACGAGTGCGATCCATTCTACCGCTGGAACGCCCTCTCCAAAAATTCCCACCACCGACTACAATGGCAATTTCCACTCCTAAATCGTAGGTGTTTTTAATGCTTTTACAGATTTCGGTTACCTTGTCAAAATCCAATCCGAATTTTTTATCTCCGGCCAAGGCCTCACCACTTAATTTGATTAAAACACGTTTGTAAATCGGTTGCATAACCGCCATTCACTCCCTAGGAAACTCTTTTTTCTTATTGTACAATAAAGCCATGCGAAAGTCAATCGCAATTTTGGGAAATCGAGCCTAAAAAACAGCTAGTTTTTAAGCAGGGTATCCAGTTGCTTTGAAAGGGATTCCCAGACCTCCATTTTTTCTAACAATTCTGTCTCCACCTCCTGCAAACGGGTGGTTTGTTTGGCCAATTCCTCATAGTCGCTTCCTCCCGCTTGCAAAAAGATTTTAATTTCTTCTCCCTCGGCTTCCAAATCTGCAATCTCTGTTTCCACCCGCACTAAGGCGGTGCGACACTTCGCCAAATCACTTCGCCGTTTTTTCTTATTTAAATAATCTTCTTTTCCTTTTTTTACAGGGGATTCTTCGACAAGAACAGATACCTCTTGCTCCGTCACATTGCGCGCAGAATAAGCCAAATAATCGTCATAATTACCAACCACCGTCTCGGTTTTGTTTTGGGTCAAAACCACAATTTTATTTGCCACGGAATTGATAAAATAACGGTCGTGCGAAACCATAAAAATGGTGCCTTGATAGTGAGAAAGCGCCTCTTCCAAGGCAGCGCGGGAATAGATATCCAAATGGTTGGTCGGCTCGTCTAAAACCAAGAAATTATCCCCCGACAAAACCAACTTGCAAAGGGCCACCCGCGCCCGCTCTCCCCCGCTTAAATGGGCGTTGACTTTAAAGACGTCGTCCCCTTTAAAGCCAAAGGCCGCCAAAGCGTTACGAAGAGTGGTATCGGTATAGGTGGGATACGTGTGCTGCAGTTCTTCCAGCGGGTGAAAGGCAGGATTAAGTCGGTCTTGAAATTGGTCAAAATATCCCATCGTCACCCCAACACCGCGACGGAAAATTTCCGGATAATCGCCCGAAACCAGTCGTTTGAGTAGGGTAGTTTTTCCCACACCATTCGGCCCGATGAGGCAAACCTTATCCCCTTTTTGAATGGTGAAAGAGGCATTTTGATAAAGCGGCGTATCCCCGAAAAAGCAAGCATCCTTTTCCACCGTGAAAACGGTATTTCCACTTTCACTTTTGAGGGGAAAATCGATTGCCATACGGTGATTTTCTTCTTCCGGTTTATGCATCGTTTCGACAATGCGGTCGATTTGCTTTTGCTTGCTTTCAGCCGTTTTGATATTGCGCTCGCGATTCCAGCGTTTTTGTTGTTCGATAATGCCTTCAATGCGCTTGATTTCACGACTTTTGTTTTCGTATTCGCGTTGTTCAGCCTTCTTGCGCTCGGCCTTTAACTGCTGATAGCGCGAATAATTGCCGCCGGTAAAATATATTTTTTGATTTTCAATCTCCATCGTTTTTGCCGTCACCTTATCTAAAAAATAACGGTCGTGCGAAATCATCATTACAGCACCGCTGTAGGTAGATAAAAAATCCTCCAGCCATAACACCGATTCAATATCTAAATGGTTGGTTGGCTCGTCAAGTAAAATGAAATCGTTTTCACACAGGAGCAATTTTGCTAACCCAATTTTCGAACGTTGCCCCCCACTGAAAGACGAAACCGTCAGGTTCATTTCTTCCTTGCTGAATCCCAAGCCCGACAAGACAGCCTCCGTGCGGCGGCGATAGGTCAGGCCGCCCTCCTTTTGAAAACATTCCAGCCGCTCGGTTTGGCGCTCAATCAACGAAGGATCACTCTGTACCAGCAACGCGGCATTAATTTCTTCCAGTTCCCGCTCCCATTGTTGCAAATGAGAAAAGACCTGCAAGGTTTCCTCATAAGCAGTGCGTTGCTCGCTGCCGCACACGTGTTGCTCTAAATAGCCAATCTTTAAATGGGCGGCACGCACCACCTCGCCGGCAGATGGCAAGATTTGTCCCAAAAGGATTTTAAACAGGGTGGTTTTTCCCGCCCCGTTAGCACCAATAAGGCCGATTTTATCCCCTTTTTCGACCGAAAAAGCGACGTTTTGAAACAAGGTGCGGTCGGCAAATTCTTGCGCAAGTCCGCTGACAGAAAGAATGGACATAAATACTCCTTAATAGACAATTTTGATCAAAATACTTTTTCTATTCTATCATAATTTAAAAAGTTTGCAAGATTATCTTGCTTTTTTCGCCCTAAATACTTGTAAAATATAAGCGAAATTGTTATACTAAAAGAAATATGTTTATTTTACCAAACATTTGGAGGGTTTTGTTTCAAATGGAAAAGAAAAAGTTTTATTTAACTACCGCCATCGCCTACACATCCAGCAAGCCACACATCGGCAATACCTACGACATTGTTTTGGCCGATATGATCGCCCGCTATAAACGGATGAACGGCTATGATGTGTTTTTTCAAACCGGATCAGACGAACACGGCCAAAAAATCGGCGAAAAAGCGGCCGAAAAGGGCGTAACGCCGAAAGAATACGTTGACCAAGTCTCGGCCGAAATCAAAGCGGTTTGGGACAGTATGAATGTTACTTACGATAAGTTTATTCGCACCACCGATGCCGACCACGAAGAAGCGGTGAAAAAGATTTTTACCAAACTGTATGAGCAGGGCGATATTTATAAAAGCCAATACGAGGGTAAATATTGCGTTCCTTGTGAATCCTTCTTCACCCCCTCCCAATTGGTGGATGGCAAGTGTCCCGACTGCGGCCGTGAGGTCATCGATTCGAAGGAAGAATCTTACTTTTTAAAACTTTCCAAATACGGCGATAAGTTGATGGAATATTACGAGCAAAATCCCGACTTCATTAAGCCGGATTCGCGCCGCAACGAAATGATTAACAACTTTTTAAAACCCGGTCTTTCCGACCTTTGCGTATCACGCAGTTCCTTCAAATGGGGTGTTCCGGTTGAGTTTGATCCCGGCCACGTCATTTATGTTTGGATCGACGCTCTTTCCAATTATATTACCGGTATTGGCTACCACCCCGATGGCAGCAGCGAACAGTATAAAAAACTATGGCCGGCCGATTTGCACGTCATTGGCAAGGACATTGTTCGTTTCCATACCATCTATTGGCCGATTATTTTAATGGCCTTGGGCGAGCCGCTTCCTAAGCAGGTACTCGGTCACCCGTGGATTTTATTCAGCGACGATAAAATGAGCAAATCCAAGGGCAATGTGATTTATGCCGACGAATTGGCCGCGCGGTTTGGTACCGATGCCGTTCGTTACTATCTGCTGAGCGAAGTACCCTTTGCACAGGATGGCAACATTACCAACGAGGCCTTTATTGCCAAATACAACACCGACTTAGCCAACACACTGGGCAACCTAGTTAACCGCAGTATTGCTATGACCAATAAATACTTTGGCGGCACCGTTGCCAAGAAGGATTTGGTAGAGCCCTTTGACACCGATTTGGTGGCCACCGCCAATGAGACCATTGCCCACTGGAAGAACCGGATGGAAATCTACCACAACGCCGAAGCCGTGAGCGAAATTATGAACCTGGCCAAGCGTTGCAACAAATATATTGACGAAACGGCACCGTGGGTTTTGGCCAAGGACGAAGCCGAAAAAGACCGTTTGGAAGGCGTTTTGTACAATCTGTTGGAGTGCATTCGTCTACTGAGTATTTTGCTCTACCCCGTCATCCCTTCTACCTGCGAAGAAATGCGCAAACAGTTGGGATTGGCCGAAACAATCGAACTGGAAGATTTGACCTTTGGGTTGACCGCCTCCTTTGCCGTCAACTCACCGGTGGCCCTTTTTGCCCGCATTGATACCGAAAAAGTTTTGACAGAAATGGCCAAAGAAAATAAAAAGCAAACAACCGAAGCCAAGGCCGACAATATCGTTACCTTGGAAGAAATCGGCATAAACGATTTTGCGAAGGTGGCTCTTCGTGCCGCCAAAATCACCGCAGCCGAACCGATTAAAAAGGCAAAAAAACTTTTAAAACTCACTTTAGATGATGGCAGCGGCACCCCCCGCACCGTCGCCTCTGGTATTGCCCCTTGGTATCAACCGCAAGATCTTATCGGTAAAACTGTAATCGTGGTTGCCAACCTCAAATCTGCCAAACTTTGCGGTGTGGAAAGCAGTGGTATGATTTTAGCCGCCGATGTAGGGGAAAACAACGTCA
Organism: Acutalibacteraceae bacterium; assembly: GCA_045577695.1. Taxonomy (GTDB): domain Bacteria; phylum Bacillota; class Clostridia; order Oscillospirales; family Acutalibacteraceae; genus UMGS1279. The sequence continues at coordinate 14,889 of JAZNIW010000016.1, forward strand.
AGGTAATCTTTTTGGAAGATGTACCGGCCGGTGCTGTGATTCGATAAAATGAGTGTAAAAAAAATGGATTCCTTCCCTTTAAATGTTCACCCCATTTTCGATTCCCACGCCCATTACGACGACCGCGCCTTTGAAAACGACCTTGCGACCGTGATGACAACAATGCAAAAAAATGGTGTAGTGGGAATTATCAACAACGGGGTCAACTACACCTCCTCGGCAACCTGTCTAACGTTGGCCGAACAATACGAAATCTGCTATGCCGCCGTTGGTGTACACCCTGAGGATTTATACCAAGGAGAAGAATTTTCTCCCAATAAGCTCTCCTCGATGATTTCACATCCGAAAGTGGTTGCCATTGGCGAAATCGGATTGGATTATCATTGGAACACTTTTTCCGCCGATGTACAGAAAAAATGGTTTTGGGACCAAATTCTCTTCGCCAAAGAGGTAAATTTACCGATTATTGTGCACGACCGCGAAGCTCACGGCGACACCCTTGATATCTTAAAAAAAAGCAAACCAAAAGGGGTGGTGCACTGTTTTTCGGGCAGCGCGGAAATGGCGCGCGAAATCATAAAACTCGGTATGTACATAGGCATTGGCGGTGTGGTTACCTTTAAAAATGCCCGCAAAACGGTTGAAGTGGTGGAAGCATTACCGCTTGACCGATTATTGCTCGAAACCGATGCCCCCTACCTTTCGCCCGAACCATATCGTGGCAAACGCTGCCAAAGCGACTATATCTCTTTTACCGCCGCAAGAATAGCAGCCATCAAGGGCCTTTCGGTAGAAGAAGTTCTGGCGGCTTCGTTGGAAAACACAAAACGACTATTTCCCAAAATCCAATAGCCCATCCCGATACATATTTTTCAATTCACAACACATACTGTAAGAAGGAGGAGTTTAAGGAATTCGAAGGATTCTTTGAGCTCTTTTTTCGATGGAAAGGAGTATGACTATGCGCAAAAATAAAAAGTGGATTGGGCTGGGGCTACTTGCCACGGCAGCAACCATTTCGGCCGCTTATATTGCCACCTCAAAAACCTTGATGAAAATAGCTTTAGAGCGCGATGAACCAAAATTTAAAGGCAAATCACACACCCTCCTTTCGGGTAACGACGATTTTATAAAAGCTTTTGAAAAAATGACAGAAGCATCAAAAGAACTTCGAAAAAAAACTTTCGAAACGGTAGAAATCACCGGTCACGATGGCGTGAGACTAGTAGGCCATTACTACGCCGCGTCGCATCCCAAACGATTGATTATCGCAATGCACGGTTGGCGCTCCTCCTGGTCAAAAGATTTCGGCATTGCCTCCTCCTTTTGGCACGCCCAAGACTGCTCTGTGCTCTATGCTGAACAACGTGGACAAGGAGAAAGTGGCGGGGATTATATGGGATTCGGCTTGTTGGAGCGATACGATTGTTTGGATTGGGTAAACTGGGCCCACGAAAAAACAAAGGGAGAACTTCCCCTGTATTTAGGCGGCGTTTCGATGGGAGCTACCACCGTCTTGATGACGGCCGGATTCGACCTGCCCAATACGGTTTGCGGCATTATGGCCGACTGCGGATTCACCTCACCGCACGCAATTTTCAAGCACGTTATTCAAAACAATCTACACCTGCCCTATGGGCCATACAAAGCCGCTGCGCGTGATTTTTATCGCAAAAAAATGCAAATCACTTCGGATTCCTATTCCTGTACCGACGCGCTCAAACAATGCAAAGTTCCCGTGTTATTTATACACGGAACCGACGATAAATTTGTACCGATTGAAATGACTTATGAAAATTACCGCGCCTGCGCCTCCCCGAAACGATTGTTGATTGTACCGGGCGCTGCACACGGAATGAGTTATCTGGTGGATACACCGCTATACCAAGCCACCGTCAAACAGTTCTGGGATGAAACCTCCCTTTCTTTTTTTGATGAAAACAACCCACGTGTTTCGTAAAACACGTGGGTTTCCAACTTTTGTGATGCTCTTTTGGGGATATTGAAAAGCATTTTTGGATAAACTGTCTACGAGGTGAAGTGTATGTCCGACGAAAAGATTTTGGAACTGAAAAACATTACCAAATCCTACTCCCTGGGAAAGGAAATCTTGCCGGCTTTGCGGGATATTAACCTAACCGTAAAACAAGGAGAGTTTGTTGCTGTTACCGGTGCCTCCGGCTCCGGTAAATCCACCTTGATGAATATTTTGGGTTTTTTAGATGTACCGGATAGCGGGCAATATCTTTTTCGTGGGGAAAAGCACACGCATTATTCCAAACGGCAACTCGCTCGCATTCGCGGTCGCCAGATTGGTTTTGTTTTTCAAAGCTTCCATCTGCTTTCCACCTTAACCGCCCTACAAAATGTAGAACTGCCACTGATATACAATCGTATCCCAAACCAAAAGCGATATTCTTTGGCGCTCTCGGCTTTACAAAAGGTAGGTCTACAAGACCGTATTTTTCATAAACCCAATCAGTTATCGGGTGGGCAAAAACAAAGAGTGGCCATTGCCCGCGCCATTGCGCTTTCGCCCCCCTTATTGCTTGCCGATGAGCCAACCGGAAACCTAGACCCCCGTTCCGGCGAAGAAATCCTACAACATTTATTACAACTCAACCGCGAGGGAACCACGATTGTGATGATAACGCACGACCGCCATCTGGCCGAACGAACCGGGCGAAAAATCCATATTTCAAACGGAATGATCGATTAGAAAATGCCGCATTTTCGAAAATACGCATCGGTACTGATTTTTCCCGAGCGGTTAAATCGCCCCAAATGATACAACCAATCCTTCTCGGCTTTAGGAACAACCCGTTTTTCGTAGCAGGTAAAAGCGGCGGCATAACCACCCTCACGCACCATACGTTCGGCTTGTCGGTCATAGCGGCCAAAAGGATAAGTAAAGAGTGTAGGTGTAAACCCCATTTCGTGGCGAAACCGTTCTTCGAATTTTTGGATATCTTGTCGCAAAACGACCTCATAAGCGGCATTACTCTCACCCTTGGCCTTGGTTACCCCCACACGCCCAACTTCGTTGTGATGATGCAGCGCATAGCTGTGATTACCGAATTCCACCCGCCCGCTCTGGGTCATATCGCGCATTTGCTCCCACGTGACATGGGAATAGGCAATCGTATGATCGGGGGTGGAAGAAAACAAATCGGTATATTCCCCAATAATGGAAAAAATGGCCGAAAAACCGTATTTTTCTAATAGCGGATAGGCATATACATAAAAACTTTCCTGCCCATCGTCAAAAGTAATCATCACCGATTTTTTCGGCAGATTTTTTTCGCCGCTTTCGATAGCGTATAGGTCGCGTAAAGTAAGGGTGCGATACCCCCGCTGTTTCAAATACTGAAAATCCGCCTCTAACTGCGTCGGGGTAACCACATAATCCCCAATATCTTTGGCATCCTTGGAAATATGATGATACATAAGAACAGCAAAACTCGTATCGACATTATTTTCAGCCATCACCGACGGGTGGTTGACCAATCCCACCAACAAAGCCGACAATAAGGTGCCTACCAACAAAAACGATACCCACGAATACTTCACCCGAAAAATCATAAAATTACTCCTTTCTGTCACCGAAAAAGAAAAGGTTCATAGAATGATAGTGAGGTTGCGCGCCGCACCGTCCTTTATGGCGCAAAACCGAATACGATAGAAGGAGGAAATATGGATGGCAGAAGAAACCTGCAACCTGTTACCGGATTCGTTTAAAGAAGCCGTTTGTATTGACGCCGGAAGAGTTTATGACTCCTGCTGTGACAGAGATTGTTTGGAGGATTTACGATGCTATTTCGCCCCCGAAGTACAATCTTTGATTGATACAGCTTCCAGCGTTCGCGTTCGATCGGCTGAGGTAGCAAAAGTTTACATTGATGTCGAACCGATTACCTTTAATCGCGGTTACTATTCCTGCGATTTAACCTTTTTCTTCTTATTGGAGTTTGATTTGTTCGGCGCTCCCCACAGCAAACCCCAATGCATAAAAGGCATTGCCGCTTTTCAAAAAAAGGTTATTTTGTACGGCAGTGAAGGAAGTGTTAAAATCTTTTCTAACGAAACCACCTTAGTGGAGGAACCGGACCGCCCCTTCCGTTCAACCACCAATATGCCGAAATGTGTGGTGCAGTGTGTTGACCCAATTGCTTTGGCCGCGCGCATTGGTGAAGTACGCGATTCCTTCGACTGCACCTGCACAATTCCTCAGAGTATCTGTGACTGTTTGGGCGGTCACGTAACCACCGACACCTGTGCCGGCACCCCGACGGTGTATGTCACCATTGGAGTGTTTTCCATTGTGCAGCTCATTCGCAACGTGCAAATGTTAATTCCGGTATACGATTTCTGCATTCCGGAGAAGCAATGCGACGATTCGACCGACCACCCATGCGACGTGTTTAAACGCATTCAATTCCCAACCGATGACTTTTTCCCGCCACGTCGCGAATACAACGAGGGCGGTTGCGGTTGCGGTTGTTAACACACCTACTGTATACTATGCAAAAAAACGCAAAATAATTGCCAAACAAAAAGGAATAAACAAAAGGCCGACCCACTAATCCGAGTGGGTCGGCCCAACGCCGATAGTTTACCGAAAAAGGTGCGCGAAGAAAAAGGCAGCCAAATATCCCAGTGCTATCCCGGCGGCCCCGAAAACGATCCAAAACAACAAACGGGAGAAAATCCCTCTTCCGTTTCGTTTGGCGGCGGTTCGCTTGATTTTTTGCATAACGATCTCCTTTGTTGCGTCACCGATAGTATACCCGCAAACGGAGGCATCATACCCTTTCTCTACTGTGTTTTATGGTAAAAACTGAGCCTTTTGCACTTCCATTTTAAGGCGCCCAAATCTAACAGTTCACAACCGAGATAGGTGATGAACAAGGCCAATGCCACGCAATGCTCAGCCAAACCCATATACCGGAACAACATAGTAAACAAACCAATACATATTCCGTAGGCAACACGTGCCAAGGGTTGGGTGGGAGCGTTAATCAAATCACCGGCCACAAACACCGCCACAAACACATAAGAAGTTGCCGTTAGTTCATACAGCACCGAAAACAAAACCGGAAGTTCGGTACGGTTAAAGATCAATGCCATGACGGCAACCGTAACAATCATCGATAGGGATACCTGCCATGCCATACTTTTGCGAAAAACAAAATAAGCGCAAACACACAAAATAACAAATATGCAGGTCGTTCCCATCCCGCCCGGATAATTTCCGGATAAGATTTCAACCAGAGTGTAAGAAGGGGTTTGGCGAGCCTGCAACTGTTGGGCGAGTGAGTTGGTATAAATCACCTGCTCCACCGGTTGTAAAATGGGAAAAGCACCGAAAAAACGAACAGCCGGATAAGAGGTCGTATCGGACGGCGCCACGGAAAGCATATACAACCACGCCAAAACCGGTGTCATAAATAAGGTTTCATACTGGGGTCCTAACAGCACCCGCACAAATAAAACACTAAAAACCGAAGCGCTAACCGGCACCCAGATTGGCACCGTGACCGGACACAACAAAGCAATAATGAAACCCATAGCAATACTTCGCAGGTCGGTGCCATCCGGTCTTCGTGCCACCAAACGACCAATCGTTTCGGTTATCCAAGCCGCAAAGGCCGAGAGTAAACACAAGGCTAACACACGAAATCCGTTCTGTACCACCCCGATAACCATCGCGGCCAACAGGCCGATGAGCAAGTCGATATGCAGATTGATCGTAGTCTCGGCAACGTGAATATAGGGGGAACTGGTGCGCATTCTGTCACTCACGGTTTGGTCGCCTCCCTATGTTGTTGATACAAACGTATTTTTTCTGTAAGGGGAATGCGTGCCGGACAAATATAAGCACACGCGCCGCAACCGATACAGCGTTCGGCCGTTAATCGGCGAGCTCTTTCTTCCCCGATTTTACGAGAGGAGCGGGTGATATAATACGGTGCCAATCCCTCGGGGCACACCGAAGCGCATCGTCCGCAGTTAATGCAATCCACCGTTTTATGTTGTTTTGGTTTTAAGAGTTGTGCCGTAAGAACGCGGTCATAACGATAGAGTGGAAAGGATAGGGTAGCAGCATATCCCGTCATCACGCCGCCGCCTACCACCCGCTGTAAGGAACCGCGTGCCTCACAAAAGGAAAGCAGATCTTGAACCAAAGCACCATTTGGTATTTCTACATTGGCAGGTTGTTCTACGCCTTCTCCCCACACCGTCACAACCGAGGAAAGTTGCGGCTCTGAAAAGACCGCCGCGCGGTAAACTGCACGGCAACAAAACGGGCCTACGCGCAACGCATTCTTTTTTGCGGCATACTTCTGCATTACGGGAGAAAGTGGGTATTTTCCCTTTGCCTGTGTAATGGTCATTCCTTCCAGTCCATTTTGAAAAAAAGATTTCGTACGAAAATTTTTCATCAGCAATGCTTCGGCCACGGGTATACCAAACGCGTGCATCAACAAAATGACTCCATCCACCACTTCGCGTGACCATTCGGCGAGGACACCGGTGCGAGAAAGGTCAAACGGTTGCTCATCCACCGCATCCAGCAATATGGTGTCGTAACCGGCGTTCTCCGGTAATTCTTCATACAAATAAAGTCCGGTGCTTTCATTTAAAATGCCGGCACGACGAATGATCTCCCGCAATCCTTCCTTAGTGGAAGCCATTTCGGTACTCCACGAAGAATCGAAGGAGGCCGTCGTTGACTTGGTTTCCAAAAGGGCCACCTGCATCGCCTTGTTTCGGCCTTGTTCGGGAATGGTAAGAATATCCCGCAGGACGCCGCCGGCCGGCGCATAAATGGGAATATTATGTTTGGAGGCAATAGCCAATACCTCCTGCTTTTGCACCGTGTCACCAATGATTTTGCGCCACACCACCGGTTCTCCCAAGCAGGCAATCGGCACCTTTAACCAAGCCGGAATCGGAAGGGTTTTTACCTCAGTATCCAGATAATAATCCCGATATAATGTAACACCTTTTTTTGCAACCAGTTGCATTGTTTATCTCCTAATTCAATTAAAATCGGCGTTCTTTTTCTGCCGTTAGGGAGTGTGTATATGACCGTTGTAAGCGAAGGCCCACTTTGTGTTCGCATCTATCTGAACAAATGGGAACGAAAAAAATACTTTGTTTTTGAAAACCGTAGAATAGGTTGCGACCCATCCCTAAAGCCTGCGATAAAACGCTTGTTGAAAGAGGCGGCCAAGCGGTTTCCGTTTGACCCAAACGGCCGAAAAAGAGTAGCCGTTTTGGAAAGTGGCTCGGGCGGCTGTTTGTTGAAAATAACGGCGCTACCAAACAGCGACACTAAGGAGAGTGTGCCGCTGGCAGCCAGCCCGCGTATTCTTACTGCAGGAAGAAATACCGGCGTTTTTTTGTTTGCGTTTTCCGATTTTGAAATGTTGTTACAAGGAATTCTTCCTCTCTCTTCCAAAACGGCCGTCCGGCTATACCAAAGCAGCGTGTATCAAACCAAGCACTATTACTATCTTTCCCTCATCTTGCCTCTAAACGACTATAATACCGCCTTGCATCTGCAAGAATTTTGCGATTTTTCCGCACAGGGTAGAAAAGGAGTTGGCCTATTGCAAGAGCACTCACTGCCACTGATAGAAACAAATGCCGTTGCACGGTTGGCCGAAGTGTTTTTTCGCCAATCTCCTTACGACGACCACCATTAAAATGCCTTTAAATCGGCCACGGTAGCCGCCATATCGGGCGACGAGAAAAGATAGCTTCCCACCACCAAGACATCCGCGCCGGCCGCGACGGCCAATGGGGCGGTTTCTTGGTTGATACCACCATCAACTTCCAGCAAATAGGAATAGCCGTGTTTTTGGGCTAATTCTTTTAAAATACGCAGTTTTTCCAAAGCCGAGGGCAAGAATTTTTGCCCCCCAAATCCAGGTTCCACCGACATAACCAGCACCATATCACAAAGCGGCAAGAAAGGGAAAATCTCCTCCGGCTTAGTGTTTGGCTTAATGGTTAGGCAGGTTTTTTTTCCATATTCACGAATCTCGGATAGTGTTTTAAAAACATCCGAACCGGCCTCATAATGAAAACCGAGGAAATCGGCTGCGGCCGCAAATTCCTTTAAATAGCGATGTGGACGGTCAATCATCAAATGCACATCAAAGGGTAAATTTGTATGCTTTCGAATGGAAGAAATAACCGGCGGTCCAAACGAAATATTTGGAACAAAAATACCATCCATAACATCCAAATGGATCATATCAACACCGGCCGATTCCAAGCGTTTTAAATCCTCTGCCAGCGTTAAAAAATCGGCCGATAGTACCGACGGTGAAATTTGAATCATCAGGAAAATCCCCCTTTTATCGCACTGCCTCTATTCTAATACAAAACCAAGTAAGTGTCAATCCTATCGCCATAAAAAAGGTTCTGTAATGACCATAAAAAAAGTTCTGCAATGGCCGGATATCAACCATTGCAGAACCTTTTTTAGCGGATAAAGGCATCGTGCACCGCATTGACTGCACGGTCAGCCTCTTCAACATCAATTAAAACCGAAACCTTGATTTCGCTGGTGGAAATCATATGAATATTGATATCGGCATCGTAAAGGGCTTCGAACATTTTCGAAGCTACGCCGGGGTGAGTTTCCATACCGGTACCGACAATCGAAACCTTCGCCACTGACTCATCGTGAACCAGTTTGCTATAATTGAAGAAATCAGCTAACTTTTCCACTGCTTCAATAGCATCCTTGCATTGGTCCTCGGATACGGTAAAGGTGATATCCTTGGTACCATCACGGCCTACCGATTGCAAAATAATATCGACATTGATTTTGGCTTGTGCCAGTGCGTTGAAAAGTTTAAAAGCGGTTCCGGGGTTATCCCTTAGACCAACTACCGAAATGCGCGATACGTTTTTATCGCAAGCCACACCGCGAATTAACATTTTTTCCATTTTTACCGACTCCTTCACAATTGTTCCCGATTTCTCGGATTCTAAGCTGGAACGAACTTCCAATTGCACGTTATATTTTTCGGCCATTTCCACCGATCGATTGTTTAACACCTGCGCCCCAAGGGTTGCTAATTCTAACATTTCCTGATAGGTGATTTCTTCCATCTTTTGGGCCGTTTTCACCTTGCGCGGGTCGGCGGTATATACACCGTCAACATCCGTATATATTTGACACAAATCCGCTTTTAAGGAAGCTGCGATCGCCACCGCACTGGTATCCGAACCGCCGCGGCCAAAAGTGGTCACATCGTCATACTTGTTTATGCCTTGGAAACCGGCAACCACCACAATATTTCGACGAGCCAATTCGGCCTTGAGGCGTTCCGACTCAATCCGCTTAATACGGGCTACCGTGTAGTTGGAATCGGTTTGAAAACCGGCCTGCCAACCCAGAAGAGAAACTACCGGAAATCCTAAATTTTCAATCGCCATTGCCAGTAGAGAAATCGAAATCTGCTCACCGGCCGAAAGAAGCATATCCATTTCGCGCTTCGAAGCGTTGGGGTTAATTTCTTTGGCTTTGGCAATCAAATCGTCGGTGGTATCACCCTGTGCAGAAACCACCACAACCACATTATTTCCTTTTTTATAATCTTCGGTTACAATACGAGCGACGTTATTTACCCGTTCGGCATTGGCAACCGAACTGCCGCCGAATTTCTTTACAATAAGAGCCATAAAATTTATTCCTCCAAACTTGGTACCGCACAAACCATTCCACCGTTCGATTCGGTTTTCAGCTCTAGCACGGTCCAATTAAAAATACCGTTTTTTAGTTCTCTTTACACCGTATCGGCAAAGCAAGCCGAAAAACTGCCAAGCCCCGCGCCGTAAGAATGTTATTTTTCCGTCAAATACAAAATCCGTAAAAGGGGCGGTCAACAATTTTATGCATACGTTTGGCCGATGCGCAAATCCAATCGGTCTCATCGGTGGAAATAGCCACCCGTCTAAAGAGGCAATATCTATCCCATCCTATTCTTTCAAGACCATTTTGTTGTATAAGATCGGTGCCATCCCCAAACAATCAAAGCCGAAGCCGAGGTTGGCGCCGGTGGCCGGAACCTGATTTCTATAGCAGCCATATCAGTCAGCCAGATGCAAGATAGTTTGAACTGAACAGGCAGACAATCCGGCTAATTTTTGCTGCAACTCTTTCTCTTTTTCCAAGGGAGTAATAAAGGCTAATTCGTGCTCAGCCCCTTCTCTGGTGAGATAATCAACCGAGGAGAATACTACAGCCAGCTCTTGCTTCGCGGCAGCCAAATCGTTGGTGGCGGCACGAACATACAATTTCGAAGCAACGGTGTTGGAATCCACCACATAATCGTCGTTGCCATCCTCCCATGAGAGGTATTTGCGAGCCTGTAAATGCTTAACGCAGTCGATTACATCAGCCACAACGGCACTTGCCGTCGGAAGTTTACCGGCACCGCGTCCGTAAAACAATACATCACCAATGGCATCGCCGCGCACCATAATGGCGTTATAAACATCATCTACAGTTGAAAGTTGATTTTCTTTTGACACCAAGGCCGGATAAACATCCGCCGTTACACGGCCGTCCTCTAATAATTTTGCGGTGCCAATCAGTTTAATAACGGCGCCCGCCGAATGCGCATACTCGGTATCGGCAATCGTGATAGAACGAATACCTTCCGTACGAACTTGACTTGGATAAACGTGTTTTCCAAAGGCAATCGAAGCCAAAATACATATTTTTCGGCAAGCATCGTGCCCGTCAATATCGGCTGAGGGTTCACGTTCGGCATAACCCAGTTCTTGGGCCAAGGATAAGGCATCCTCAAAATTCATATTTTCCTGAATCATACGGGTTAAAATAAAGTTGGTGGTTCCGTTTAAAATACCGGTCACTTCATATAAATCATTGGCGGCCAAACATTGTGCAATCGGACGAAGCACCGGAATACCTCCGCCCACACTGGCCTCGAACAAAAAGTTAACATTATGTTCACTGGCGATTTTTAACAATTCGGCGCCACAAGATGCCACCAATTCTTTGTTGGACGTGACAACGCTTTTTCCACTTTCCAAACAAGCTTTCACGTACTCGTAAGCGGGGTGAATACCGCCCATTACCTCGACCACAACGCGAATGCTTTCATCCTTTAAAATCAAGTTGAAATCCTTAATAAAGCGGTCGCTATAAGAAAGATCGGGAAAATCACGCAGATCCAAAATATATTTAACGTGAATTTTCTCTTTTGCCTTTTTTTCAATATTTTCTTCGTGGTTGAGCAAGACTTCGACGACACCGGAGCCAACCACGCCGTGCCCCATCACAGCCACATTCACCATTGACATATGTTTTCCTCCTGTATTATACTTCTCCCAACACTTGGTGCAAGGTAACCACGCCGTCCAACCGAGAAAGGCGGGCAATCATATCTTCGTTGATACGTTCTTCATCGTCCTGACAGGAAACCGTTACCTGTGCGACACCGCCTGATGGCATACCCTGATGGATGGTTAAAATATTTACCTGCATTTGTCCAAGCATCGCCACAAAGGACGAAAGGACGCCAAAACGATCTTCCATAACGGCTGAAAGGTTTATAATTTTGCCATTTTGACGCTCTTGGTAGGAAAAGACCGCATCCCGATATTTGTAAAAAGCACTACGCGAAATCCCACAAAGCCGAGCCGCCTCACTGGCGCTTTTAGCCGTTCGATTGGAGAGCATTCGTTTGGCCTGAACAACCTTTACAAAAACGTCGGGTAACACATCAGCCTTGACCAGTAGAAAGTCAGAATTCTTCAATATTTGTCCACCACTCATGCACAAATGTATTTCAACAAAGTATACTATATCATAAATTTCCTTCAAATTCAATAGCGAAAGACCAGAAAATTTCTGCTTTTTAGGGCGAGAAATGTGCAATTTTACGAAAATTTACAAATGAGACTTGATACCGAACAAAAAGTAGGTTATGATAAGGGTGGATTTGAAAAATTCAATGTTAAGATTGAATTCTCGGAAAGGCGGAGCATAATCCTATGAAAACCGAAACCAAACGAAAATTTTTAATTGATATTGCCTTCTTGATCATCGTTGTTGCCATCATTTACGTTGCTTTTAAATTTTTATCGGTATACCTTCTTCCTTTCGTCATTGGTATTTTAGCCAGTTTTTTGGTGCAAAAGCCGGCCAAATTCATTCACAAAAAAACCCATATTTCCAAAGGTCCTCTCTCTGTATTTTTGGTTATTTTTACGTATATATTTTTGGTAGGCGCGCTGGGGCTGATTTTATTTGGCATATATCGTTGGCTCTCGAATATAGCCAAGCTTCTACCCGACGCCTTACCCGCGCTTTCCGAAGCGTTGGGTTCGCTCGGAACCTCGCTCTCAAACTCTTTGGAAAGCCTGCCTGAATCTCTAACGCTCAGTTTAAATAAACTGCCCTCTAATTTAATCAGCGGACTAACCGGCAGTATCACCGGTTTTCTTTCTAAATTTGCAGCCTCCGCGGCGACCGGTGCACCCGCTTTGCTTATCAGCGTTATTATTACTTTGGTCGCCAGCTGTTACATTGCCAAAGATTACGATAATATTATTCGTTTTGCCTACCGTCACTGTCCTCGTAAAGTGTGGTCAATTTTTAACGATGTTAAAGATGCTTTTATGACTAATATTTTCAAAATGCTCAAGGGCTATTTATTGTTAATGCTTATCACCTTTATTGAACTCGCCCTTGGTTTAGGTTTGATGGGACAGGAAAACTTCATTCTTTTAGCTGCCATCATTTGCATCGTAGACATTCTTCCGGTCTTGGGAACCGGTACTGTTGTCATCCCGTGGTCACTTTTCTCCTTGATATCCGGAAACTATATCAAAGCCATTCTCCTTTTGGTGTTGTATATAGTAATTACGATTGTACGCAATTTTCTGGAGCCAAAGGTCATTGGCGAACAGGTTGGCCTGCACCCCCTCATCACCCTGCTTTCCATGTTTATCGGCCTAAAACTCATTGGCTTTGCGGGTATCTTTTTATTCCCGCTAACCCTCATTGTCCTAAACGGCTTGCAAAAAAAGGGAACCATACGAATTTTAATCCCCAATTCCCCCGCCGCCGAAGAGGCCAAAGCCGCGGCCAACCGATCTATATAATCAAAAACAATGTTCACGGCGTTTTCCGCTATTGGCGGGAAGCGCCGTTTTCTTTTTTGCAAAAGCCAATCTCTTCTTATCATAATTAAGTAACTTGCAACATAAAAATGAAACAAACGACCCTGACATAATAAGGAGAGATACAAATGGATCTTAAAATTTCCCGCTTTGATGTTGCCGACGAACAGGTCTGCTTGGAACAAACCATAGACATACCAATGGATGCCGATTTCACCACTGCCGATTATTTGGGAGAAATTGCGCGGGTGTTGAAATGCCGCATCACCCCTTACATTGAATCCAAACAACTACGTTCCAACACCATTACCATTACCGGAACGGCACAAATTTCGGTTATTTATCTAGACAAAAACGGTGCTTTAACGGCCACTGAACAAGACATTCCTTTTCAAAAAACCATTGAGGGGCACCGCTCTTTCGAAGGGGGAAATGCACAAGTATTCACCTCAGCAACGTTACATTCTTGTCGCGCCGTTACTGAGAGACGGTTTAGCGTAAAAGGGGCAGTTCGCTTGGAAACCACCGTCACTGCTGTGCAAAAAACTCCCATTCTCTCCGACATTGACCACGAGTCTTTTGAATCGTTACGGGGTGAAGCACCGGCTTCGCTTCCTCTTGGTATGGTGGAAAAAACAATGGTTCTGGATGAAGAGATCCATCTACCCGACGCCCTTCCGGCCATCTACCGCATTCTGCGCAAAAGCGCCGATGCCGCCATCACCGATTGTAAAATCGTTGGCAACAAGGTGATGATAAAAGGAACGGTTTCCATTGATGTTTCCTACTGCTCCAATGATAACGAATGGCATCAACACCCCATTTTACTTCCCTTTAATCAAATGGTGGATTTCGCCGACCTAAGCGAAGAGTGCGAGTGCAATGCCAAGGTGTGTGTTTGCGGCTTAACCCTCTCCCCCCGCACTGCCCAAAACGGTGAATGCCGCAGTTTAATGGCGGTATGCAAATTGGCCTTGTCGGTTGCCGCACGGTGCAATCAATCGGTTCCTATTTTGTTCGATGCTTACTCCACCCGTTACCCGACCGAACTAAAAAAAAGCGACGTTTCCTTCAAATATATCATCGCCCAAAGCCGCGAGAGCTTTCTGTGTAAAAAACGAATTGCCTTACCGGAGCATACATCCCGCGTGTTGGATTTGTGGTGCGATTTATCCAATGTCGGAGCACATCTGCATCCCGAAGGTTTTCGGTTGCATGGAGTCATTGGGGTCAGTCTGCTGACGCTGGACACCGAAGGGCAACCAACCCTTTCGGAACGAAGCATTGATTTTGAATACCCAATTGCTTTAGAGGGGGAGTCTCATTCCCCTGTGTGTCACCCCGAAATCAAAATTTCATCCTGTCATTTCACACCGTTTGGCGGCGAGGAAGTCGAACTACAGGTGGAATTATTGACCGAAGCCACGGTTTACGACAGTCGTTCGATTTCCTTGATCACCGACCTTTCTGTGGATGAAACCTCACCCCTTACCGATGAAGCCGCTCTGATCGCCTATTTTGCCGAAGAAGGTGAAAACGTGTGGGAAATTTCCAAACAATTTTTAGCCAACCGCAAGGAGTTACTGGAACTAAATCACCTTACGGATGAAATTGTTCTACAACCAAAAATGCTTTTAATTCCACGTATGTAAATTCTTTTGTGGTCTTTTGAAACCTTGACTTTCGACAAATTTCATAGTACAATGGTGGCGTTGCCGATTTGGCGACGCTACTTTTTTTGTTTGCGGAGGAATTATGAAAATACACTTTTCTTTTTTAAATAATAGGTTTTTTTCGTGGGTATTTTCTCACAAATGGATCAGCGGTTCCGTCGCCCTTTTCCTTTGCGGCGCCGTGACCCTTTCGGTTATCGCCATCCATCAAGAAAAATCGTCTTCCTCAAACAAAACGCTCACCCTGTCTTCTCAAACCGAATCGCTTCTTTCTTCGGAACTGCCGTCGGAATCCTCCTCGTTTGCTTCTTCCTCGACAATTTCTTTTGTCTCTTCCGAATCCGCTTCTCAAAACGTCACTTCAAAGCCCACCACTTCGAAAAAGGCCTCTTCTTCGAATAAATCCACCACTTCGAAAAAAACGTCAAACTCCAACAACACCATCTATAGTGGATACCAATACAATACAAATTTAGATATTGAATCTAACGTCTTTATGGATTCGCTGATTTACACCGGCTACAATATGAAAAAACACCGCGCTGATGGTAATATGTGGGTATATATCTTGGCCGCACGTAAACGGGGATTGGGTTATCTCTCGAACATTACCTACAATGGCGGCTCAACCGGTCTGGAACGCAACTCCAAAGGGAAACCCGATATTAAAGCTTTTGAACGAGGCGGGTTGGTATGCGCCTCGTTTGCCACTTATGTATATTTCAACTATCTGCCTAATGTGGCCGGCATTGATACCTCTTCGCTGCCTCGTCCCAAGAAAACTACCTTAGCCTACGACTGGCACCAAGCCGTAAAACTCTGGGTCAAAAAAGGTTACTCCTACTCCATTCCTTTCACCGCCAAACTTGATTCCAACGGCTATATTAAATTTACCCCAAAACAAACCATTCCGATTGGTTCCATTATTATTTTTCAAGAAAACGCCACCCGAAACGGCCGTGGTTCACACGTTGCGGTCTATGCCGGCTACAAAAACGGCAACCATTGGGTCTACCACGTCGGCAATAAAAACGGCCCCGAAATGTGCGCGGTAGAGCGGATGATTTTTGGTCCCGAACCGCAATGGCCCTTGATGGTAGTTGCCACCCCCACGAACATTCGTATGGCGGCTATGGTAGATATCACCTTGAAAGATAATGACGGAAAACCCATCAAAAACGTTGCTTTTACCTTAAAAAATACAAAAACCGGTCAAAAAATTAAACTCGGCAAAACCAATACCAAAGGCAATCTGCAAAAATCGGGTTTAAAATACGGCCGTTATGAACTGACACACACCGTTCCTTCCGGCTACACCGGAAACTCTAAAACAACCATTTCTTTAACCCCAAAAAATAATAGCAAAAATGTCATCAAAGTGGTGGATAAAAAAATTCCGACTTCTTCCTCCGCCCCATCTTCCGGGACTCCATCTTCCACCACCACATCTTCTTCGGCTCCATCTTCCTCCCCTTCATCCGAAAACTCTTCGATCCAATAATCATAAAAAATCCCCCACAACACAAGTTGAGGCACACTTCGCAAAGGAAGTGTGCCTCCGTTATATTTGCCTCTCGACGAATGGTATTACTGCAAATTTAAATTTGCAATTTCCACCTTACAGATTGAAAAAGAAACATTTTTTCGGCGAGGGTTATATATCTCAAAATATTTAACCCCAAAAAGGCACGACTCGTGAACTGCCCCAATTTGTGCATACAGCATAAAAAGACACACTATGGTAGAATGAAAGAACTACCATAGGAGGTGCTTTTTTACTATTGTCCGTTTTTACTGGACTTGTTCACACTCGAACGTGCCTTTTTTCTTTGTATAGAAAAATGTATCGAAAGCGGTTAAATTCTCACATCATTCTTCATTATCGTTTCAGTTCTTCAATTTTATCGCGTAGTGTGGCGGCGTATTCAAATTCCAACATTTTGGCAGCCTCTTTCATTTCGAGCGTCAAACGTTTTATCATCTGTTCACGTTCGGATTTCGAAAGGCGCTTGCTATCTACTCCTTTGGCATTGCGACTGCCGCCCATTTCAATCACGGCGCGCACCTCTTTTTGAATAGTTTTGGGTGTAATGCCATTTTCCTTGTTGTACTGGATCTGTAAGGTACGACGGCGTTCAGTTTCACGAATAGCATTCTCCATCGATGGGGTGACACAGTCGGCATACATAATAACCATCCCGTTGGCGTTGCGGGCGGCGCGACCGATGGTTTGAATTAAAGAGGTTTCGCTACGCAAGAATCCTTCTTTATCGGCATCCAAAATAGCAACCAAAGAAACCTCCGGCAAATCCAACCCCTCACGCAGCAGATTAATTCCGATAAGAACGTTAAACGCACCAAGGCGCAAATCGCGAATAATTTCCATTCGCTCTATCGTATCAATATCGTGGTGCATATACCGAACTTTGATATCCAATTGCTCAAAAAATTCGGTCAAATCTTCAGCCATTTTTTTGGTTAATGTAGTCACCAAAACACGCTCACCTTTTTCGGTGCGTTGGTGAATTTCACCTACCAAATCATCAATCTGTCCGGTAGTGGGTTTGACCACCACTACGGGGTCCAGCAAGCCGGTCGGACGAATAACCTGCTCTACCATCTGCGCAGCGTGTTGTTTTTCAAACTCGCCCGGCGTTGCCGAAACATAAACGGCCTTTTTTATTTTGCTATAAAACTCTTCGAAATTCAACGGACGGTTATCAAAAGCCGAAGGTAGGCGGAATCCATAATCCACCAAGTTTTCCTTGCGGGCGCGATCGCCACCATACATACCACGCAACTGCGGCAACATCACGTGAGATTCATCCACCAACAGCAAAAAATCTTTTGGGAAATAATCCAATAAGGTAAACGGTATACTGCCCGGCGCTCGGCCGGAAAGCACGCGGGAATAATTTTCAATCCCCTTACAGGTGCCGATTTCCTGCAGCATTTCCATATCATATTCGGTGCGCTGACGAATGCGTTGCGCCTCTATCAGTTTTCCACTCTCAATAAAATAGGAGACCCGTTCCTCCATCTCGGTGCGCAGTTCTTCCAAAGCAGTTTCCATTTTATCAGGTGATACAATATAGTGCGAAGCGGGATAAATGCCAATATGCCGCAATTCTTCCTTTAACTCCCCCGTCAAAGGATTGATTTTGGTAATGCGGTCAACCTCGTCGCCAAAAAACTCCACCCGAATGGCAAGATCGTTATAATAGGCAGGAAAAATCTCTACCGTATCCCCACGCACGCGAAATTTGTTTCGGACAAAATTCAAATCGTTGCGCTCATACTGTAAATCCACCAAACGATGCAACAGAGTATCTCGATCGGTTTCCATCCCCACCCGCAACGAAATAATCATATTGCGGTAATCGATTGGGTTGCCGAGGGAGTAAATTCCCGAAACACTGGCCACAATGATGACATCCTTGCGTTCCGACAGGGAACAAGTGGCGGAATGACGAAGTTTGTCAATCTCGTCGTTAATGGCCGAATCCTTCTCAATATAGGTGTCGGTTCCCGGGATATATGCCTCCGGCTGATAATAATCATAATAGGATACAAAATATTCCACCGCATTCTCAGGGAAGAATTCGCGAAACTCCGAGCAAAGCTGTGCGGCGAGGGTTTTGTTGTGAGCGAGAACGAGAGTCGGCTTGTTTACATTCGCGATAATATTCGCCATAGTGAAGGTTTTACCCGAGCCGGTAACGCCGAGCAAAACCTGCTCTTTTAAGCCATTTTTGATACCTTCTGTCAATTTTTCAATAGCTTCAGGCTGGTCACCCGTAGGCTTGTACTTAGAATGCAAAATAAACTTATCCGGCACGTTCTCACTCCTCTCCTCTTTGATTATTTTCTGCCTTTTTCTTGTCTTAAATTCACTCGAAATTTCCTCAAAAACTTGGCGAATAGTAAATTACACGAATTTAGGTCACAAATTTGTGTTCATAATCAGTGCAAAATATTCAACCGAGTATTCATTGCTAACAAACTTCAAAATGTTTTTTGCTCGGTCATTTTTGAATTTCAAACCTCTTTTAATTCAAAAAAATTCTTATTGTAGGCTAACATGTTTTTATGCTTTCCAACACTAACAACATAAAACTCATCATCAATTTGAGATATATCATATAGTTGCTCGTTATTCATATCATAAGGATTTGAAATTGTTAAAATGTGTTTCTTGATTTTGTATTCTCCCGATTTTTGAAAAAGGAAGGTGTATGTATGGTGATACCCTCTGTATCTACTCAATTGTGCTTTTTTATTTTTATCAACCAACACATCTGTAATAATATCAATTTTATTGTTTTGGGTTAAATGATACTCCTTAAATGTTTTACAAAGATTCATTACGCTTGTAATAATTAAATAAACATACAGCGGACTCAATAGCCAAACTATACTTTTAGGGTTATAAATGCTTAATTGAGGCTTAAAGTGATATAACACTAAATAAGCAACACAAAGTAACAGAAGCGCCCCATATTTTATTACATCGTGCAAATATATTTTATTTAATTCGGTTTTTATAACATCTTTGGTTAATGTTTTTTTCATAACAAGTCCTCACAGTGATTTATCTTTTTCTCTTTACACGAATTTAGGTCACAAACTTGTAGTCATAATCAGTACAAAGTATTCAGTCAAGTATTCCGGTGCGTTTAATCTGCTATTTTAAAGGGAAAATTGCTTTCTAATAAAAATCAAAATTCGTGTAAATGGGCTAACTTTTGAAAAGTCAGCAGGACAACACGAAATAACACAAACTAAACTCAACTAATATATTATAGCATAAAACCACTAATAAGTAAACACCAAGACATATGCAAAATACATATGTCTTGGTGTCCTAAAAAGATTATATTATTGCTTTTATTATGAATATTGTTTATGTGTATTACTGCTTTTACAAAAATGCCGCTACAACAGATAATATCCCACACAAGTAGATGGCAAATTTATGAGTTAATTCTAAATAGTTATTCAAAAAGATTTAATTTATTGTATATATACACCTTCACGTATTTCAACATTTGTTGCAACATCATTTTTAAACTCAATAACATACCATTTCCTTGTGAAACCAGTTAGATATTGAGGATGATTATAATGACTCGCTACATATTCTGCATATAGATAATTTCCGCTTTCATCATATTTGCTATAAGCAAATTCGCCATATTTTTCTATAATGTTCTCTTTTGTGTTTCCAATAATAAATCGGTCGTTGAATTTATAATGGGTGGGATGGAAATACCAATAAACACCTATTGATAATACTAAAACAATGAAGATGCAAACACAAGAATTTATAATTTTTTTCATATATTCCTCCGCGCATTATTAATGTTTTAGATTTGTCTTGTAAATACTAGATAATTATAAACTTGTGTACTACCTTTTCATGATGCATTTCTTAAATTGGATAAGTTTTCATCATAAGACGCTCTGTAGGTGGTGGAATAAAAGGTGTTTTCTGTTTTATTAAATGTAATTTGTAAAACCTCTGTTTGATCTACAACCAACGCATATTCCCTCAAAAAGTATATATCAATATTTCTTGAAACTTCCTGCAAGAAAAATTCTTTTTCATCGCGCACCAAATAAAACTTTTTTTCAACCTCATTTTGTGAGGATTTAACATTACTTAATGTTAAATTTTCATTTATTATCTGTTCGTATTTATTGCTTGATATGTTATTTAAAATGGGAGTTATATATGTTTGTAAATTATCGCTTATACTTTGCAACGAATCCGAAATGGCATTGCCGTTTTGGTCAATAAAAACGATTTTATATGACAAAGCAAGTGATTCAACCGGTATTTTGGCACAAAAACAGAGTCCATCTATATCCGATATTTCTTTGCCGCTAAACCCTATTGTTTTTTCGTTCGAATTATAATCTACTAGTTTTATCTCTTTAACATTTTTATATTTTGTCACACCGAAAATATACATAGTATCATTAACTGTTGCCGAACGAATATTGTTAACTTTTTTGTCCGATGTAAAACCGTCAAAATTATTTCGTATCCAAAAAAGGCCTTCTTTTTTAGCAGACTTTATATTGTAATTTGAATCAAACTGTATATAAAAGTTTTCATCTGAATATTCAAAAAAGACATTATCGGCTTTTACTCCCCAATTTTTTGTTGCCCCCTCACCAGATAAAAATATTTTTCTATCGTAATGATTATTTGTCCAAAAAAAATATAGACCTAAAATCAAAACAAAAATACTAAAAAGAAAAATCGCAAATCTTTTTGAGAATTTCAACATATATTTCTCCCCTTGTTAGTTATAAAAATATTTTAGACCAGCTACCTCGTTTGCCTTCAGCACCATATACATAAACGCTGGATTCATTATATATATTACATAATCGATAATCGTTATATGTATAATCAAACAAATCACCCGTTGATTCTCGTAAAGTATAAAGCACCATTTTCATCAAATCAGAATCGGTCATTTGATTATAGGTAGCATTAAAAAATGCTCTATCGATATATGGCGTAATAAAAGCAACTAATATATTGGCTATCATGTCTGACAATATATCAGAAGAAGAAATATGTGAAATACCCAAACTATTTAATACCGTTTCAGTTTCAGACGGCAATGCTTCTAATGTAGCTAAAATTGCTTCACTAAATGTCGTATCAGTTAAATAATTATCTCTCCACAACAATGCAGTTGCTTTATTTGTATACATATAATATTTCGTACTTGTCAAATTATCTGCGTATGTGGGAAATGGTTTATACTCATCATTGAACCAAGCTATGAACGACTTTTCAGTATTAGAGTAATAATTATTGGGAAGTTTGTAATAATCCTTTATAAACTTAAACCTCAAGGTATAATCACCATATCCGGTTGAAGAATTATGACTTACAGCAATATAGTATCGTTTCATAGCTTCAAAGTGTGCTGTAATTTTAAAGTTGCCGTTACCGTTACTATTATTATCAGAATCAAGCAAACCGCCAGATGCA
>JAZNIW010000017.1:0-5848 GCA_045577695.1 Acutalibacteraceae bacterium
GGTGCTGGCATCGTTCCGCTGTGACAACTTATAAACATAGTTGTTATAAATGGGACGTATGGTGGACAACGCCCGCTTGTTCAGACGATTGATGGAATCGTAACGGTAGGTGGCGTAGCGAGTGGAGGAAATCTGGTACAGGGTGGGCAGATTATCCTTGGCGTAACTGGCGGAGCTGTTGGCAATGGGGTTGCCGTCGGCATCGTTCTTGCTATACGCCGAATAGCTGTACGCCTGCTTGATGGTGCGGCCGCCCAGCTGCACAATTTGCTTGGTGACGTTGTTGCGCAGGTCATACCCCTGCTCCACAAAACCGATGTTTTTGGCATCATCCTGGGTGCGAATCTCCTGCCGCACCAACCGATTGAGCGAATCGTACTGGTAATGGTAGCGGCGGTTATTGGCGATATCCCGATGGGTAATCGGCGTTCCGTCCGCCGCGTATCCCCACTTGAATACCTGTTGTTGCCCATTATTGATACGTGTGATCTGCCCTATTAGACCCAACTTATTGTAGGTGTACTCTATTTTATCACCATTTCCATAGGTTGATGAGGACAAACCATTGTTACGGGCAACATAGTTGTTGGTGCACAGGGCAACCGAGCCTACCTTGGTCTGCAACATGTTTCCGAAGACATCATACGAAAAGCGATAGGTTTCATTTTTGCCCCCGTTGCCGAATACAATAGAGGACAAGCGGCCGCTGTTGGTGCCGTAATTGTAGGTCACTTTTCCGTTGCCTTTCGCCACCGACAACAACCTGGTATAGTTATTGTTATAGGTGTTGGTGGTCACCGTTCCGGCGGCATCCGTAACGGTTTTGACCGCACCGGTGGCGTAATCGTAGGTGTATGTGGCCGCCTTGACGCCGTGCTCATCGTACACCGATTTGACAAAAGCACTTTCGTCCACATTGGTATCGGTATCATCGGTGTGATAGGCTTGATTGGTGCGGATGACCAGAGTAGAGGTGGAGGTATACGCTTTGTTTCGCAGTTCTGAAGCGCGATACGTACCGTTGTCGTTGTATCCGTTGGCGGTGTACACACCTCGGGGCGATTTTGCCAGTATAAGCTGATGATAGTCGTTGTAGGTCATAGTCGTTTTGTTGCCAAGGGTATCGGTATAGGAAGTCAGGTCGTTATTAGCATCGTATTTGCTATTGGTAGTCTGTTCCCCATTGGCCGCTACCGAAACCGCATTGCCCTCTTTATCGTAGGTGTAGGTGGGCGCCGGTTCTTTGCACAACATCAAGTGGTCAAAGTAAGCCGTATTCACCTGATGGTAATACCTCACAATGACCGTCACCATTTCCGGTGTATACGTGCATCCCGTCTCGCCGCCGGTATACGCCAGCGAGAAAGAGGTGGCAGTATATTGCCAGCCGGTGATGGATGTATTGAATTTTGCCGCCGGTTTTTTCTGATACACAGTGGTGGTGACGTTGTCGGCATCTGTTTTGGTATACTTCACTTCTGGGCACAGTTCGAAAAGGGCGATAGGTTCATACTTATCGTCCGTTGTCGTGGTTGTCCCCGCACCCGCCGTTTGCTTTAAGTGATAATTGCTGCTCACGGGAGAAGCCTTCGCCCATCCGCTAACGACATAGGTATCGGTGCTCTTGCCCTCCACAGGCACTCGCTGGTAAATGTGTTTTTGTAGGGCGGCATCGCCTACAATGCGCATAGATTTTTTGCCCTTTTTCCGTGTTGCCGTGCTTACCCCTTGTGTGACGGTGTTGCTGCTATTGGTAGTATACTCAATGTTTTTGACGGTCCAGTTGGTAGGCAGGCCGCTTGTCACCTTTTCAAAACTGGAGTTTTCCAGCATATTGTAGGTGTTGGCTGCGCCGTTGTTTGAGGCCTGTATACAATCAAAATAGGCAATACCGGTCATATCCCGCAGGCAAAGATAGACCTTTATTTGTGTCGTGTCCGCAGGGGTTTCAATAGTCGCTGAAAGTCTGCGGAAGCCGTTGTTTACGGCGGTATCCGTCACCTCGTCGATAACCTCAGAGTACGCCTTATGCAGTTCCGTACCCGCAGAATCGTGGGCACTGATTTTTAGATAAACGCCCTTGAGCTTTGCCGACGGCGTTATCCCATCCACGTCAGCCAGCGACACGGTTTTTACGTAGGCCGAAAGGGTATACGTCCCCCCTGCCGTCACATTGGTGGTGCCTTGTCGGAAATAATTTACGCCGTTGCCGGAGAGGGCGGTGTTTTTTACCTGCAGAGACTTTTTGCCCATATATCGTGCAGTGGTCACCGCCGCCCGTGTGCCGGTGACGGTATCCGAGATACTCCCCGACCAAAGGCCGGCATCCTCACCGTTGCCACCCGTCAACAGGTTGGCTATGTTTTTACCCAAGGATACGCCGGAAGACAGCTTGTTCTTAGAGCCAAGTACGGATGCATCGTCACTGGTGGAGGTGTAGCGGTACGCTCCCGCACCGATAGACACCCCGCTGCCATAACAAAGCTGCTGTGAAATCGTTCTGCCCGCATTATCAAACTGCAAGGTGGTGACGATATCATCTTCGCCCTTGGCGGCATTCTCAACGTAATTAACCCCATCCGTCCCGGACGTGCGGATAATAGTGGTATTGTATTGCGTACGGTCAAACGTGACCCATTGTCCTTTTGTGGACGTATCGCCGGGATTCGCGCCAAATTCTTTGACCTGCCGCACTCGTCGGCCAAGAGCTTTGGAGGTGTAGTCAAAGTTAAGGATGTAGCCGTCATTAGCCGTGATATAATTAATCAGACCTTCCTTCGCTTCTTCGACTGTGTCTGTCTCTGCATTTTCCTCCGTATAAACAAATTTGGTCTTTGTGCTGTCCGGATAGGTAACCGTCCTTATCAAACCACTGCTCGTAGTCAAGGTGACGGTTCTGCCGGCGGAATCGGTGATGGTTTTGATGTAATCCGTTTCAACACCACCAGAAATATAATACGTGAATGTGAATCTGTTCCCTGATCCGTCCGTGATATACGATATGCGGCTCTTAGCCTCCAGTCCGTTGGCCGAATCGGCTGCTTTAAAATAAATATGGATGTTGTTTCCATATGCATCCAGTATTTTGCACAGGTTTCCCTTGGCGTTGAAATGCTTATAGTTATCCCCTTTATCCTTTATCCTATAGGTACACTCACCGCCCACTTCCAATGTCAAGCCCAAGCCGTCTTCGTCCTTATAGACGGTTTGGCCGTCTTCAGTGACTTTTTTGAAATAATGCTCCGTGCCGTCGCCATCAGCATACACATACGGGTAGGTTGCCGCCGAATCGCCAGTCAACCCATATTGGGTAGAAGGCAACACCGTTTCCTGAACGTTAAGTCGGAATCCTTTACCCGGTGTCGTTCTCGAGGAATTATTCTTACCAACCGTCAATTTTTGGCCGGCGCAATAGTTGTTGTACACCGCCGACAGGGATAGCGGCATAATGTTACCGGCACCGGAAAGCAAGGGCATTTCATACACCAGGTTGCCCGTGTAATCGTTGATGTGCGCCATACCCGCAGAGTCGATTCCATAGGAGGAATAGCTCCACATATCTTCCAACCCTTTGTTGTTGCGGTATTCAATGGCGATATACGGATACAACTGTGTTTGACTGTTGTAGTTTGCTGACCAAAAACAGGACCTGGCCGCAATTTGACTGTAACTACCGCTTTCTACATCGCCCTTTATCAAGATTCCATAGTTTTCCGCTGTCCCTTCATACCACTCTTTGACCATTCTGGTGACGTCAAATTGTTTCGGAAAAAACTCATAGTTATTAGGGTCACTTCTTTTTATGTAATTATAATCCGCTATTGTCGGATTATACTGCACATTGTCATTCCAGGTAACCGTTGCCGAATCCCATGGTTCCGTAATCATATGTGCATTGATTTGCTTATCCGGCGTAGTGCCGGCATAAAAACTGTTGTTATGCAAATAGAGTACCAGACATGCGTTTGTCACCATATCTCCTTTATTCAAGGTGGGTAACTCTAACTGAAACAAAGAACGGCAAGCGCCATACTCCGATGTCTCAAAGCCGACATATATATCTGTGGTGTTTTGGACCGCGTTCGGCTGCCAGCTGGAAACAAATTTGGACACAATATGCTTTTTCTTGTTCGTGTGCACTACCGGATCGATGGTTACCGGATACACCCTGTCCTCACTTTGCAACCAGGTCTCGTCTGCGGTCAGAGTCAGAACGTAAGTACTCTTCTTCTGCACAATCCTGTATTCCACATCATACGAGTTCTCGCCGTTTGCGTCATACATAAACGGTGCCGGAATGTAGAATATCTCCTCAGCGGTTTCCTTGGATATAGCAGATATACTGCCATCTTCGTGCTTGATTAACGCTAAACCGTCCGCATCCACCCGGAAAGTAAACTCATTCTTACAATCTGCGGACTCAAGAATGATATTCTCTTTTACGCCCGTTGGAGTTACAACATATTCCAGCGTGCTTTTTGCTTCAAAGTTTTCATATGTTATTTTACTGTTTACCTTTTCGGTATATTTTTCCAAACCGTTTGCATTTTTAAACTTGCCTGTTTTCGGTTTCCCCGCAACTGTCGACTTACGGGTATAATCGGTTTGATATTTCCACGACATCGTGTAGCCGTTATTTTCAATGATAAATAACTCTTCGCTGTTTAAATTCTTATTAAACCGCGTCTTAAAAGAATTGGATTTATTTATGTATTCATTGGTTGTAACATTGTATTCAAGTGAATTATCAATATCCACCCATTTGCCATCTTTTTTGTAGTGAACCGGATAGGAATATTTTACGGCTTTTCGGTTGCCGTTACTAAGAATATAATGTTTAGTAGCCTCGTCACGAAGGCTTTCATCTTCACCGATGACAACTGCTTCCCTCTGTTCATCCTGAACAAGTTCCTCCTGGTCGTCACCCGTTCCAATCGTAGTGTTTATTATATCTGACTGTGCTACCCCTTCCGCGGTAACGATAGCTTTAACCGGAAAAGTATTAATCAGCAACGCTATGATTAATACAAACGATAAGAACTGGATGCCTTTTTTCATATTTATCCTCCGAACTCATATGCGCATTTCGTGTAAAATCAACCATTTTCGATCTTTCTTGGTTGATATGCCGTCCATTTTCCAATGCAATAATGTTGCTAGCTAACCCCCTTTCTCACAACACTGCGCCATATGCAACATCACGCCTCCTTTATGCAATGGCCTCTCTGACATTTCCAATATTTACCTTCTTTGTATTTATTATAACGAGTAGTTCCTTGTTTTTCAATATGAAATATACATTTCAAGGTTGCAAATAACAAAAAAAATGGAATCGTCTCCTGCAAAAAAGGGGCTGTAAAAACAGAAAAAAAGACTACAAACTTATCCAAAAATGGATAGGAATGTAGTCTTTTTTGCGGCATAATTATGTTATGACCAAACAACATAATTCGCATCAATATAATATCACATATCAAGTAAAATTACCCGTAGAATACCAGTAGAAATTTCTACGATAGAAGAAATACATCTCGTACGTCACCGCCTTGAGTTTAGTATAGTATAAAAGCACAAAAAAATCAATGCGAAGCATTGTATATTATCAATTCCGTAAAGTGATGTTTTCGCTAGCCAAAGCATTCAAACTTGAATCAGGTTTTGAAAGACATATTTTTCGCTATACATTGTTAAAATCCTCGTAAATCCAAAAGGATTTACTGCGGTTTTGTCGCGTATACCGAAAAATAATGTTGCTTGCAAAACTCTTGCGACCTTAAATGAGTTATTTTTTGTGTAGATTTTGGTGAAACGGAGTTCATAAGGCTTTCGCCTATGAATGACGGCGAGC
>JAZNIW010000018.1:0-28050 GCA_045577695.1 Acutalibacteraceae bacterium
AATCATCCATTTGTGTATTGCTTTTACCTTTTCTTCATCAGTATCACAATCGGCACAAATTTCGTCAGCGAGTTCTACAGTTGCTGTATCCCACAATGTTGCCTGACCGTTGGTAAGAGAAACATCATCCTGTTTATAGACAAAAATATATGCAGTAAAAAGCAAAGCAATTATAAGCGCCGATACCATCAAAACATATATTTTCGTCAGTAGGTTATCTTTGCCTGTATTATCGGCGAAAGCGATAAAATACATAAAAACGATAGCCAGTGGAATAAGTGTTAAAAACGGAAATACTCTGCGACAATAAATAGTATAAGCAATGTTCATACAAGCAATGAGTATCAGCAAAATATAAATCGCTGCTCTCATTGCTTTTGTTTTCATCTCAACTATCAAAAGCACTGACGGTAAAACCGACAATAAATAGAACACCTGTAGAGTGGGAGAGAGAACAAGAAAGTCTCTCAAGTAAAATCCCAATATTAAATTATATGTAAGTGCAATGGTAAAGAAAATAATTCTTGATGTATTAGTTTTAGTTGCTTTTTTAGTATTCATTTCAAATCTCCTTTATGTACGAAATCCATTTAAACGAAGAAGTGGCAGTACAGATCCGAACACTCTGTACTGCCACAAACAAAGGCTATTTAACATCTTTTAAGAAAACAACAAACCCGAACGTTTCACCGATTGGTAAAAGGTTCGGGTTTGAATGCTTTGGTGCCGCTGACCGGACTTGAACCGGTACGAAGTCGCCCTCGAGGGATTTTAAGTCCCTTGTGTCTGCCGATTCCACCACAGCGGCATATTTGTGAAACGGCAACTAATATTTTAGACGATTTACAAAGGAATGTCAAGAGTTTTCTTCTCCTTTTTGAAAGGTTTTTTCTTTTTTGGTCTTCTTTTCGGGCAAAGCCGGTTGACGAATAGTTTTCTTTTTGATATAATAATTTCCAGATTTCTTTTTCAGGTTTTTAAAAATGATTGGTTTTTCGGGCGGCTTTTATAAAAAGTCCCTTGGGAGGAACGACTATGGCCGGTGAAAACTTGGTTAACCGTCCGAAAACGCTTCGGACTTGGTTGGAAAATTTTTGGTATCATTACAAATATCACACCATTGTCGGCGCGGTGGTCGTGGTGGCGTTGGCTGTGATTTTGGGTCAGTGTGCTACTCGCACCCATTACGATTATACGGTAATGTTGGCTACCTCTACGGTGGAACTCAGCACCTTTCAGGTGAATGCGCTGCAAAAAGAGTTAGCCTCTTGCGGCACCGATTGCAATGGGGACGGAGAAGTGAATATTGTTTTGGTGGACTGCACATTCAATGAGAAAACCAGCGGTTACCAAACAATTATGGCCAAGAAACAAAAGTTACAATCGATGATTGTCAACGAGCCACAAGCTATGTTGTTGATTTCAGACAAGCCGTGTTTGGATTGGCTTAACGGGTTGGGCGAACGGGGTTTTTTGGAAAAGACCAACCTTCCCGATGGAAACGGCCTGTATTATGATATGACCGATACTTCGTTTGTGAAAAAGGCCAAAGCGGCTGTGGATGATGAATTTGTTTGGCCACAGGAGTGGTTGATTTCCCGCCGCCGCATTACCGATACCCGTTTTTCGGAAAACAAAACGGCCAAAAAAGCTGCGTTGGAGGCCGACACGTTTATTCAAGCCGTAATTCAAGATGGGCAAAACAAAAAATAGAATATTATTTCCCGAAAGGAACGATGATTATGTCAGGACATTCGAAATGGAGCACCATTAAACGCAAGAAGGAGAAAACCGACCAACAACGCGCCAAGATTTTTACCAAAATCGGGCGCGAGTTAGCAGTTGTGGTGAAAAACGGCGGACCCGACCCCAGCGTGAATACCAAACTGAAAGATGTAATTGCCAAGGCTAAGGCCAATAACGTGCCGAATGATAATATTGATCGCATTATTAAAAAAGCGGCCGGTGAGAGTGACGGTAGCAATTATGAGGAAATTGTTTACGAGGGGTATGGCCCCTCAGGCGTGGCAGTAGTGGTAGAGGCGTTGACCGACAACCGCAAT
The DNA here is from genome assembly GCA_045577695.1 of Acutalibacteraceae bacterium. Taxonomy (GTDB): domain Bacteria; phylum Bacillota; class Clostridia; order Oscillospirales; family Acutalibacteraceae; genus UMGS1279. The sequence continues at coordinate 2,064 of JAZNIW010000018.1, forward strand.
CGCACCGCCGGCGATCTGCGTCATTATTTTGATAAATTCGGGGGCAATATGGGTCAACCCGGATCGGTTATGTTTATGTTTAACCGCCAAGGCGTGATTACCATTGATGCCGCCGATTCGGATGAGGATGCCGTGATGGAGGCTGCACTGGAAGCCGGTGCGGAGGACTTTAACGCTGAGGAGGGTGTATTTGAAATCACCACCGCAGCTAACGATTTTTCAACTGTGCGTGATGCGTTGGAGGCTGCCGGTTATTCCTTCCTTTCTGCCGAGGTGGCCTATGTGCCATCGACTACGACGGTGCTTTCCGACCCTCAGGACGTGGTGAAGATGGAAAAGCTTATTGACATTTTAGAAGAAAATGACGATGTGCAGGATATTTGGCACAACTGGGAGATGTCGGAAGAATAACAAAACCAGTTTTCCCGCAAGGGCAACCGGAATTGCCTCTATTTATGTAAACGCTATAAAAGGGGTCAAAACGGTAGTTAAAACTGAATGTTAAACAACAAACCGATTCCGTTTTCATAACGGAATCGGTTTTCTTTTTCATCGTAATCTTTTTATGGCCGCTTTATTAGATTTGTTTCAACCGCTTTGTGGGGTTATTGTTTGATTTTGGTTCGGATAAAGAGCTTAGAAAAGCCGTTCCAAGAAAAGGGGAGAATCGGATAAAGATAGTTTCTTCCGTTTAAGGTTTTGGAAAGTCCCATCCAAAGCAGACTGAGTAGGCTTGAACCAATAAGGCCCCAAAGTCCAAAAATTTGGGTGCCTACTAATAAAAATAAGCGGACGAACTTTTGGGCGTATCCCATTTCGAAACTCGGTTGCGAAAAGCCGGCGATGGCTACAAAAGACATATACAAAATGCATTCGGCCTCAAACCAACCGGCCGAAATGGCGAATTCAGAGAGAAGTAATCCGCCGATAATGCTAAGCGAACTTGATAGAGTATCGGGGGTATTCAGGGAAGCGATGCGCAGGCCGTCGATCAAGAATTCTAAAATTAGAAGTTGTGCGAAAATGGGGATAAGCGGCGTGGTGTCCAACTTAATAAAAGAAAGCCACGGTGGGATATAGGCGGGATTATTAATTAACAATAAAAAAACCGGTGTTAAAATGACGGTTAACAAAGAGATGAGTTGGCGGGTGATACGAATATAGGTGGCGGTAATAGGCGGAAAATAATAGTCGTTGGCCTCTTTCGTAAAATCGGCAAAAGAGGTGGGCAATATCATCACGGACGGCGAATTGTCCATCACTAATAGCACTCGACCTTCCAATAGGCAGGCGCTGGCGTAATCGGGGCGTTCGGTATATTTGATTTTGGGAAAGGGGTTGAAAAAGTTGGTGGGGACGATTACTTCGGCTAGGGCTTGTTGGGTCATAGAAATGCCTTTGAGCTGGATGCCCTGCAATCGCTTACGCAGGAGTTCAACGGTTTTTTCGTCGCTTTTTCCGTCCAAAAAGCAGAGGGCAACATCTGCTTTTGAGGATTTACCAATTTGAAAATACTCCATACGAAGGGAGAAATCCCGCACGCGTCGACGAATCATCGCAGTGTTAAAGATTAAGGTTTCTACAAATCCGTCCTTGGCACCTCGCATACTGCGGTCTTTTTCGGGTTCGCTGATGGAACGGGTGGGATAGATTCGGGTGCTAATTGAAAGGGCACCACTGATGCCATCGACCAGAAATACAGCGCTACCGGAAAGAACTTGCGTAGCGGCGGTATCGAAATCGGTCAACGGATCGACCTCTACATAGGGCATAAATCGTTTCGAAAATTCGTTTGCTGTTTCGATTCCTTGCAACTCGGCCGGCTTAATTGCGAAGAAAAATTCCATCATTTTTGCAAAGATATCGTCTTTGATAAATCCGTCAACGAAGTAGAATACCGCTTTTTTTCCGCCGAGGATGATTTCCCGTTTAATTAAATCAAAACTTTCATCGGGACAAAGCCTCTGGTCCAAGCCTTGTTCCCATTCTTTAAATTGTATCGGCAACATAAAATCTCTCCTTTTGGGGATAGTTTACCCCAAAAAGAGAGATTTATTTTTGAAATATGATTTTGATTATGCTATTTAGTGGTGCTCCCGAATCCGCCGTTTCGTTTTCCTTGTGCGTCATCGTCCACGGTGATGCCAAAGGGCATAAAAATTCCTTGGGCGAAACCATTTCCGGCCTCGACGGTAAGGGTTTTGTCAGGTGATTGGTTGGTCATACGAATCATAATATGTCCCTCATTGTCTGAGTAAAAGTAGTCGCTGTCAATCACGCCGACTGTATTATTTAACATTAAGCGGTACTTAAAACCCAACCCGCTACGCGGGTAAATCAACAAGACATAGCCGTTTTCCATTTCGGCACGGATGCCGGTGGGAATGGTGATTTCTTCCCCGGGTTGCAGGGTGAAGGAGTAGGGGGCGAAAAAATCATAGCCGGCAGAACCAACCGTGGCACGACAGGGTAATGTTATGGTATCGTAACAGTCTGCCAAGGCTGAATTGTTTAGCGCCTTTTCAAATTGGGCGCGGCTAACCTTATGAAATTTTGCAATTGGATTCATAGAATATCCTCCCGCCGAAAAATCTTATTTTCAGTATAACGGAAAAAGGGGAAAAAATCAACCGCGAAAAATGCGGATTTTTGCTCAAGGGAGCGGTTTGCTCTTGCTTTTCCCAAGAAATTATATTAAAATGTATATAATATATTTTAGACAGGATGGCAGAAAAATATGAAGCTTTTAGAAGAGCGTATTTTACGGGACGGCAAGATTAAAGCGGGCAATGTATTAAAGGTTGATAGTTTTTTAAACCACCAGATTGATGTTGTGCTGTTAAACGAAATGGGCAGGGAGTTTAAACGATTGTTTGGCGACCAAAAAATCACCAAAATTTTAACAATCGAGGCCTCGGGTATTGGTATTGCTTGCATTGCGGCACAACATTTTGGGGTGCCGGTAGTTTTTGCAAAGAAAACCCAAACCAAAAATATTGCGGGGGATACCTATAAAAGCCGCGTGGAGTCCTTTACCCACGGCCGTGTGTATGATATTATTGTTTCCAAGGAGTTCTTGCATCCAGAAGACCGTGTATTGATTATCGATGATTTTTTGGCCAAGGGAAGTGCACTTAACGGATTAGCACAACTGGTAACCGATGCCGGTGCTACCATCGTAGGGGCAGGTATCGCCATTGAAAAGGGCTTTCAAGAGGGGGGCGCTCTTATTCGCGGTCGCGGCATTCGGGTGGAATCCCTTGCCATTGTGGAGAGTATGACAGATGAGGGCGATATTACTTTTCGTCCGCAAGAAAACTAAATGTTTTGGTCGGCGCATAGAATGAAATAAATTGCAGTACGGAGCGAAACAACTATGAAAATATGGGAACTGGTGATTTTGGCAGTTGGCCTTGCGATGGATGCTTTTGCAGTTTCGATTTGCAAGGGCCTTTCCGCTAACGAGATAAAGCCCCGCCATTTTACAATAGCAGGGCTTTATTTTGGTGGATTTCAGGCCTTTATGCCGCTGGTCGGTTATTTTTTGGGCATTGGTTTTTGCGACATAATTGAACGGGTCGACCACTGGATAGCCTTTGTGTTACTGGGGCTAATTGGGGCGAATATGATACGGGAATCTTTTTCGAAAGAGGGGGGACAACTCACGCCGGGTTTTGATCCTCGTAGTATGCTGCCGATGGCGGTGGCTACCAGTATCGATGCCTTAGCCGTAGGAGTTACCTTGGCGTTTTTAAAGGTCAACATCTGGGTAGCCGTTGTCTTTATTGGTGTTATCACTTTTCTATTATCCGCCATCGGCATCTGGCTCGGTCATAAAGTTGGGGGCCGCTTTCATGCCAAAGCCGAAGCTCTTGGAGGGGTGGTTTTGGTTCTTATCGGCCTTAAAATCCTATTGGAACATCAGGGGATTATTTAATACAATTTGAAAACCGAATATACATTAGGTATATTTTAAAACTTCCAGCAGTTCGGCGCAAAAAGCGGCGAGCTGTTTTGTTTTTTCGTCGGCATTTTCAAAATCGCGTAAATCTAGTTCCAATGCATCAATGGGACGTTTCATTTGCTCAACCTCCGATATTGTATGGCGAGATGGGAAAGGATAATCCTTCCTTTTCCCTCCAGTTTTAAGAAAAATCCTTCACAGCTTGCTTTGGGCAGCGAGATGATAAGGGTGTCTTCTCCTCGTACGGGATGGGAAAAGACCCGTTTCCATCGACCGCCGCGCGCCCGATAGGATACCTGCAACAAAATGCTCTCTTCGGCTTTTAATTTTACGGTGCAAAAAGAGGGCGAAAGGGAACCCTCTTGCTGCGGTGGCAATTCTGCTGTCGTTAGGCTCCACGGCACCGGATAGTTGGCGCCGTCGGCGCGATAGAGGGCTTGGTCACTGACCAAATAGAGTGAACCAAAGGCAGAAAAAAGAAAACGAATTCCTTCGGCATCTTGACTCCACCAGCGCTCGGTTGCAGGGTGATATACCCACAGCCTTTCTCCTGCCAAGGCGTAATATTCGTTTTGATGGGCAGCTCCGCAGGAAACCTCTAATTCGGGGGGCAATGGGTTGGAAATACAGTGGTCGCTTCCACCGTTATACTGCATAATACCAAGGGAAGAGGCGTAAAACAAGCGGTCACCAATTTGTGCCGGTGTATCTTGACAGCGGCTGGGAATGCCGCAAATCGGCAATTTGGAAATGCCGTAATGCAATGCACCGCTGCCGAACAGACGGTAGCCGCCCTGCTCGGTAAACAGCAACACACTGTCTTTCCAAGGAGCAAGACCGGTTACGGTCGACTCCAATCGGCACTGCCAAGAATCCTCAGCAACGGTTGGCATTTTGTGAAAAACAAAGGGTTCACCTTCGCGCGACACCCAAAAGGTTTTGTTTTGGTTGTCGGCGCCAATCAACCGGTCGTTGGTCCAAACGGCGTAATCCAAAGAGGGGATTACCGGTGTGAGGGTGATTTCGTGTTTTTCCGTTTCGGTGTAGGGAAATAAATCTTCGGTAAAACGAATATAATTGTCACCCAGTTCTCGTATCTGTAAGGTGCGATTGTTGGCAGCAGCCCCCGAATTGGAGATTACCACTTCTTGCCCGACGTGAAACAGATCGAGGAAAGCGTAGGAGTAAGAATAATCGATATCCTCGGGGAATAGTTCCAAGGTATCTAGATAATAGGAAATTTCCTCATGAGAACCAAGGGAAACCGAAGGCAAAAGAGGACGAATGGTGGGGGTGCAGTAAAACATTTTGGCATCGCTTGGTGGATTTGACCAGTTTGTTACTGCGCAGTCGAGAGTAATACGAAACCCCTCTAACACACGCGCACCGTTTTCTATTTCAGAGTAGGCACGGTCGGCGCCAATGATGGAGAATTCTTTTCCCTCTATCCAAGAAAACTTTACTTTCATCCCCACACGAAGTAAATAAGACTCGTCACACGGAGTGCCACCGGAGGCTCCACTGACGTAAAATAAGGTGCGAGCTGAAATAAAGGGTAGCTTTGCCTTGATGGGATAAGAGGGGGCAAAGGCTTGCCACTGGTTTTCACCCTCGTGAATTTGCAAGTTATCCGGAAAGACACAAAGCCCATCCTTGGTCGGAATGAGTAAACGGTCCGGAGAAGGGGTGAGGGGGGTAAGGGAGATTGTATAACCGCTTTCGGACAATGCGCCGGTATCGTCAACCTGCATTTGCTTTAATTCGTTTTGATAACGGAAAAACAATCCTTCCTCCAAAGGAATGATTTGGTCGGGTATCTCTTTCCACAACAGAGCGACGCCGCGAGCCTTGCGGGTTTGGCAACTGGGGTGGCCGGTGAGATTTACGGCGTCGTGGAGAAAGTTTCCATCTTTGGAAAATTGATCGATTCCCTCAAAATGAAAGGCCATCCGCTTTGTAGGGGGAGCGGCTTTGAACAAAGGCAATTTCATTGAAAGAGCCCTCCCTTGATGGCGGTGTTTTGAATGGGGAGATGGGCTTTTCTGGTTTCGGCAGCCAGTTGCGCGTAGTCTTGATTAAAAAGGGTAGAAAAGGCGTTGGCACGCTCCCAGTCACAATCCTTCATTGCAAAATAAGCCGAAAGATAGCACAAATATAGATGGCGGTAGCGGTCCTCAAGTAGTAACGGACGGCATAGTTCGTTGTCCGTTTCCGAAAAAGGTGGGATGGAAGACAGTCCGGCCGGCTGAAAAATTTCCGCAGAGATTCGGCTTTCCAATTGTGTTATCATAGAACAAAGTTCGGATGCTTCGGCGTTGGGAAAATCGGTCTGTAGTTGCTCAATCAGTTGGAATACCGTCATTCGCCTTCCTCCTCTGTTACAAAGTAGATGCAGTCGTCTTGTAGGTTTCCGGTAGCATAAGCAGCATCGTAATCGGCACGGCTAATTTGCATCATCGTTACATTTCCTATCCGTGCATCGATTTGATGTTTGGTGTAATAATCGATCAAATCGGGTCGCTCGGCCCCCAACGGTTGGGCGGTTGTACCGTCCCACCAATAGTCGGGTACATCAAGTGCCAGAATATATAGATTATCGCCTACCTTCAGGTCGGCGACGGTACGCCCATCGGGGCGAATGTAGTTGCCGGCTATCCATTGTTGCAATTCTTCTTCGGTGGCGAAACACAGCGAGCTGCTTTTCCCGAGGGCAATGTTTTTGGCTTCGGTTGCAAGCGCCAGAAGGTGGGGGTGTGCCGAGAGGTTGTTGTTTTGATTGTGCAGCGAGATGCTGTTGGTAACCGCCGTTGTTACTTCGCTTCGGGCATTTGCCACAGCTTCGGCGTCGGTTTCCACCTCGGTTGCTTTTTCCAAAATTGTTTCCTTGGCCTCAGTTACTTCCGAAAGGGCAAGAGAAACCGATTCAGACGCCTGCTCGGTCATAGTAGCTTGTTGTTGCACCTGTTGTGCTATGTTCTCTACTTCGGCTTTGGCAGAAAATACGGCTTCTTTGTCTCGAGAAGATCTATTGGCCGCCTGTTCGCTTCGGTCGGCGTTTCCTTCGGCTTGAATTTTATAAACCTCCACTTGTTGTAAGAAATAGTGATAGGGATCGGGAGTAGGAGCGCTGGGTTGACAAATGGTGTAGCCGCTTTTTTCAACCAGAATCGGCCATTCGGTGGTCGTTGCTCGAAGCGATTGTGCGAGGCCAAAGACCGAGAGGTAAAAGGTTCCGTCTTGCAGCACCTCAAAAGGAACGGTGCAACGGTCCTCCTCCAGTGGTACGTGATAAACGCGTTCGTCCACCCGAAACATAGCCGTTTTGGTAAGGTCATTCCAGCTTTCATCAAAGGTGAACGCGGCGACCACATATTCCACCGAATCTGCGGTTAGGCGTGTTTGTCCGGAGGAAATCCTACCGTCTTGCACTAATAAATCTAAGATGTAATTTGACATAAGGTACACCGCCTATCTTGCGGTGAGACTTTTTTCATAGTCGCCGGAAAGTTGTTCTACCAAAGAAGCAACATACTCATCCTGCGCCAAAGAGTTTTTCAAAGCCTGCTCAATAAAACGGGGAACCGTGACTTCTACTCCGCGTTTTATGAGGTAACTGCGTTCGTTTACGGCTACATAAACGTCGTCCTTGTATCGCTCGTTATCTTTGAATAACTTAATGGTTACCGGTTGATTCATATAGGTTTCATTGGCGGCAATGTCTTGGTTGGCCGGTGCCGACTTAGCGGCTTCTTGTTTGGCCAAAAGAGATTTTAATTCTTCCAGTTCTTTTTTGAGCTGGGCATTTGTTTTGGCTTCTGCCATCAAAAATTCCTCCGTTTCACTTGGAAGGGTGCCAAACGATCTCTTCCACGCAAGGCACCCTTTTTATTTGGTTAGTTGGCGTATTCGTCCGCAAAGGTAGAGCAGGATTCAATACGAACCATATAATTCTCTACCAAGCGTTCGGCAGTTTTGGTGGCTTTCCAACCGGCGGATGCACGTTGATTCAAGGGGTCAGCCGTACCGGCAGAACCCAGTTGTTTCACGATGTGCTCCAAACCGCCGTTCTCGATTTCGGTAACACCATAGGCATTGGCGCCGAGAATTAGGGTCGAGTAAACCGAAATTCCGTTTTGGCCGCCCTCACCGGGATAGATGATTGTTTCGGCGTTGCAGCTGATGCTTTCATCCACTACCAGAGCACCGGCACCGTCGGAACCGGCCAAAGCACGTACCACTTCGCGCATTTGCCCGCCGACTAAAATCTTACGACCTACCAATGCAGTAACATCTTCGTTCGTAATGGTCTCGCGAATTTCCAAAGCGGTGGTGTTGCTTGCGTCAACGCAAAGTGTTAGATTGCGTGCGCCTTTGGTTAGGTCGTCTCCGCGAAAAATTTTCGCCTCGCTGGATTCGACAAAACGTACGTTGCCAATTTTTCCGATTTCCCCGTTGAAGAGGTTTTCGGGGGCGCCGTATTTGTGGGCATCCATCCATTCGTTACTGCGCATTAAATCGTAGGCCACAAAGGGATGAATGATGCCGACATAGCTGCCGTTGATGGGTTTCGCTAAGTTGTTTTTTAACTTAGCGGCGGCACGCAAAATTAAATCAACACTAAGTTTGGCATCGGTGTTCAACGAAGAACGGGCGGTCACTGCGGTGGCGACACCATCGGTTACCACGGGGGCATACATTACATTGGTGCCGCCGTTGAGTACTTCACGGGTTACGGTATCTAAGGTGCGTCCGGCTTGGTCGCCAAGGATTTCCGTGGCTTGAATCATATTATTGTCGAGGGTGGTAAGTTCCAACATATCGGGGATGCCAACCCAACCGCCGTACTGGGCAACACTGGAAGTTACGGTGGTTACCTTCAATTCCTGTCCGTCGGGTGTGATGCCTTCCGAAAGCGGTTTGGTTGCTTTGGGAAGCGGGGAGTATTTGCGGAATTCAATGGTTTTTCCGTTGCCCTTGGGAATGGGGTGTTTTTGACCGAACTGGTCATGCACCAGATTTTCGTTTGCATTGTCACAAAGATAATCTTTATAATAGGTGCGCATATCGTTGGAAAGGGTTGCTTGATTGTTTTCGCTCATGACGATTTCTCCTTATCTTGGATGATGTGGATTAAAATCCGATTGGTTTTCCCATCAGAGCTTTTTGGGCTAATTCCCGTCGCTTTTGCGGGGTCAGTCCGGCGGCGCCCCGATGGGGGGTTAGGCCGCCGCTTGTCTGAGTGCCGTTTTCCGTCGGACGCTTTCCTTTGCGGCGGATGCTGTCAGCCAGTTGCTTTGCCGCTGTTTGGGCGCCGTATCGCATCGAGGCATTCATCATTTCATCAAAATGAAGAACTCGATAGGCAATCTCGGCGTCGATGCCGGCCTCTAAAAGAGCCGCAAAGGTAGCGTTTTCCTCCTCGGGAATGGGTTCGGTTGTTCCTGAGGGGATGGAGTTTGGAGCCTCCACACGGATTTCACTTTCGGAGGGGGCGGCACTCCGTTTAGCTTCTTTGGATTTTTCTTCCTTGAAGCGTTTGTTAATTATGCCCTGCACTTTGGCCGTAAAGGCCTCCTTGTAGGGCCCTTTAATCAGTTCCTCGAATCGTGCTTGCGATTCTTCGGGGCAGAGATTCTCTGCGGGGGATGGTGATTCGCCCGATTCTTCGTACTTTGGCTGAGGATTCACGGAACCGCCGCTAATATTCTCAAGGATTTCCGGCGTTGCCCGGGAAGTTTTTTTTTCCTCTTGCGTTTCGGTTGAAGGGGCAAGTTTTTCTTTTTGCACAAAAATTCTCCTTTCATCGTCTTTCCGAAGTGTCATACCGCAGTTTTTGGCGCCTTCTTACAACTGCGTGATTCTATTATAGAGAATTCTCTTTTTCTTCGCCCCCCAGTGTTGTAACCGCGGATTTTTAACCTTATATATATAAGGAATAGGGAAGGGCGAATTTAAAGGAAGGAAAAGAAAAAATTCTTGTACATTTTGCGCAAAAGAAAAGGTGAATATGAAGGGAGATGCTCGAAATATACAAATTTTTTTCGCGAATATAATTTTTTTAAAAAAATTGAAAAAAACCCTTGCAATCAGGCGAGAATTATGTTAAGATACGTTAGTACGTTATGCGTATAGATATGCGTTGATGCGGGAGGTGGCCGACCTTGCGTCGGGAAATTTCCGCGGAGTATGTCCGATTTTCAAACCGGGCGATGAAACTTAAAACAGTGTTAGAAGGATTCTTGCGACCTTTTAACCGACAGCTGAAATTGCTGTCCCCCGGAATAGACTGTGACCCCAGCCTATCCGGTTTTAAAATGCGCAGGGTTGAAACACCCGGCGCCGTGTAAGTTTTGCCCGCCAACATTTTAAGGAGGCGACACAAAATGGCCAAAGAAAAAATCAGAATCCGTATCAAGGGATACGACCACGCTTTGGTAGACCAAGCAGCAGAGAAGATCGTCGAAACCGCGAAGCGCACCGGCGCTCGTGTATCGGGTCCCGTACCGCTGCCTACCGAGAAGGAAATCGTTACGATTCTCCGCGCTGTTCATAAATATAAAGACAGCCGTGAGCAATTCGAGATGAGAACCCACAAACGGCTTATTGACATTCTCAGACCTTCCAACAAAACGGTGGAAGCGCTGACCGGTCTTGAGCTTCCCGCCGGCGTAGAATTCGAAATCAAGCTTTAAACGATTCGATTCGGCCGACTGGTCAAGTTGGCAGTAATGTCAACCAATAACCATTAAGGAGGAAAATTAAAATGCAAAAAGGTTTAGTAGGCAAAAAGCTTGGTATGACTCAGCTTTTTGACGCAAACGGAAATGTTGTTCCAGTAACCGTAATTGAAGCAGGCCCGTGTGTGGTTGTGCAAAAGAAAACGGTTGAGAACGATGGCTACGAAGCTGTACAGGTTGGTTTTATGGACCAAAAGGTTTCTAAAACAAACAAACCTCAAAAAGGCCATTTCGCCAAAGGCGACGTAGCTCCCAAGAAGGTTCTTCGTGAGTTCCGCTTGGAGGATATCTCGGCTTGGAACGTGGGCGATTTGATGAAGGCAGACATTTTTGCCGAAGGTGACCGCGTAGATGTAACCGGCACCAGCAAAGGTAAAGGTTATGCCGGTGTTATCAAACGCTGGAATTTCTCCCGACTGAAAATGTCGCACGGTACCGGTCCGGTTGCCAGACACGGCGGTTCGTTGGGTGTTATCGACCCGGCCAGAATCTTCAAAGGAAAGAAGATGGCAGGTCATCTGGGTGCTGAACGTGTTACGGTTCAAAACTTGGATATCGTAAAAGTAGACGCTGAAAACAATATTATCGCTGTTAAGGGTGCCATTCCCGGCCCTAAGGGCGGCATTGTTGTTTTGAAAAACAGCGTAAAAGCCTAAGGGAAGGAGTGTTGAATTATGCCTAATGTAGCAGTATTGGATATGACCGGCGCAAAAGTCGGCACTATGAAACTGAGCGATTCTATTTTCGGAATCGAACCCAATGCCGTTGTTATGCACGCAGCGGTTGTGAATTATCTCGCTAACCAACGTCAGGGCACACAATCCACTCTGACCCGTACTGAAGTTTCCGGCGGCGGACGTAAACCGTGGAGACAAAAAGGTACCGGCCACGCGCGTCAAGGTTCTACTCGCGCTCCGCAATGGAGACACGGCGGTGTTGCCTTGGGTCCGAAGCCGAGAGATTATTCTTATTCGCTCAACAAAAAAGTAAGACAACTTGCTTTAAAATCGGCCTTGTCCGACAAGGTTTTGAACAAATCCCTTGTGGTTATGAGCGAAATTAAAATGGATTCCTTCAAAACCAAAACGATGGTTGAGTGCTTGAACGCCATCGGCGCGACCGGCAAAACCTTGCTGGTTCTCGATACCAACGATGCTTTCGTAGTTAAGAGTGCCGCCAACATCAAAGGCGTAAAGACGACTCAGTACAACACCTTAAACACCTACGACGTTATTAACGCCGAAAAGGTGGTTATGGTAAAAGCCGCTGTTAAGAAGTTAGAGGAGGTATACGCATAATGAAAGCAGCTCAAGATATTGTGATAGCTCCTATCATTACTGAAAAATCGATGTCCGTCATCGCGGATAAGAAGTACACCTTCAAGGTTGCTTCGGATGCGAATAAAGTGGAAATCGCCAAAGCTGTTGCCGAACTCTTTAAGGTAGAGGTTGCTAAGGTGAATACCATGCATGTACGCGGCCGTCAAAAGAGAATGGGCCGTTACACCGGTAAAACCGCTTCTTGGAAGAAAGCAATCGTAACCTTGACCGAAAAGTCTAAGACCATTGAGTTCTTCGACGGTTTGATGTAAGCCCCGCTTATTTAAGGAAGCAAGATTTAAGACTTCCGGCAATGTATGGGACCAAAGGGTCCCGCTAAGCCAATATAGGAGAGTGAAACGAATATGGCAATCAAGCATTACAAGCCGACTACTCCCGGTCGTCGCGGTATGACGGTTATGGATTATTCCGAACTGTCCAAAGTGGCTCCCGAGAAAAGTTTGCTTCAACCGATTAAAAAGAATGCCGGCCGCAACAGCTATGGCCGCATCACCGTTCGTCATCGCGGCGGCGGAAACCGTAAAAAATACAGAGTTATCGACTTTAAAAGAGAGCGTTTTGGCTGCACTGCCACCGTTATGACTTTGGAGTACGATCCCAACCGTTCGGCCTTCATTGCTTTGGTGCAATATGAAGATGGCGAAAAACGGTATATTATCGCTCCCATCGGCCTGAAGGTCGGCGATACCGTAGTAAGCGGTCCGGATGCTGATATCAAGGTTGGCAATGCCCTTCCGCTGACCAACATTCCGGTTGGTACCTTCATCCACAACATTGAGCTTTACCCCGGCAAAGGCGCTCAGCTCGCCCGTTCGGCCGGTAATATGGCTCAGTTGATGGCAAAAGAAAACAATATGGCTTTGCTTCGCTTACCGTCCGGTGAGCTCCGCAATGTTCCGGTGAAATGCATGGCTACCATCGGTCAGGTCAGCAATCCTGAACACGAGAACGTAAACATCGGTAAAGCCGGTCGTAAACGTCATATGGGTTGGCGTCCTACCGTTCGCGGTTCGGTAATGAACCCCTGTGACCACCCGCATGGTGGTGGTGAGGGTAAATCCCCCATTGGACGTCCCAGCCCGGTTACCCCGTGGGGTAAACCCACCTTGGGCTACAAGACCCGCAAGAAGCACGCCGCTTCCGATAAATATATCGTAAAGCGCCGCGGCGCTAAGTAGTCGGACGAAAGGAGATTATAATTATGGGAAGAAGCATTAAAAAAGGTCCTTTTGTGCAACCTGTACTTCTGAAAAGAGTGCAAGAGATGAATGAATCCGGCGAAAAGAGAGTATTGAAAACTTGGAGCCGTGCATCGACGATTTTCCCCGACTTTGTCGGACACACCTTTGCAGTACACGACGGCCGCAAACATGTTCCGGTTTATGTAACCGAAGATATGGTCGGCCACAAGCTCGGCGAATTTGCTCCCACCCGTACCTATCGCGGACACGCCGGAGCAAAAACCACCAAGAAGTAAGCGGACGAAAGGAGAGTTAGACTATGGAAGCAAGGGCAATTTTGAAATACGCCCGTATTTCCCCCCGTAAGGTTAAGATTGTCTTGGATTTAATCCGCAATCAACCTGTTGACAAGGCCATGGCTATTCTTAGGTTTACACCCAAGTCCGCCTGCGAATATTTGGAGAAGCTGTTAAAATCGGCTATGGCAAATGCGGAAAACAACCACGATATGGATGTTTCCAAACTGTATGTAGCAGAGTGCTTTGTCTGCCCCGGACCGACTCTTAAAAGAATCCGTCCGAAGGACCACGGTAGAGCACACCGCATTTTAAAAAGAACATCTCACGTTACTCTGGTTCTCAGAGAGCGCGAAGACTAAGAAGGAGGTTACAAGTTTATGGGCCAGAAAGTTCATCCGAACGGATTCCGCGTTGGCGTTATTAAGAACTGGAATTCCCGCTGGTTTGTGAAAGACAGCGACTTTGGCGATACTTTGGTTGAGGACTATAACCTCCGTAAGTATTTGAAAAAGACCCTGTACAACGCAGGTGTTCCGAAGGTAGAAATCGAGCGCGACGCTTCGAAAGTTCGCATTCATATTCACTGTGCGAAACCCGGTGTTGTTATCGGCCGTAACGGTTCCGAAATCGAAAAACTTCGCCTCACTTGTGAGGAAATGTTGGGCAAAAAGGTTCTCATCAACATTGTTGAAGTAAAGAACCCGGATACCAACGCTACTTTGGTTGCTGAAAATATTGCTGCACAGTTGGAGAAACGTATCTCCTTCCGTCGCGCTATGAAATTGGCGATGGGCCGCGCAATGCGTTTTGGCGCCAAAGGTATTAAGACCCAAGTTTCGGGTCGTCTGGGCGGTGCTGAAATCGCCCGTAGTGAGCATTATCATGAAGGTACCATTCCGCTGCAGACCATTCGTGCAGACATTGACTACGGCTTTGCCGAAGCCAATACCACCTATGGCCGCATCGGCGTAAAGGTATGGATTTACCAAGGTGAGGTTCTTCAAGATGCTCGCAAACAGAGCAAGAAAGAAGGAGGCTCCCGCTAATGTTATTACCGAAACGTGTAAAATATCGTCGTGTTCATCGTGGTCGTTTGACCGGTAAAGCGACGAGAGGTAACAAGGTTACCTACGGTGATTTCGGCTTGCAGGCTTTGGAGCCCGCCTGGATTACCTCAAACCAAATTGAAGCAGCCCGTATTGCGATGACTCGTTACATCAAGCGTGGCGGTCAAGTTTGGATTAAAATTTTCCCCGATAAGCCGATCACCGAAAAGCCGGCTGAAACCCGTATGGGTTCCGGTAAAGGTTCTCCGGAATATTGGGTAGCCGTTGTAAAACCCGGCCGTGTTATGTTTGAGATTGCCGGTGTTGACGTAGAAGTTGCCCGTGAGGCTCTGCGTCTCGCAGCCAACAAACTGCCGATTAAGTGCAAGTTTGTGGAAAAGGAAAAGGGTGGTGAGCAGTAATGAAAGTTCAGGAAATAAGAGAAAAAACCGTAGCAGAACTGAACGAGACCCTCGACTCTTTGAAGAAGGAATTGTTTCATCTGCGTTTCCAAGACGCCATTAACCAGCTCGAAAACCCCATGCGTATCCGTGCTGTGAAAAAGGATATTGCTCGCGTGAAGACCATTCTTCGTGAGCGCGAAATCCAAGAAAACAGCGCTAACTCGTAAGAAAGGCAGGTAGGTAGCTGTGAGCGAAAGAAATCTTCGTAAAACCAGAGTAGGCAAAGTAGTTAGCGATAAAATGGATAAAACTGTTGTAGTTTCCATTGAAGATAACGTAAAGCACCCGCTCTACAAAAAAATCATTAAGAATACTGTCAAGCTAAAAGCCCACGATGAAAACAACCAGTGTGGTATTGGCGACAGAGTTCTCGTGATGGAAACCAGACCCCTTTCGAAAGATAAGAGATGGCGTGTGGTTGAAATTATCGAGAAGGCGAAATAACATTGATTTGTTAAGGAGGAAAACACTGTGATTCAACAACAGAGTTACCTCAAGGTTGCCGACAACACCGGTGCAAAAGAGATTATGTGCATTCGTGTATTGGGCGGCTCCGGCAGGAGGTATGCAAATATTGGCGACGTTATCGTGGCTTCTGTAAAAAAAGCTGCTCCGGGCGGCACGGTAAAGAAGGGCGATGTCGTAAAGGCCGTAGTTGTACGTTCCGCCAAAGGTATCCGTCGTGCCGACGGTACCTACATCAGATTTGACGATAACGCAGCGGTTCTGATTCGTGATGATAAAAACCCTCGTGGTACACGTATCTTTGGGCCCGTTGCTCGTGAGCTTCGTGAGAAGGAATACACCAAGATTCTATCTCTGGCTCCCGAAGTACTCTGATGGGAGGTTCGAAACGTATGAATATTAAAACAGGTGATACTGTAATGTTGCTAACCGGCGGTAAAAAATATCGCGGCAAAACCGGCAAGGTTTTAGCGGTTAGCCCCAAGGAAGACAAGGTTATTGTGGAAGGCATCAACGTTGTGAAAAAGCACGTAAAACCCCGCAAAGCCGGCGACCCTTCCGGTATTATTGAAACCGAAGCAGCTATTTATGCTTGCAAGGTACAGTTAGTTTGCCCTAAATGCGGCGAAGCAACGCGCGTAGGTCACAAAATCTACGCCGACGGTAAAAAAGACCGCCTTTGCAAAAAGTGCGGAGAAACCTTTTGAGTAAGGAGGAAATGACATGGCAAGGCTAAAGGACGATTATAAAGCAAATGTCGCTCCTGCGCTGATGAATAAGTTCAACTACAAGAGCGTCATGCAGATTCCGAAGCTCGATAAGGTTGTTATCAACGTAGGTGCCGGCGAGGCAAAAGACAATTCTAAGGCGATTGACGCCATTATGGGTGACCTTGCAAAAATCACCGGTCAACGCCCCATCGTTTGCAAAGCGAAAAAATCGGTTGCAAACTTCAAACTTCGTGAGGGTATGCCCATTGGTGTAAAAGTTACTCTTCGCGGCGAGAGAATGTATGAGTTTGTAGACAGACTCTTCAACATCGCATTACCCCGCGTACGCGACTTTAGAGGAATCAATCCGAACTCTTTCGATGGCCGCGGAAACTATTCTATGGGCATCAAAGAACAATTGATTTTCCCTGAAATCGAGTATGATAAGATTGATAAGGTCAGAGGTATGGACATTATTTTTGTCACTACCGCGAAAACCGACGAGGAATCCCGTGAGTTGTTAGCTCTTATGGGCGCCCCGTTTGCGAAGTAAGGAGAAGGAACTATGGCTAAAACATCTATGAAAATTAAGCAGGCACGTCCCGCGAAATTTTCTACCAGAAGTTATAATCGCTGCAAAATTTGCGGCCGCCCCCATGCCTATCTTCGCAAATACGGCATTTGCCGTATATGCTTCCGTGAGTTGGCATATAAGGGCGAAATTCCCGGTGTGAAGAAGGCTAGCTGGTAAGACAGCGAAGTAAAGGAGGTTGACGGTATGCAAATCACCGATACAATTGCTGATATGCTTACGCGAATTCGTAATGCAAACTCGGCAAAACATGAATCGGTCGATATTCCTGCTTCCAACGTGAAAAAAGCAATTGCTCAAATCTTGTTGGACGAAGGTTTCATTGGCGGCTTCTCGGTTGTAGAAGACGGAATGCAAGGTACGATTCATATCACATTAAAATATGGCCCGAATAAATCGCAGGTCATCAAAGGTCTTAGAAGAATTTCTAAGCCGGGTCTGCGTATCTATTCCAATGTAGAGGATATGCCTAAGGTTATGAAAGGCCTCGGCATCGCCATCCTCTCCACCTCGAAGGGTATTATGACCGACAAGCAGGCTCGCGCAAACAATGTTGGCGGCGAAGTTCTTGCTTTCGTCTGGTAAGGGGGTGCAGTGAGATGTCAAGAATTGGTAATAAACCCATTGCGATTCCGGCCGGCGTAGAAGTAAAGATTAACGGCAATGAAGTTTCCGTTAAGGGTCCGAAAGGCACCTTGACCGATACGTTCCATTCCGATATCACCATCGCCGTAGAGGGAACCGAAATTCTGGTTACTCGTCCCAGTGACGTAAAAGAACATCGCGCGTTGCACGGCCTTACCCGCACCTTGGTTGCCAATATGGTAGAAGGCGTTTCGAAAGGCTTCAGCAAGGAGCTGGAAGTAAACGGCGTTGGTTACCGTGTGGCAAAACAAGGCAGCGATTTGGTTATGAACTTGGGATTCTCCCATCAGGTTATTATGTCTGAGGTAGAAGGCATCACAATCGATGTTCCCAACCCGAATAAGATTATTATTTCTGGCCCCAACAAACAACAGGTTGGCCAATTTGCGGCAGAAGTTCGCGAAAAACGTCCGCCCGAACCGTATAAAGGCAAAGGCATTAAATACGTTGACGAACACATCCGTCGCAAAGAAGGTAAAGCCGGTAAAGGCGCAAAGGGCTAATAAAGGAGAGAGCAAAAAATGGTTAAAAAGACTGACAGCAACAAAGCTCGTCTTAATCGCCATAAGCGAGTTCGCGGTAAGATTAGCGGCACCGCAGCGTGTCCCCGTCTGAACGTGTTTCGCTCCAGTAGCAACATTTATGCCCAAATCATCGACGATGAAAAGGGTGTAACCTTAGTGGCCGCCTCTACCACGGAAAAGGAATTTGCCGGTAGCACCGGTAATAAAGAGGAAGCTCGCAAGGTTGGTCAACTGATTGCGAAGCGTGCGGCCGATAAGGGAATCGAAGAGGTTGTTTTTGACCGCGGCGGTGACATTTATCACGGACGTGTTAAGGAGCTTGCCGAAGGTGCCCGCGAGGGCGGCCTCAAGTTCTAATCGAAGGAGGAGTAAACTTTGGCTATTGGTATTGATGCATCCACATTGGATTTGCAAGAACGCGTTGTAGCGATTAACCGCGTTTCGAAAACCGTAAAGGGCGGACGTATTATGAAATTTTCCGCTTTGGTTGTCGTAGGCGACGGAAACGGCATCGTAGGTTACGGCCTTGGTAAAGCCGGCGAAGTTCCGGATGCCATCCGCAAAGGTATTGAAGATGCCAAAAAGAATTTGATTAAGGTTTCTCTAAAAGGTACTACCATTCCGCACGAGGTTATCGGTGCTTTCGGTGCAGGTCGTGTTTTGTTAAAACCGGCTGCTCCCGGTACCGGCGTTATTGCGGGTGGTGCCGTTCGTGCTGTTTTGGAAACCGTAGGCATCAAAGATATCCGTACAAAAGCATTGCGTTCGAATAACCCTTGCAATGTTGTTCGCGCTACCGTTTCGGGTCTGGCTTCGCTTCGAAGCGCCGAAGAGGTTGCAGCAACACGCGGCAAGTCGGTTAAAGAGATTTTAGGTTAAGGAGGAGAGCAGCATGGCTACAAAAAAGAAGGCTGCCGGCCTCAAAATCAAATTGGTTAAAAGTTTGATTTGCTGCAAAGACGATCAAATTGCAACCGCTCATTCTCTTGGTCTTCGCAAAATCGGCGACGAAACCGTTCAGCCGGAAAATCCGCAGACCATGGGAAAAATTAAGAAAATCACCCACCTCGTAGAGGTAACACAAGCGTAAGCTAAGGAGGTGCGTACAATGAAACTTCATGAACTTTCTCCGGCACCGGGTTCGGTTAAAGAGTCCAAGCGTATCGGCAGAGGACATGGTTCCGGCAACGGTAAAACGGCCGGAAAAGGCCACAAGGGACAAAAAGCTCGTTCCGGTCGTGGAATGCAAATCGGTTTTGAAGGCGGCCAAATGCCTCTCCAAAGACGTGTTCCGAAGCGTGGCTTTAATAACATTTTTGCTACCAAGTATGCCATTGTGAATGTATCGGATCTTGAGGTATTCGAAGCCGATGCAGTCATCGATGTAAAGGCATTGCAGGAAAAAGGGTTAGTAAAGAAAATTTTTGATGGCGTTAAGGTTTTAGGAAACGGAACAATTTCGAAAGCTGTTACCGTAAAAGCAACTGCTTTTTCAGAAAGCGCAAAATCCAAAATCGAAGCCGCCGGCGGAAAAGCCGAGGTGATGTAGGATGCTGGAAACCATTAAGAACGCTTGGAAAATCCCTGAGATACGTAAGAAGATTCTTTTTACTCTCTTTATAATTATTGTGTTCCGCGTGGGTTCGGTGGTTCCGGTTCCCTTTGTGGATCCTTCTATGGTGAGTCAACTCGCCGAGAGTTCCGGTTCTAATGCTTTTTTCAGCTATCTTTCGATTTTGACCGGTGGCGGTTTGGAATACGGCGCCGTCTTTGCAATGTCGGTTACTCCGTATATCAACGCCTCAATCATCATCCAACTTTTGTCGGTTGTTATCCCGGCTTGGGAGCGTTGGTCGAAAGAAGGAGAAGAAGGACGCAAAAAGATGGCAAAGGTCACCCGTTTTGCGACGGTGATTTTAGGTCTTATCCAAGGCGTTAGTTATTTCTTCTATTTGAAGGCCAATCGCTGTCTCAGCGTTTCCGGCGGCACCACGGTCTTTGCTGCATTTGTTATCGTTCTTTGCTTTACCGCAGGTTCTGCTATGGTAATGTGGTTGGGCGAACAGATCGATGTCAAAGGTGTTGGCAACGGCATTTCCATTTTGCTTTTTGCCGGTATTCTTTCGCGCGGTCCGATTGCGTTTGCTAACCTATATGGCAACTGGCAGATTGATGCCGCCAGCAAAATTGGCGTGGTTGCGGTCGTATTGGCTTTCCTTGCCATCGTTGTTTTCATCGTTTGGATGACCAATGCAGAGCGTCGCATTCCGATTCAGTATGCCAAGCGCGTGGTTGGCAATAAGCAGTACGGTGGACAAAACACTCACATCCCGATTAAGGTGAATATGTCGGGTGTTCTTCCGGTTATTTTCGCCAGTTCCATTTTGATGGTTCCCACCATTCTTCTTTCGTTTGAATTTCTCGTCAAACGGGGAACCTCGTTCTATAAGTTCCTCAGTTTGTTCAGTGTACAGGGTGCCTTTTATATGGTTCTGTATTTCATTTTGATCATTGCTTTTGCTTATTTCTACACCACGATTCAATACAATCCGGTGGAAATGGCAAACAATCTGCGCAAAAACGGCGGTGCTGTTCCGGGTATTCGTCCCGGCAAACCCACCTCGGATTTCATTTCCAAAATCTTGTCCAGAATCACTCTGATGGGCGCATTGTTCCTCAGTGTTATCGCGATTCTGCCGATTTTGGCCGGTAACATCAGCGATACCTTTGCCGGTATTTCGATTGGTGGCACCTCGATTCTGATTATGGTTGGTGTTGCACTTGATACCATACAAAATCTGGAATCGCAAATGATGATGCGCCACTATAAGGGCTTTTTGGATTAACGATTGGGAGTTTTTCTATGAAACTGATTCTGTTAGGAGCACCGGGTGCCGGAAAAGGAACACAGGCTGAGCTGATTTGCGAACGCCTTTCCATTCCAGCCATTTCAACCGGCAATATGATTCGCGAAGCAATGAAAAATGAAACGGAAATGGGACAAAAAGCCAAGGCTTTTGTTGAGGCCGGAAACTTGGTTCCCGATGAAGTTGTGATTGGTATTATCAAGGAAAGGCTGTCCGAAAAGGATTGCGAAAACGGTTTCATTTTAGATGGCTTTCCGCGTACCATTCCGCAAGCCGAAGCGTTGGACCGTATGGGCGTTTTGATTGACACCGTACTTTCCATCGAGGTAGCGGATGAAAAAATCGTTACAAGAATGTCGGGTCGTCGCGTTTGTGAAAATTGCGGCGCCAGTTATCACATCGAATACAAAAAACCTTTAAAAGAGGGTGTTTGTAATGCTTGCGGCGGCGCTTTGATTTGCCGTAAGGATGATGCCCCCGAAACGGTACTGGATAGACTTTCGGTTTATCACGAACAGACCGAACCGCTTAAAGATTATTATGAAAAGACTGGAAAGCTCAAAATTGTAGAAGGTCAGGAAGAACTTTCGGACACTACGGATCTGGTTTTTCAGGCTTTGGGTATTTAGATGATGATCGTTCTTAAAACCGGCCGCGAATTGCGTGTTATGCGTGAAGCATGCAGAATTTCGGCCGTAGCACTTAAGCTGGTAGGCAGTGCGGTTGAGCCGGGGGTTACAACGGCTGAGCTGGATCGGTTAGCCGAGCAATATATTTTAAGTCAGGGAGCAAAACCCAACTTTAAACATTACAACGGCTTTCCGGCCACCGCCTGTATATCAATAAATAACGAGGTAATTCACGGCATACCTTCCCGTACGCGCGTCATCCAAGAAGGCGATATTGTAAGCGTTGATCTTGGTGCCGTTTTTGAGGGATATCACGGTGACAACGCCGCCACTTTTGCTTCGGGGGAAATTTCTCCTGAAGCAAAGCGGCTGATGGACGCAACCCAAGAAAGCCTGTATGCAGGTATCGAAAGGGCGCGTCACGGCGGCAGAGTTGGTGATATTTCGCACGCCGTACAAAGTTATGTCGAGGCCCGTGGGTACTCGGTGGTTCGCCAATTTGTCGGACACGGAGTAGGTACGAGCCTACATGAAGCACCGGAGGTTCCCAATTTCGGTAATCCCGGTCGAGGAGTTCGTCTGGTAGCGGGTATGACCCTTGCGATTGAACCTATGGTAAATATGGGTAAAGAAGGGGTTAAAACGTTGCAAGACAACTGGACAGTGGTCACATTAGATCATTCACTGTCGGCACATTTTGAGCATACGATTGCCATCACCTCCGATGGCCCGCAGATTTTAACGATCGCGGATTGACGGGAGGGGTTTTCCAGTGAAAATTGGGCAAATCGTGCTTTCCGGTGCCGGACGGGATAAGGGTCGCTATTTGGTGATTGTTTCGATGAAGGAAGCCGCTTGTTGGGTGGCAGACGGAAAAGAACGGCCGCTTTTACGGCCGAAACGCAAAAATCAAAAGCACCTAATAATGACTGGCTACTGTCTGAGTCAAACCGAATACGGTTCCGATAAAGCGCTACGAAAGGCGCTGAGGAGTATTCGGCAAAACAAGATGAATTCTTTGAGAGGGGGCATTTAAATGTCGAAAGAAGATATGATTGAAATTGAGGGCACCGTTCTGGAAGCGATGCCGAACGCTATGTTCAAGGTAGAGATTCAGGGCGGACACACGATTTTGGCGCACATTTCGGGCAAACTTCGGATGAACTACATCCGCATTCTGCCCGGTGACAAAGTTACGGTAGAAATGTCGCCATACGATTTAACGAGAGGACGCATTACATGGCGTTCAAAGTAAGTCATGTAAGAGAAAAGGAGGCAAATCCTAATGAAAGTTAGACCTTCTGTAAAGAAAATTTGCGAAAAATGCAAAATTATTAAACGCAAGGGAAAAGTAATGGTTATCTGTGAAAATCCCAAGCACAAGCAGCGTCAGGGTTAAACCCGCGCTAATATGAATGTGAGGTGCATTTGTAAATGGCACGTATTGCCGGTGTTGACCTTCCGAGAGAAAAACGTGTAGAAATCGGTCTCACTTATATTTTCGGAATCGGTCTTACAACATCCAAAAAAATCCTTGCCGAAACCGGCATCAATCCGGATACCCGCGTAAAGGATTTAACAGAGGACGATGTTTCCAAACTTCGTGAATACATCGATAAAAACCTCGAAGTCGAGGGCGACCGTCGTCGTTCCATCGCATTTGATATCAAAAGACTTATTGAAATTGGCAGTTATCGTGGACTTCGCCATCGCAAAGGTCTTCCGGTTCGCGGACAGCGTTCGAAGACCAATGCTCGTACTCGCAAGGGTCCGAAGAAGACGATTGCTAACAAGAAGAAGTAAGCGGGAGGAAAGAAAATGGCTACTAAGGCTAAGAAAACTGTTGCAACCCGCAGACGTCGCGACAAAAAGAACATTGAGCGTGGTGCAGCCCATATCCAGTCGACCTTCAACAACACGATTGTAACCATTACCGATGTACAGGGTAATGCTCTTTCGTGGGCTTCCGCGGGCGAACTGGGCTTCAGAGGTTCCAGAAAATCCACTCCGTTTGCAGCACAAAGCGCCGCCGAAACGGCTGCCAAAGCTGCGATGGAGCACGGCCTGAAAACCGTTGAGGTTTATGTAAAAGGCCCCGGAGCCGGTCGTGAAGCTGCGATTCGCGCACTGCAGTCTGCCGGTTTAGAGGTTAGCATGATTAAAGATGTTACCCCCATTCCGCACAACGGCTGCCGTCCGCCGAAAAGAAGACGTGTTTAATCGATTATTGGAGGTGTGTTAGATGGCTAGATATACCGGTGCAGTTTGTAGATTATGCCGCCGCGAAGGACAAAAATTGTTCTTAAAAGGCGAACGCTGCTATTCGGATAAATGCTCTGTAGGCATCAGAGCATATGCTCCCGGTCAACATGGACAGGGACGCAAAAAGACATCGGAATATGGCTTGCAGTTGCGCGCAAAGCAAAAAGCGAGACGTTTTTACGGTGTACAAGAAGGACAATTCCGTCATTATTTTGAAATTGCGGAACGAAAAACGGGCGTTACCGGCGACAATCTCTTAAGAATTTTAGAGAGTCGTTTGGATAATGTGGTTTATCGCGTAGGTTTCGCTTCTTCGAGAGCGGAAGCCAGACAATTGGTTGGTCACGGTCATTTTGAAGTAAACGGCCACAGAGTGGACATTGCTTCCTATTTGCTTCGCGCAGGTGACGTTGTTACCGTATGCGAAAAGAGCAAAGGTCTGGATAAAATGAAAGCGGTTTTAGAAGCCAATGCTTCGCATCCCGTTCCGACGTGGATTGACGTAAACCGTGATACTTGTGAAGCAAAGATTGTATCTTTGCCTACGCGCGACCAAATCGATGCTCCGATTGAAGAACAGCTTATTGTTGAGTTCTACTCCAAATAAGCGTAACAGTCTTAAGGCGGTTTTGCCGGTACCGCACAAATCGGCAGAACTTTTGATACGATATCACCGTGTGCGGAGAAATGGAGCTTTTAATGATAGAGATTGAAAAGCCCACACTTGAGGCGCTTGAAGTTTCCAATGACGGTAATTACGGCAAATTCACCTTGAAGCCGCTGGAAAGCGGATACGGCACTACCCTCGGCAATTCGCTTCGCCGCGTTTTGTTGTCATCTCTTCCGGGTGTAGCTGTAACCTCGGTTAAGATAGACGGCGTCCTTCATGAGTTTTCTACCATTGATGGAGTAAAAGAAGATGTGACCGAGATTATCTTAAATATTAAGAACCTCACTGCCAAGTTGCATAGCAACGGGCCCAAAACCGTGTATGTAGAAATAGAGGGTCCATGCGTGGTGACCGGCGCATCTTTAAAGACCGATTCGGAAGTAGAAATTCTTAATCCGGAACTGTATATTGCCACGGTCTGCGAGGGCGGCAAACTCTTTATGGAGATCGTCCTGGACAAGGGTCGCGGTTATGTTCCGGCTGAGGCAAATAAGCCGAGTCAGGTTATCGCCGGGCTTATTCCTATTGATAGCATTTATACGCCGGTAAAGCGCGTAAAGTTTGATGTGGAAAACACCCGTAAAGAACAGGTAACCGACTATAATTGCCTGACCTTAGAAGTTTGGACCAATGGTACGATTACGGCCAAAGAGGCTGTATCATTGTCTGCTAAAATCTTGACCGACCATCTGCGGATGTTTGTGGATTTGGCAGAAGAAACCAATGACGTTGAAACCATGGTTGAAAAGGGTGACAACGATAAGGAAAAGGTTCTTGAAATGACCATTGAAGAACTCGACCTCTCCGTTCGTAGTTTCAACTGCTTAAAACGCGCCGGCATTAATACGGTGGAGGATTTAATCAGTAAAACCGAAGAGGAAATGATGAAGGTTCGCAACCTTGGTCGCAAGTCGTTGGAAGAGGTTATTGCTAAGTTGCATTCACTTGGCTTTACTCTCAGCCGCAACGAGGAATAATTTTTCATCACCAGTAAGGAGTGAATAGTAAATGGCCGGTACCAGAAAACTCGGTAGAACTTCGGACCACAGAACGGCTATGCTTCGTGCAATGGTTACCTTTTTGCTTGAAAAAGGCAGAATTGAAACCACCGTTACTCGTGCAAAAGAAGTTCGCGCTATGACCGAGAAGTATATTACACTCGCTAAAGATAGTTCGCTTCACAGCAAGCGTCAAGCGATGGCCTTTATTACGAAGGACAATGTCGTAAAGAAACTTTACGAAGAAATTGCTCCCAAGTATCAAGACAAAAACGGTGGTTATTGCCGTATTGTTAAAACTGGCCCGCGTCGCGGCGATGCTGCCGAGATGGCTATTATCGAGTTAATCTGATTGTAAATCAATTAAGTGTATCCCTTTAAGGATAAAAGTGAAAAACGTTCTGCCAAAAGGCAGAACGTTTTTTCGTTTATGGTAAGTTTATTGTAAATAATAGGCTCTATAATAAATGTTGGGGTAACCAAGTAGAGCCTACGAAGAAAAATTAAAATAAAAACAAAAAAAGTAGAGCATATTTGGAAAAAATCCGTTAAAATGGAATTGCTTAGAAACCATGAACGGAGAACCAAATATGC
>JAZNIW010000019.1:0-15909 GCA_045577695.1 Acutalibacteraceae bacterium
GACGAAAGTGCGCTCTTGGTGATATACTTTTCATTAGAAAAACAACTCCTTTGTGTCGATGTTGAGTTTGGTCACTTTCATCTTAACACATTTGAGTTGTTTTTTCTATTTCTACTGTTACCTATCTATTGTATCATAACAAATTTCAGTTTTTCTGCATAGGAATTGAAACAGCTTCCACAGACTCGGTATGACCTGTTCGGTGATCGATGGTGAATAAACAACCATTCAACTCGGTATCCCCAACAGCGTTCACAAAACGAACCGGCCACTTATCTTTTAATTTTTTTATAATAATTTCTTTTTCTACACCTAAAACCGAATCTTTTACACCGGTCATTCCCAAATCGGTGATATAACCGGTCTTTTGTGGTAAAATTTGCGCATCGGCCGTTTGCACATGGGTATGCGTTCCAAATAAGGCCGAAACACGTCCGTCTACATAAAATCCCATCGATCGTTTTTCCGAAGTAGCTTCGGCGTGAAAATCTACGAAAATATTTTTAATGCTTTGTTCCCGGGCGGATTCGATTAAGCGGTCAATTGTGCGAAAGGGGCATTCCATATTTTCCATATATACTACACCCAACACATTCAACACCGCCACTTGAGTATAACCTAAGTCAACTACTCGCATACCGGTGCCGGGTAGGGCAGCGGGAAAATTGGCTGGCCGCAGTAAAAATTCGTTTGTATCCAGCATAGGAAATATCTCTTGTCGACGCAAAGTATGATTTCCACCGGTTATTACATCAACACCAGCCGCAAACAGTTGCTCGGCCGAATGGGGGAGAATTCCATTTCCTTCTGCTGAATTTTCACCATTGGCAATAACCAAATCAATAGCATATTCTCTTTTTAACCGCGGGAGCATTTTCAGTAATGTTTCACAGCCGCATTTACCGCAAACATCCCCAATGGCTAAAACTTTCATAGTTACACAACCTTTCAAATTATATTTTACACAGAAAAAAGGGTGTTTGCAATACTTTTTGGTAAGGTTTTTAGCTAAAAAATTGATTTCATTTGTTTTCCACAAAATAGAGTTTATTAAAAAGAAGTTTTCACATAATTTGCTTGACGAAACGAGAAAAAACGTGTATGATAGATTTAGGTTTTATGAAGGATAAAGAAAGAGACGGGTGCTTGTAATGAAAAAATTTTTTATACTTGTTGCGCTGCTGTTATCTATTTTTTGCTCTGTTATTTCCCTGTCGGGGTGCAAGGGTTTTAACCGTTGGTTGGATGTAAATCTGCCTTTTTTGAATGATTCCAATTCTTCTTCGTCTTCAATTAAGGCCAGCTCTTCGGAGAAAGAATCCTCGGTTATAGCAGAAACTTCCTCGCAAAAAGAAAGTGAATCTTCCTCACAAAAGGAAAACAAACCTTCTTCACAAAACCACCAAAAACCCACGACGTCTTCTATGCCGCAAGAAATCGATGATGGACCGATTGAGTGGACCAATGACTATATTCCGCAAAAACGTGATTATTAAAAAAATCCTTATAACCTTATAAAATAAGAATTCGACCGAAATTTTGGATGAAGGAGTGAGAAGTTTGATATTTTGGAAACGCTGCATACATACATTTGCTATTCTTTTATGCATATGCTTTTTAACCGTATGCGTGGTTGGTTGTCGAACAAATAATGAGGAATCACCTTCTTCCCAGAGTGGAAGTGTTACACAGGACAATAAAGAACAAGAAAAAAATTCTTCCTATGTTGATTCGCAAGATTCCAATTCGAATGACGAAAAAAATTCAGTTGATTTTTACGACGAAGACATTGTGATTGATATGGGAGACGAGCTTTCCTAAAACCATTATATAATAAATTAGGGAGATTTTTGATTTATGAAAAAATTGATGATTAAAATCTTCGCATTACTCTCATTGTTACTTTTGGTTGTGGGCTTATGCGCTTGTAATTCGACTGATGTTTGGACAAATGTTGAGGATGATACTTTTTATGAAGAAGAAAATATTATCCAAAAATTCGAGAAACCCGAAACTTATGCTACCATTTTAAATATTAAAATGAATGCTGAATTCAATTTGTATTTAGATGAAGACAATAATGTAATTGCTATAGAACCGATCAATAAACCATCACAAGGTTTTTCACTCTCTATTCCAAAGAGAACCCATCTACAAACGGTTCTTGAAGCAATGGTTACTGCGGTGGAAAAATCCGGCGTGGCGTTAAAAAAAGGCAGTGTCAAGTTTTGTATCTTAGAATCAAAAAGCGAAAAATTCAACCAAGAATCCTTTTTAAAAGAGGTTCAAAAATGGGCAGATGATACGGCTGAAAAAACAACTGGCTCACAAAATGTAACCGTGACATCCGGTGGCAACACCTCTAAGGTAATTGGAAACGACGGAAACACTGTCTTTGAATCCTCTTCCAAGATTCCAATTATTATTCTTCCCGGTGATTCTACTTCTTCCAACAAACCTACCGTTACCACTACTTCTTCGAAAAAGCCAACGGTAGCAACTTCCTCAAAGAAGCCGACCCCGTCCAACTCATCTACATCATCGACATCATCTACATCTTCTTTGGAAGAACCGGCTACCTCCTCAGAATCTCCGGAAACCACTACATCTAAGAAACCGTCTCCGATTATTCCTTCTGATCCAAGCTGGACTTATCCAATTATTCCCTAAACTTTTTTCCTAAACGAAAAGAAAGCGGAAGATTGCATCTTAGCATTCTTCCGCTTTCTTATTTTTTTGTAATAAAAAGATAGCTCTTCCGCAAAAAAGCCGTTGAACCATCTTTTTTCAAAATTAACCACCAAGGTAAGCTTTTTTGACGGCGTCGCTTTGCATCAGTTCTTTTCCGGTACCGGTAAGCACAATACTACCGTTTTCCAAAACATATCCACGGTCGGATATAGCTAAGGATTTACCGGCATTTTGTTCCACCAGCAAAACGGTTGTACCATCGTTATTGATGGATTGTATGATTTCAAATACTTGATCCACCAAAAGGGGAGAAAGCCCCATCGAAGGTTCATCTAGCATCAATAGTTTAGGATGACTCATCAAGGCACGGCCCATAGCAAGCATTTGTTGCTCACCACCGGAGAGTGTGCCGGCAATCTGATTTTTGCGTTCGGACAAACGGGGGAAAAGGGTATAAATATGATCCAGGTCCTCTTTAAAAGTTGTGTTTTTCTTCAAAGAATAGGCACCCATCATAAGATTTTCATAAACCGTCAATTCTTGGAAAACACGACGGCCTTCAGGTACCTGCGTCATTCCCAAATGCACTATTTTGTGACATGGAGTTTTGGTAATATCGTTCCCGTTAAAGGTAACGGTTCCAGCACGGGAAGGAATCAAGCCGACGACACTTTGCATCGTAGTGGTTTTGCCGGCACCATTGGCACCAATAAGGGTGACAATTTCCCCTTCATTTACTTCAAAGTTAATTCCTTTTAAGGCGCAAATAACACCGTAATAAACTTCTAAATCTTTTACTTCTAACAATGCCATTCGCTTAACCTCCGATATAGGCCTTAATAACCTCGGGGTCATTAAGCGCAGATTTTGTATCACCTTGAGCCAAAACTGTTCCAAAGTTTAAAACGGTTATTTCATCGCACAAACCTGCAACAAACTTCATATCATGCTCAATCAAAAGAATTGTCATATCAAAATTATCGCGGATAAAGCGAATGGTTTTAACCAGATCTTCTGTTTCATGCGGGTTCATACCAGCTGCTGGCTCATCCAACAATAACAGCTTCGGATTCGTTGCCAAAGCACGTGCAATCTCTAATTTCCGTTGTTTTCCGTAAGGAAGATTGCAGGCAAGGTTATTGCGTTCTTCTTCTAAATCAAATATCCGAAGTAAATCTTTTGCACGTTCTCGCATAGCTTTTTCGGTTTTAAAATAGCGGGGGAGACGGAATAATGTTTCGATAAAATTACAACGAAATTCCGGCTGATTGTGTAGTCCGACCATAACATTACGAATTACCGTCATATTATTAAACAAACGGATATTCTGAAATGTGCGGGCAATGCCTTTGTGATTGATTTTTTCCTGGGTCAGACCGGTCAGTTCCTCACCATCTAAATAAAATGTACCGGTTGTGGGTTTATAGACACCGGTAAGCAGGTTGAAAATAGTTGTTTTTCCCGCGCCGTTGGGGCCAATCAAACCGTAAAGCTGTTTTTTTCGGATCTCTAAATTTACATTTTGCGCCGCTTTTAAACCGCCAAAGGAAATACCGAGATTTTCTGTTTTTAAGATAATATCTGACATTTAATTCCCCTCCTTCTTATCGGGATCGACGGTAGAAGAGGTCGGTTGAATGTCAACCGAAAGGATCTCGTTCATTTCTATCTTGGTTGGCACACGATCCCATTTCGCCTCATCATCTCTACGACGGGACGGATCGTGCTTACGAAGTTTTCCAATCAAAACGCCTAAATTGTAGGTGGTTCGGAAATTTTTTAAGGCTGGTGCGTTGTTGTAGATGACTACTAAAATCAAGATAAGGGCGTAAAGAAGATCCTGCAGTACTGCCAAATTACCGGTTAGCGTCGTTTGTAAAGCAGTATCTAAATACGTAATCAAGGTAGCGGCAATAATAGCACCGTTGATGCTACCCATACCACCCAAAACTACCATAACCAAAATTTCAATGGAATAGTTATAGTCGAAGTTTGTGCTTTGTACGGTATAGTTGCTATAACTGTACAGTACACCGGCAATACCTGCAAATAAAGAAGAGATGGTAAACACACTAAGTTTGTACTTAGTTATATTAATTCCGGTAGCCTTAGCAGCAATTTCATTATCACGAATGGAAGTAATTGCACGACCATGTTTGGAATTTATTAAATTTTGAATAACAGCAAGACAGCCTAAAACTAGAATAAAGGCAAAAATGAATAAATAATCTTTGTTGTATCTCGGGGTAGTAAGGCCAAGAGATCCACCAAACGACTCGCTGCTGGAATTCATAAAAATAGAACGCACAATCTCACCAAATGCCAAAGTTACAATGGCAAGATAGTCACCTTTTAAGCGAAGCGCAGGTAATCCAATCACAATACCGCAACCTGCAGCAGCAATGCCGCCAACAATTATGGCGATCAAGAACACCAAAAACTGATTGCCAATCATCGGTTCTAATACCGTAGCAACTTTACCGCCAAGATAAGCACCCACACACATAAAGCCGGCATGTCCGAGAGAAAGCTCTCCCAAAAAGCCAACAACCATACTAAGGGAAGCGGCAAGAATGATTGAAATCGCAATCTTTTCCAGCAAAAAGGCTGAAGACGATTCCAAAACACCGCCGAGAGACATACCGCCAAAAACAATGGTTACAATGGCAACAGCAATGTAATTGATATAATGCTTCCATTTTATATTGCTGAGTTTTGTCATTATACCTTCTCCCTTCTTACCTTGCCGAGTATGCCTGTGGGCTTTACAAGGAGGATGATGATCAAAATTAAAAATTCGATCGCATCGGTGTAGGGGGCGATGGCGGGCAAATGTAGAGAAAATGCTTCAACAACCCCCATTAAAATACCGCCAAGCATGGCACCGGGTATCGAACCAATACCACCAATAACAGCGGCAGTAAAGGCTTTAATACCAGGCATTGCACCCAAAGTATTGGAGAGAGAAGGAGATTTCAACAACATAAAGAAACCTGCAAAAGCCGCCAAAGCAGAACCAATAGCAAAGGTAATAGTAATAATTCCGTTTACATCAATACCCATCAGTTGTGCGGCACCGCGATCTTCCGAGACGGCGATCATTGCACGACCAATTCTGGTATACTTTACAAATAGGCTGAGTACAACCATAATGACCACCGAGCAAAACAGAGTAATCAAGGTGTAAACAGGAATTGTAAGCCCACCCAGTTGCAGATTTTCAAAATCAGCAACAATGACCATTTTCGGGGCAGAACCAAAAGTAATCTGTGCAGTGGATTGTAATAGATAACTCATACCGATAGCGGTAATTAAAACTGCAAGCGGAGAAGCACCACGAAGTGGTTTATAAGCTAATTTTTCAATCGTGACACCAAGCAGTATGCAGAACAAAACCGCAGCAATTAAACCCAAAATTGGGTTGCCAAGTGCAGTCATTGTAACGAATATCATATATCCGCCAACCATAATCACATCGCCGTGTGCAAAATTCAGCATTTTCGCGATACCATAAACCATGGTATACCCCAATGCAATCATTGCATATGTACTACCGATGCTTAGTCCACTGATCAAAGTTTCAATCAATTCCATACAAACATCCTAAAACTATGAGAATTTGCCGGAGTAGAAATTCCACACCGGCAAATCTCAATGAATTCAATCTAATATAAATTATTTACTAGCTTCCTTCAAAACGTACTTAACAGCACCTTTCGAAACATAACCATTGTCTTCCCAAGTGATGTTAGAACCGGTAGCACCCGAATAGCTGAAATCACCGGTGAATTGCTCTTTCAAAATCTCGCAGAGGTCAGAAGCGGAGATGGTAACATCAATGGTTTTTCCGGTTTCTTTCGCGGCCTTCATCGCATTAAACAGCGCATATACGCAGTCATAAGCAGAAGCGCCAAACTGATTTAAAGTATCGGTACCGAATTTATCGGTGTACTTTTTAATAAAGTCGGCAGCCGCGCCATCTTTGGCATTGGAATCAAAGTGAGAAAGCATCGAAACTTCCTGCGGAATGGTGGAAAGATCTAACTGACCGGCCAAACCGTCGAAACCATCGCAGCCATAGTAAACAGCATCTTTCGCAATCAAGTCTTTGGCTTGGGTCATAAATACCGAAGCCGGTTGATAATAAATGGGCATAAAGATGAATTTGCAATCTTTTAAAGCATTGATTTGGGTAGAGAAGTCAGAAGCTTCACCGGTAAACACGGTTTCCACAACCGAGATAGAGTCTTTCAAAGCGCCTTTGAATTGCTTGTAAATACCGTTGGAATAAGCATCGTCGGATTTGTAGAAGACACCGATTTTTTCCAAATTAAGGCCGTTTACATATTCGGCGGCAACTTTACCTTGGTTACCGTCAGCAAAGCACATCTGGAAACCGTTTTTATTTTTCGGAATATCGTCACCCGAGGCGGAAGGAGTGATGAAGAATACATTGTCTTCTACCGACAAATTGGTAAACTCCAAGCCGGGGCCGGTGGTAACAGTACCAAGAGAGAGCTGCATACCGCTTTCCAGAAGGGAGGCATAGTTTGCGGCAACCTTGGTTGCATCGTGAGTATCGTCAAGTGCAATAAGTTTAAAGTTGACACCGTCAAGACCGCCGTTGGCATTGATTTCATCGACAGCCATTTTAGCGGAATTTTGAACTGCTACACCGTAAACAGCAGCAGCGCCGGTAAGCGGACCGGAAACACCGATAACAAACTCTTTGTTATTAGTGGTATAGCTTTTTTTGCCACAACCGGCAAAGCAGGTTACCACAAGAACAAGAGCCAAAATAAGGGCTGCAAGTTTTTGGATGGATTTCATATTTATTACCTCTTTCTTTTTTAAAATTCTACGTAGAAAAAACTTATATTAATTATAAAATACTTTTCTATGTTTGTCAATAAGAAATTCATAATTTTTTCATAAAAACAAGGGGTTTGTGATATAATTTATAAAAAGATTCGCAATTTATGCAAAAAATATGAATAAATATACACCTTATTGAAATAAAGTTGGTGTTATACCTAATTTTTTCAAAAGACTGTCTACTTTACTACAAGGAAATCCCATTACGGCAAAATAATCACCGTTAATTCTTTTTACAAAAGCGGAGGCGGGTCCTTGGATACCATAAGCACCTGCTTTATCATATACATCACCGGTAGCAATATAATTTTGAATTTCGTTTGCAGATAAACGGCGAAATATCACCTTACAGGAAACGCATTTAGTGATGCAGGTTTTCTCATTTAAAATGGTTACACCGGTGTGAACGGTGTGACTGCGGCCGGAGAGTTGAGATAACATCCGAAAGGCTTCTTCTTTGTTTCTTGGCTTACCTAAAATTTGGCGGCCAAAAGCAACCACTGTATCCGAACCGATAACAACATCATTCGGTGCCTTCGCAACCGCTTTTGCTTTTCGTAATGATAGTTCTTTTACCAATTTTTTTGGGTTTTTCAAACGAGAGGATTCGTCACAGTTGGCCGGCCGCACTTCAAAAGTATACCCCAACATTGAAAGCAATTCTTTTCTGCGTGGGGAGTTAGAGGCAAGAATTAGCATTACCATAATCACCCTTTCTCGAAAAAGCATACCCTCCGATTTCGGAGGGTATGCTTTTTTTTGTATCAATTTTTTATTGGGCATTTTTTTTATCAAGTTTTCTTTTGCGCCAGAAATACCAAAGAGGGCAAGAAAGAGAAACGGAAGAAATACAGCCCGAAAGGATACCCACGGCCATGGGAATAGCAAAGCTGCGAAGAGAGGAAAGCCCAAAGAACTCTGCTACAACTACAATAGTAATAATTGCCAGGAACGTGGCAATCGTAGTTTTAATTGTTCTGCCCAGGGTTTGATTGATACTAGAATTCACCCGTTCTTTTAAATCCATCGAGGGGTAAAGTTTGGTATTTTCGCGAAGACGGTCGTAGATAATGATGGTGTCATTGAGCGAATAACCAAGAATAGTTAAAATTACGGTCATAAAGTTAGAATCAATCTCAAAACGGAAGACAATGCACGAAATAAAGGCAATCAAGCAATCGAATAAAAGGGCAAGAAGAGCAAACATACCGGCCGACACACCGCCAATTTTACGAAAACGAATGCCCACATATAGAATTACCAACAAACTGGCAACCAAAACGGAAATCAAACATTTTAAAAAGAAGTTACCGGCAACCGTCGGACTTACCGAGTTGGAAGTGCTGATTTTAAGGTTGTTGCTCTTAAAGGTTTTTTCCAGTTGTTCTAAAACGCTGCCTTGGGTTTCTGCCGAAACTGCCTCATCCGCAACTAAGGTAACATTTAAATTTTTTGCTTCGGTGTTAAAGCCGGTGCTTACAGTAACGGTAACATCTTTTTTCAGTTGTTTTTCAATAATTTCCTGTGCTTTTTCCGGTTGTATTTCGCCGGTGAAAGAGTAGGAGAAAATGGCACCACCTTTAAAGTCGGTGGAAAGCTTTGCACCAAAAACGCTAAACAAAATGGCACCAATAACAATTACACAAACATAACCAATAAGCCAATATTTACTGTTTTTAACAAAGTCAAAATTTGGAGTTTTATTAATCATTTTTGGCACCTCCTTGAGTTTTTTCGGTGGATATTTGTTTCGGGGCACCATAGAGCCAAGGTTTACGGAAGCATTTAAAACGAGAAATACCGCGCAACATAGCACGAGAAGCATATACACCCATAACCATATTGAAGATAACACCGATGAGTAGGGTGTAACCAAAGGAATAAACCGAACCGGTTACCGAGGAACCGAAGAATTGCATAAGGGGACTGAAGATTTTACCCATAAAGGTGTCGGCAGTGCCAAAAGCACCCATCATAACAGCAGCTACAATAAATACCGTAACGTTACCATCCAAAACAGCATTGAAACTGTTTTCGAAACCGGCTTCAATGGCACCGTCGATGGTTTTATTCTTTCTAAATTCTTCGCGAATACGTTCCGAAGCGATTACGTTGGCGTCAACACCCATACCAATGGAGAGGATGATACCGGCAATACCCGGAATGGTGATCGTTACACCGTTGATACCGGGGAAAAATCCCGACGAGCAGGCGATCATACCGGCTACTTGACCCAGCAAAGCAATGCTGGTTATTACGCCCGGCAAACGGAACATCAGAATCATCACCACGCAGATGACCAAAAATGCTACAACGGCAGCGATAGTCATTACTTGCAATGCTTGTGAACCGAGGTTCGGGCTGATGATTTGTAGTTTGGATTCATCGACCGTTAAAGCAAAGGGCAGGGAACCGGCGTTAATTTTCGCAGCAAGTTCGGAAGCCGAATCAGCATCAAAATCACCAGAAATTATAGCTTTACCGTCGGTAATGGTTTCGTTTACGGTGGGGGAGGAAATCATAGTGTCGTCCATCCAAATCGAGATAACGCTATTCTTCAGTCGTGCAGTAGCTGCCGCAAATTTGGAGGTACCGGTTTTCGTAAGTTCCAACGAAACAACGTAGCCACCGTTTTCTTGGCTATAACCGGCACTGGCATTGGCAATATCGGCGGCACCTTGCAGGATAACTTTTTCATCAGATTCGCCTTCACAGAATTTCAAAACGGCTGTTTCACCCAACTCTTGAACTGCGGTGGTGGGGTCAAAACTGGTTTCACCTGATTTCCAAGGAAAGCGAACAATTACCTGCTTATTGCGAGCATCGGTGCGCACTTCGCTCTCAGTAATACCTTTAGCAAGTAATCTTGTTTCAATAATTTCTTTGGCCGAATTCATATCCTCTTCGGTAATTTTATCTACCTTGATATCCGGCATAAAGACAGCTTCAACGCCGCCGCTGATGTCAATACCCCAGCGGATATCATCGGCACCTTTTACATAGACCGTTCTGGTATCACCGTAGTAATTATCGATGCCGAAAAACGCCATATATGTAACGGCAACAATTAAAATTGCAACGATAAAAAACAACGGTTTTTTTGTACCTTTATTCTTTCGTTTCATGGAACATCCTCCGTTTGCATAGTTGAGGCAAAATTATGATTGCCTTAATATATCTATTATAAGGCTTCTTATAACTAAAGTCAATATTTTTCCGTTTATTTTAGCACCTTTTTGTCAAACTTGACCATTATTTTAACCCTTTTTCTAAAATAGCTAATTTGACACAAATGCAGAGCAGTTCGGCTGCCAAAGTAATCTCAGCGAGGTCGGGGTA
Organism: Acutalibacteraceae bacterium; assembly: GCA_045577695.1. Taxonomy (GTDB): domain Bacteria; phylum Bacillota; class Clostridia; order Oscillospirales; family Acutalibacteraceae; genus UMGS1279. The sequence goes on from JAZNIW010000019.1 coordinate 10,906, forward strand.
GGAGGGGGCGATTCGAAGATTGCTATCTTTCGGGTCGTGCCCATACGGGAAAGTGGCACCGGCATTCGTTAAGACCAATCCGGCTTCTTTACACAGGGTGTGAGTGCGTTTAGCACAGCCTTCCGGTAAATCCAAACTGATAAAATAGCCACCGTTTGGTTTTGTCCAACGAACATATTCAGTATCGCCAAATTCCAATTCAAATCGTTCTAAAACCGCCTCAAACTTTGGCTTTAAAATAGCAGCGTGTTGTTTCATATGGGCAGCCAAATCATCTACACTTTTAAAGTTTCTGGCATGGCGCAATTGGTTTAATTTGTCGGGACCGATGGTTTGGAAACTCATACGGTGTTTAATACGCTCAACATCCTCCGGACCGGCTGCTTGTGCAGCTACACCGGCACCGGGAAAGGTAATTTTGGAGGTAGAGGTGAATTGAATAACCAAATTAGGGTTATCTGCTTTTATACACTCTTGGTAAATATTAAGCAGTTGTTCATCCTGTTCGTTGAAACCGTGAATGGCATAGGCGTTGTCCCAGAATACGCGAAAATCACTGGCGGCCGGTTTCAAAGAAGCGATGCGACGAACCGTTTCATCCGAATATACAATTCCCTCGGGATTGGAATATTTCGGTACACACCAAATTCCTTTTACAGACGGGTCTTTAACCAAGCGTTCCACTGCATCCATATCGGGACCTTCTTTGGTATTGGCGACCGTTATCATTTCAATACCAAAGTATTCGCAAATGGCAAAATGACGGTCATAACCGGGGGAAGGGCAGAGGAATTTAACGCCCTCCTGTTTTAGCCAAGGGCCATTGCCAAATCCGTGTGTCATAGCTTCAGCGATGGTATCAAACATCATATTTAAAGAAGAGTTTCCTCCCACAATCACTTGTGTAGTGTCTACACCAAGAAGTTGGGAAAATAAGCGCTTTAGTTCGGATAGTCCATCTAAACCGCCGTAATTTCGACAATCAATACCGGCTTCGTTGAAAAAACCGGAAGTATTATCTACTGCGTCAAAGATTTTTCCACTGATATCCAGCTGTTCCGGCCCCGGCTTTCCGCGCGACATATCCAATGAAATATGGCGGGATTTGAATTCCTCATACCGTGCCTTAACTGATGTATATTCCTGCTCTAGTTCGGCAGAAGTGAGAGAATTGTAATGCATCGTATTTTCCTCCAATATATAATCAACTACATCAAATTATTATATAACAATAGAACACATATTTCAAGTATAAATTTCACAGAAAACGATTAACAAAGTTTCATATAAAGTAAATAACCGTTTGGTGATTTGGTCGGGCAGACACTCATTTGTTAATTTTTTAACAAATGATAGGGGGCTGCTTTTGACTATGATAAAAAGCACAGCGGATATATCATAAGAAGGGTGTGGTTTTGGTCGACATCATTTTTAAACCACAGTAGAGTTATTGTATTTATTTGTACGGTGTGCTTACAACGAATTCTATATTTTGATTGGCTATTTACATAAAAACGAAATTACAAAGCTTACACAGAAAGGTTTCTTAAAATAACATATAAAAACGGATGATTCAAAAAAAGAAAAGCACAAATACATTCGATAGAAATATTTAAAATGAGGTTGCTACCTTGTAGAAAGAATTTCTATTTAGCGGTTATTGGAAATCCGTCTAATACAATATTTGGTTGTAATGAGAGAATTATTTTATATAAAAGATATTTAAAGTAATAATAGAAAAGCTTAAATCAAAATGTGTCTTATATACATTTTAGAAATCCTTTTGAAAACAGTAGATACAAACCATAGATTCCTACTATTTTGATTTTTTTTAGGAAAACTCCCTCCCCCTAATTATACAAAATATTCATTTTGTATAATTCGCAATTAAATAAAAATAAGCCCAACGGCCATCGTTTGCGAATTACTCCCCCGCAAAATCGAATATTGAAAAAAAGCGACGTGCGGCAAAAGAATCGTTTTCCCAATATTTGCCGCATACAAAATGTCCGTTTTGTTCAATTCGAGTAAAATTTCTGCAGGTCGATAACTCCCCTTTAAAGCATTATACAAACCACCTCCAATAAAAAAATAATAACACCGCAAAATGATTATGTCAATAAAAAAATAGCAAAGTCCAAATAAACGGACTTTGCTATTATATTTTATCAGAAAGAGCATATAAAAGAGTTGTTTCAAGTTTTTTATGGCCTAGTCTTTTTTGAGTTTTTTCCAAACTACCAACCCTACGATAAAACCGCACCGCAAAAAATTTTCGAAAAGTATGTGGTGAAATATGCTCCTTCAAACCGAGCAACGCGCCCGCTTTTTTTATATCTAAAAAAACCGCTTGCCGCGTTCTGTGTTTCGTCTTATCAAACCTATGAGGAAACAAAAATTTCGATTTATTATTTTTTGAAAATTGCAAAAGTTGGCGAAGTAATTTTTTTCCAATATAAACACGCTTAGTATACCCGGTTTTTTCCTCTATAACAGTAATTCGTTCTTTAAGTTTTGATTTTTCAATAGCAAGGCAGTCCCCTATTCGAAGCCCCGTTTGCATTGAAATTTTACAAGCCAAAACATTTGGTTTTTGCATATAATAAAAAAGACGGGAAATTTCCTCTAAACCTAGATATTGAGAACGCATTAAATAAAACCACTTAACAAACCTGATTTTGTTAAATCAAAAAAATATAAAAATCGTAAAGAGAACATATTATCACCGATTAAATTATATACTCTCTATTGTAAACGTATCCCCCACGTAGGTAAGCCAAACGCTAACCGATTCTGCACTGCCTTCGTTAGATACTTCCTCTAAATCGTCAATACCAATAGCAGAAAACCAATCTTTGAAAATGCCATAATTTTGAGTAAGTCTCCGGTTAAAAAGTGCCTTATGTAAAACCTCTATCGTTTTAATGTCAATTTTGTCTGTAAAAGGCTTAACGGCATATTTTGCAACCTCAGCAATAGCGGCGCAGTTATCGGTCACTTTACCCATAAATACCTGTACATTTTCAACACCGGTAAGTGCAGACCAAACAGTTCTTAAATCGTCATATTTTACATAACTACGGCTTGTAAAATAACTTTTACGAACCGCAACCAAGCAGTGCAAATGTGGATGAAAAGCGTTGATATTTTCTATATCGACGCTTTCGTTACGCGTAACTTCAAGAGCTCGAAAAACACCGCGAAAAGATTTCGCGATTTTTTGTCGCAACTCTTTTGCACCCAAAATAGAATTGCACGCGGCGCGAGTGTGAATATCATCACTTTTGCGAAATAATAAACTACTTTTTTTGTAGAGAAAATCAATTGTTTTATTCAAATCGGCACCCGAACAATTAGGAACTGTCAAAACGATATGCAGAAAGACAAATCCTTGTTTTGTCGCAAGTTGATATACATCACTTATGCAAGCATAGGTTTTTAAAGAACGCCTACGCTGACAATTTGGACACAGCCTCTGTCTGCAAAAATTCGCGGCTACCACTTTATACCGGTCAAAATTTTCGTTTTCGGAAAGGCCAATTGTAGTCCCACATTCAAGCATTTTTTCGCCGCGTATTTTTAGCAATTCAGAGTCAAGCATAAAATTAGCAACGCGATTCGTTTTTTTCTTATATTCATCAAAATCAGCAATTAAATCGACTATACAGTTTTTTATCATAAAAAATGCGATAATGCCAGATAAATAAAGGGGTTTTAAAGGTTTTTAATTTTTAACAGATGTTTCTATATTATCAAGATAAGGAAGGGCGTTGCCCTTTTAAACATAAAATTGTGCGCTTGGGAATAGCATCTACCGTGCGGCGAAATCGTAAGTATCACAAGCCGTTTACAAAGTCAAGAGCGAAGCAGAGTGGCGAAACGCCCCTCTTGACTTTGTGCCGGCTTGAGATATGCGGGAATTAAGAAGGAAAGGATACAAGCGGCAACGCCCACGTTAAAGTGTGCGTTACTATATGCACGTTCACTCGTCGGGGGTATACACTCACGCGCATGGTGTCGTTTTCCCAATGCTCATAGGGAATTGCAGCAAATATTGTTCTATTGTTACTTTGATACACTCCTCGCGCGATCGGCAACCCCGCTCCTCGCTCGCTCGTTTTGCTCCTTACAACCCCGCGGCAGTATGCCGACGGGAGTCGCAAAACAATCTCGGTAGCACGGCGACAACAAGCCCGGGCCACACGTGTGGCGTTGCCACACTGGGCGCTTGTTGCCTCTTTCGGCACACTCACACTGCGGTGCTCGGTGCCTGCCGTGCCTTTCGCTCCTCGGCGCCGCACTCACGCCAAAGGCGTTTCGTTAGCGGCCGTGGCGCGCGTCAGCCCCCCGCTCCGCCCGTCACTAGCGCCTAGCACATTCGGTCGACGTCACGCAAGGGCAAGGCAAGCGGCTAGCGCCGCCCTTGCGTTTTGCTCCCTCACGCGCTGTCTCCGTTCCTTCGTTTTGCTCCGCGCAGGGTGCGCGTTTCGGCTTCCGCTCGGCTCCAATCGCCGTCGCGGGTCCTCACGCGCCTAGACCTGCGCTCCGCAAAACCCACGCGGGTCCCCCCAGCCGCGCAACGCTTCGCTGCCACACTCGTCCTCGTCGCAGGCGGGGGCTTTGCGCTTACTCGCCCTAAAGGGCTCGGTGCGCGCAGGGTGCGCGTTCCACGCCCCCGCCTTTTTGCGCGCGCCGTTTGCGCGCGTGTGCGTAAAATAAAAATAGTCTTTTACCCGTCAAGCAAAGCAAAAATCAAAAAATAAGCAAATCACACCCCCTCCGCCCCCGCTCAAGCGGGGGTACGCGTTTCAAAGGGGTATTTTGTTCGCTCTGTGCGTTTTTTGAAAAAATTACAAGAATTATATGTTATGATACAATAGATAGGTAACAGTAGAAATAGAAAAAACAACTCAAATGTGCTAAGATGAAAGTAACCACACTCAACATCGGCACAAAGGAGTTGTTTTTCCGATGAAAAGTATATCACCTAGAGCCCACTTTCGT
>JAZNIW010000020.1:0-3766 GCA_045577695.1 Acutalibacteraceae bacterium
AATCAAAAAGAGTTATTCGGCATTATTGGAGAACAGTTGGCGCGCATTATTGAGTTAGAGCAGTATTTGGCTATGGCCGACGATGCCTTTGCAAAAGAGGTTCCGAAGGATGCCGTGCCGCACGTAAAACCGTAGGAGGAAAAGAAAATGTATTTATGTAACCGGTGTAATGCTTTGTTTTTGTGGCCGGCGTTTATCAAAGAGCGGCACGGATTTTGTCAGCCGCCCTATGAAACGCTGGCGTGTTGTCCCACCTGTAAAAGTGGAGAAATTCGTTTGCAAGAAAGGAGGAAATGTTATGCCAAACGATGATTTTGCCATTTTATGTCCTTACTATTATAAGGTGCTGGGGAACGATTTGTTTTGTGAGGGAATGTGCGGAGATGAAAATATACCGCCCGAAAAGAGTTTTTTCAAACAATGTTTTGAAAACCGAGCCAAACGAAACGCCTACTTAAAACGCTATTGTTCCAGTTTTCGTTATCACGATTGCCGTATGGCAGCCCTAAACGAATTGCTGAGCGAAGCGGCAACAAAGCGCGAAGTAAAAAAATAATTTTTATCGAAAGGAAAAAGAAAATGAAATCAATCCATAAGCAAAAAAATAAGGTTGTTCGGTTAAGCGAACGACCGGAACAGAGACAAGCGAATAAAAAGGTGTATGCCTTAAGCGACGGAAGTGAACAGGCGGTATTTTTCGCCGCACCGGTGCATCGGTATGATGCAGAGGCAGGAATCTTTCGCGAGAGTGCATTGACCGAAAACGCAACGCAAAAAACCTTTGCAAATGAGGAACCGTTTATGGCTCGTTTTTGTGAAGAGTCCACCAAATGCGAAGTTTTTTCGGTTAGAAAAGGCAATCGCAGGGTAAAAATGTCCTATCTTACGGCCGAAACAGAAGAGAAAGGCCGGTCGGTCAATTTTGAAAAAACCAAAAAAACCAAAGGTGGGCGCCCCCATCTTTCGATGCGCGACACCCAAAGAGGGGTGGAGTTTGATTACGAAAAACATTCTTGCGGGGTAAAAGAAAATATTATTCTTTCCAAGAGAGAAGAAACCTATCGCTTCGAGTTTTCGCTGTGGTGCGAAAACCTTCTTCCCGAACTAAACGAGAGGGAAAGACGTGTATATTTCCGCGATGTTCAGTCCGGCGAAACGGTGTTTGAAATTCCCGCACCGTTTATGACCGATGCCAACGGTTGTCTTTCGGATGCGGTGTGGTACGAACTGCAACCGCAGACCAACGGCGATTATCTTTTGTCGGTTTCGGCCGACCCGCTTTGGTGCAATGACCGTGAGCGCGCCTTCCCCGTGGTAATCGATCCGCAAGTGGTGGTGAATCAACCCGAAAAATTCGAAACCTTCGGTTGCCAAAACAGCGGCAAGCTGGTAGCCGCCGCGACCCATACCGTTGGTTGCGTGGGGAACAACCAAAACCGAATGTATTTGCAGTTTTCTATGCCTACTCTGCCGCGCAATGCTCATTTGCAAAAAGCCGAGCTTAAACTCTTTCAAGCCGAGGGCTTGGCCGAGGACGAAACCCCGTTGAAGTTGGGAATTTATGTGGTGGATGATGAACTGGTTGCAGGGCAACAGCCCACGGCTTATTCGCCGCGCCTGTTGGACTATGCTTTGATGAAAAGCGGCCAACATTCGGCAGAAAATGAGGTTTCTTACACCTTTGATGTGACCCATCTGTTGGATAACGTGCACGGCTGGATTACACCGTTTACCGGATTGGTGGTTAAAACGGTGGAGGAGGGTAGCACCCAAAGCGCCGTTTCCCTTTACGGAGCAACCGGTTCTTTTGTGCCGCAGTTGGTGGTAACCTATGAAACGAATTTTGGAATGGCTACCCTTTCGCACACCAATACCCACGACTTAGGGCATTTTGGACAGGGCGGCGTGGACTTGGTCGACGGCCATCTTCTGTTTGAGTCTGAGGACTTTGCGTGGGGCGGCAACCGCCTGCCGGTTGAGATCAAGCATTTGTACCACAGCGGCTTGGCAGGATATACCTATACCCAAAACGCCGGTATATCGCTTCCCACAGCCGATTTTTCACAAATGAATGTCGGTCGCGGTTTCAAATTAAACCTAATGCAAAGTATGGTTTCTTCGGAGTTTGTGTATGAAGGTGCCCCTTATAATGGTTATGTCTATTTAGACGAAAACGGCGAAGCAACCTATTTCAAACCCAAAGAGGAAAACGTTTATGTTGCGGTAGAGGATGAAGAAACCGTTTATCATTGTGATACCGGCATCTTGACACTAGGGGAGGAAACCCGCACCTTTGATTCCGACGGCCGCTTGCGGATGGTGAAAGATGCCAACAACAATCAACTTGTTATAAACTACAGCAACGGCCGTTTCACTACGGTGACCGATGGGGTTGGCCGCGTCTTTACCTTTGACTACCAAGGCAACAATCTCGAACGCATCACCGCTCCGGACGGCAGGGCGGTTACCTACACCTATTTGGAAAGCGGCGACCTTGCCTCGGTTACCTATCCGGATGGCAGCAAGGCGCTTGTGACCTACAACGGTATTTATCCCGCTGCGGTCACCTTAACCGATACAAACGGAAATTCCGTTTATCGCGTAGCGTATCAGTTTATGGTGGGGCGCGTTTGGAAGGTGACGGAGCAGGCAGATTTGCAAAATGCCACCCCCACCAATGGCGCAACATCGGTTTATTATTATATGCCGTCCTCCCGACAAACCACAATGGAAACGATGGAAGCACCCGATACCGCATCGGGCGAAACCCAAGAAAATATCATTCGAACGGTCTATACCTATGATTGCAACGGCGATTTGGTGAGCGAGTATGTCCATACCGAAGAAACCGGTAATACCGGCGTAAACGGCAGTGGTAGCGGCATTCACCCTTATGCCGGTGAAAATGGCGTGCCCACCATTGCCCAAAGCCGCAATCTGCTGAAAAATCATAGCTTCGAGTATGAGGGGGACTGGATTCGTTGCCAAGAAAACACCGCCGCTTTTTCGGTAGAGCGCATCTTCAATCACAATGAAAGTGTTTTTGGCAAAGTGTTTTATGCGCTCTCCAACTCCAACGAAAATGCAACCAACGGCATCGAACAGCAAACGGATGTTTTGCCGGCCGGTTCTTATACCTTCTCGGCCTACGCAAAAGTGCCAAACGACATTTTTGGTGCTTTTGATTGCGGCCTTTTCCTTCGCGTCTTGGCGGCCGATGGCACCACCCTTGCCATAAGCGAAAATGTCTGGCTGCAAGAAACCGATTTCCGCCGTTTCATCGCTTCGTTTGACCTGTTGACCGCCCAATCGGTACGGGTACAGTTGATGCTAAAAGGGGAAGGAACCGCCTATGTAGATGCCGCCCAGTTGGAAAACAACCCCTTTGCCACCCGCTACAATGCGTTGGAAAACGGCAACTTTGAGGTGCAAAGCGACGCCTGGAACGTGGAGGGCGGTGAAATACAATCGGGTACGGTGTTTTCCGGCAGCAAAGCCTTGCAGTTAAACGGCGGGTTAGAGGCAACCCCTTATGCCAGGCAGTGGTTCCCGGTAAAAACCAATCCTGCCACCAAAGAAACCTTTACCCTTTCGGGTTGGGCCAAGGCCAATGCGCTTCCCACCTATGAGCGGGAAGGGGTCGAACTCCCAACCTTCCGCCTGCGTGCCGTGGTAGAATATTCCGACGGCACCCAAAATGAGGTGCCCGTTACGGCCGACTTTTCGCCCGCTACCGGCGGTTGGCAATATGCCACCGTCACCTTTG
>JAZNIW010000021.1:0-3527 GCA_045577695.1 Acutalibacteraceae bacterium
CTTGCGACCTTAAATGAGTTATTTTTTGTGTAGATTTTGGTGAAACGGAGTTCATAAGGCTTTCGCCTATGAATGACGGCGAGCCAAAAAATGCCTAAAAATAGCCATTTAAGGCTGGTTCGGGTTTAAATGCTTTGGCTAAAGATATTTGCAATTGAGTTGTCTATTATCTTACAACACCCAAAAATGCATAATGGTGGCGTTTAATACGCCAATGGCAATACCGGCGGTTACCTGAATGGGGGTATGTCCCACAAATTCCTTAAGTTTCGTTTCGGGTAATCCGTCGGCCGAAAGGTCGTTAAAGGCTTTGACGATTTCGTTAATGATAACGGTTTGTTTTCCGGTTTCCTGCCGGACACCGGTGGCATCGTGACAGACAATAACAGCTAACACCAAGGTGATGGCAAAATAAATGGAATCAAATCCGCAGACATAGCCGCAGATGGTGGCCAAGGAGGTGACAGTGGCCGAGTGACCGCTGGGCATACCACCATCGGATATCAGAATTCCTAAATTTATTTTTTTATGAATGATGGCGTGAATAATAAGTTTTAGAATCTGCGCAATGAACCAAGAAGAAAGGGCTGTGATTAAAAAACGATTGGAAAGAAAATCCAAGAATCCATTCATTTTGAAACTCCTTTTTTGAAAAAATCGGTACTTATAACCTGTTTATTATACAACAAGTGATGCGCTTTTTGCAACCAAAAACGAAAAAATCCCGTTATCATTTTAAAATAACGGGATTTTTATCAATCAAACATATCTTTCAATTTATTAAAAAAGCCTTTTCGTTTGGAGTAGTTGCTCTCTTCGGTGGAAGCATCTAAATCTTTGATGAGTTGCTTTTGTTTTTGTGAAAGATTTTTAGGCACCTCCAACACGATTTTCACGTATTGGTCACCGTGGCCGGAATAATTAAGGCGTTTTATGCCTTTTCCCTTGAGTTTGAATTCATCTCCCGGTTGGGTGCCTTCGTGGATGGTAAATTTCACCTTTCCGTCGAGGGTGGGCACGGTGATTTCGGCACCCAGCGCCGCTTGTGCAAAGGTGATAGGGATATCGCAAAAGACGTCAAATCCATCTCGTTCGAAGACGGGATGCGGGCGGACATTAACCGTAATGCGAAGATCGCCGGCCGGACCGTTGTTGATACCACTGTCACCACCGCCGCGCAAATTCATCATTTGTCCGTCATCAATACCGGCCGGAATCTCAATGGTCTGCTCGACCGTGCGACGAATTCGTCCTTTTCCATCACAAGTATGGCAGGGTTCGGTTATTATTTTTCCTTTTCCGCCGCAACGGTTGCAGGTGCGTTGGCTTTGCATCGCCCCGAACGGGGTGCGTTGAGTTATGTTGATGCGGCCGGTTCCGTGACAGGTATCGCAGGTTTTCGCCTGACTTCCCTTAGCAGCTCCGCTTCCGCCACAATCTTTACAGGTTTCAATTCGGGCCACTTTAATGGTTTTGGTACAACCTTTCGCTGCCTCTTCAAAGGAAATGTTAACCTGCGCCGTAATGTCACCGCCGCGTTTGGGAGCGTTGGGGTTAGCGCCTCGTCCGCCGCCGAATCCACCGCCGAAAAATTGGCCGAAGATATCACCCAAATCACCAAAATCAAAGCCACCTGCCCCATAACCACCGCCGCCGGCACCGAAATTCGGATCTACGCCGGCGTGACCGAATTGGTCGTAACGAGCCTTCTTTTCACTGTCCGAGAGAACTTCGTAGGCTTCGGCTGCTTCTTTAAAGTTTTTTTCGGCTTCTTTGTCGCCGGGGTTCAGGTCGGGATGGTACTTTTTGGCGGCCTTTCGGTAGGCCTTTTTAATTTCGTCATCGCTGGCGCCTTTGGAAACACCCAGCACCTCATAATAATCTCTTTTTTCGCTCAAAAGGGATACACTCCTAAAAAAGACCATTGGGGCCGATGATGTATCGGCCCCCGAATGGTAGAATGATTGCAAAGAAAATTAGTTTTTATTTTCGTCGGTTGCGTCTTTAAAATCGGCCTCATAGACATTGGGGTCGGTGTTGGGGGCTGATTGGTCGGCACCGGGAGCCGCACCACCATTGGCCGCAGCCGCTTCTTTATACAGTTTTTCTGAAATGGCATAAAACTTTTGTTGCAAGGCTTCTTGCTTGGCTTTAATAGCTTCCAAATCGGTACCCTTCAGGGCTTCGCGAAGGTCGTTTATTGCGTTGTTGACTTCGGTCTTTTCTGCTTCCGAAACCTTATCGCCCAACTCACCCAAAGCTTTTTCGGTTTGATAAATCATCTGGTCGGCACCGTTGCGAAGGTCAATTTCTTCGCGACGTTTTTTGTCGTCGGCGGCATATTGCTCGGCTTCTTGTACAGCCTTTTCAATATCATCTTTCGACATATTGGTGCTGGAAGTGATGGTGATTTTTTGTTCTTTTCCGGTGCCCAAATCCTTGGCAGAAACGTTTACAATTCCGTTGGCATCAATGTCAAAGGTAACTTCGATTTGCGGAATACCACGGGGTGCCGGCGCAATGCCGTCCAAGTGGAAAACACCAAGCGTTTTGTTGTCTTTGGCAAATTCGCGTTCACCCTGCAATACGTGTACTTCTACCGAAGTTTGGCCGTCGGCCGCAGTTGAGAAGATTTGGCTCTTCTTGGTGGGGATGGTGGTGTTGCGGTCGATGACTTTGGTCGAAACACCGCCCATAGTTTCAATGCCCAGTGACAGGGGGGTAACGTCTAACAACAAAAGACCTTTTACATCGCCGCCCAGCACACCACCTTGAATGGCGGCACCAATGGCAACGCATTCGTCGGGGTTGATGCCTTTAAAGGGTTCACTACCGATGAAGTTTTTCACTGCTTCTTGTACGGCAGGAATGCGGCTGGAACCACCGACCATCAAAACTTTGTTGATTTCGCTCTTATCCAAGCCGGAATCAGAGAGCGCTTGGCGAACCGGACCCATTGTGGCTTCGACCAAATCACCGGTCAGTTCGTTAAATTTGGCGCGGGTCAGGGAAGTTTCAAAGTGTTTCGGACCGGTGGCATCCGCTGTAATAAAGGGTAGGTTGATGTCGGTGCTCGTCATACCGGATAGGTCGATTTTGGCTTTTTCGGCGGCCTCCTTAATGCGTTGCATAGCCATTTTATCGTTAGACAAATCAATGCCCTGCTCGGCTTTAAAGGTGGCAATAATGTAATCCATTACGCGCTTATCGAAGTCGTCACCGCCCAAACGGTTGTTACCGGCCGTGGCTAATACTTCTTGTACGCCGTCACCCATTTCAATAATCGAAACGTCGAAGGTGCCGCCGCCAAGGTCATATACCATTACTTTTTGGTCATCTTCTTTATCTACACTGTAAGCGAGGGCGGCTGCCGTCGGCTCGTTGATGATACGCTTTACTTCCAAACCGGCAATTTGACCAGCTTCTTTAGTTGCTTGGCGTTGAGAGTCTGAGAAGTAAGCAGGTACAGTAATAACCGCTTCTGTTACTTCTTGTCCAAGATAATCTTCGGCAGTCTTTTTCATCTT
>JAZNIW010000022.1:0-6846 GCA_045577695.1 Acutalibacteraceae bacterium
GATGTATTTCTTCTATGACAGCTACAACCATCTTACCGCTATCCGGTACGTGGCGGGGGCGACCGACCACTATTACTACGTCACTACCAATATGCAGGGAGACGTGTTAGGAATCTACACCGCCGCCGGCGTGCTGCTGGCCTCCTACGAGTACGATGCTTGGGGTAACTGCACCGTTACCACCCACAACGCCAACTATACCATCGGCGACCTCAACCCCATCCGCTACCGCGGATACTACTATGACACCGAGACGGGGTTCTATTATTGCAACAGCCGGTATTATGATCCTGAGATCGGTCGGTGGATCAATGCGGATGGTGTTATAGCTGGTGTTGGCGGTGATGTAAAAGGATACAATCTTTTTGCATACTGTTTTAATAACCCTGTTAATATGGACGATCCAACAGGACAATGGCCAAAGTGGATTGGAAAAGCAATTGCGGTTGTTGCAGTAGCAGCAGTTGTAGTTGCAGCCGTAGCTGTAACCGTTTCTACTTTTGGTGCCGGCTCTGTGGCAGGTGTGGCAGCAATCTCGGCAGCAGTTACAATAGCCGCGAGAGCAACAGAAGTGGCTGTTTTGCAGGTCAAAAAGAGTAAAAATTCCACCCAAAATACTGGCGGGAAAACCAGTGGTAACAATAGTTCTAATGGTGGGAATGGATCTGGTGGTGGAGGAAGCAACACACAAAAGAGTAACGGACAAGTGGCTGTTGATGTTACAGAAGCTCTTTTTGATAACGGAGTGCAGATTATGGGAATTACACCTTATACAAAAGCAGGAAGCATCGGATTTAATCATATATTAAATCAACAGGTTTCTAAGATATTTGGTGAAACGACAACTTTAAGGTCCACCTTGTCAGCGACAGGTGGAAAAGTTGTACCATATGCATTTGCTGCTTATGCGTGGTGTAAGACAACAATATCTATCTTTAGTGATGATCCTGTACAAAGAGCAGAGCAAAGGGGGTACACATTAAAGTGAGAGAATTTCTAAATATTATCTTATTAATAATAAATATAATTTCTTTTGTTTTAGTCTTGTTGTTTGGGGCAAGTGGAATAATATACGAATTATTTGGACCTGCAAACTACGAAAAAATACTCCAAAAATTAAAAATTCCGTGGAGTTTTGAGCGTATTTGGCTATTTATGTTCGTATGTTTAATAATTTTGATTATAACCTACATTTTGCGTAAAAAGTTCTTTTAATGTGTTTTTACCATTTTTATACAGGTAGTTTACTAAAACACATCTATCTGAAAACGCCAATCCACGCTAACCACTTGCTGTTTTCCACCGTCAACTGTTTCTAAACAACCAATTTCAATTTTTGAAATCAGCTTGTTTAGGACCAACGGTGTTAATTCCGTAACATTAAGACACTCTTTGACGGTATCTTTTGAAATGCAATATGGCATATTCTTAAAACACCAAATATCGAAATAAGATTTGGGCCGCAAGAGGAAAGGTTCTTGCGATTCGTTATTTTTTTTGGTATAATGAAACCAAGAAAGGCGGCGATGCGTTTATGAAAATTCAGGATATGATTTCCTATTTGCAAAGTTTAACCGATTGGTCGGTCGAAGAAAACAATACTTGTGACCGGCTCAAAGTTGGCAACAAAGAAATGGAAATCTCCAAAATCGGGGTTTCTATGTTCGCCACCCCCGACGTAGTGCGGGAGGCAAAGCGACAGGGCATTAACTTTTTGATTGTCCACGAGCCACTTTGCTACACCCATTTCGATGATGTTGAGATTTCTCCTATTGGCGCCGAAAAGCGGCGTTTTATTGAAGAACAAGGAATCGCGGTATTTCGCTTTCATGACTATGCTCACCATATGGTGCCCGATTTGATTTACGACGGGCAAATCGCTAGTATGGGTTTGGCCGGCACACGGGAAGAGGGTACCTATTACGCAGTTAATCGCTATCGGCTGACCGAACCGATGACGGCGAAAGAACTAGCCAAACATTTAGAAAAAGTGTGGAATATTCGGCATATTAAAATTGCCGGTTGCACCGATAAAAAGGGCAGTTATCTTTCTTGTTGTTTCGGCACTCCCGGTCATGTGCCGGAGGAGTTGGCCGTCACCGATTTTGTTTTAACCGGTGAAATTTATGAATTCGAAGCCGGCGAAATCGCCCGCGATTATGCTCAGTTGGGATATAATAAGGCTTTGTTGGTCTTGGGACATATTGGATCGGAGAAGGAGGGAATGCGTCTGCTTTCCGAGCGGCTGAGCGAAGCCTTTCCCGACCTCTCCACCACCTATATTGAATGCGGTGAGGTTTATTCCTATACCGATTAAATTCGATTGCCGATGACAAGCAGAATGATATTTTAAAGTTTTCTTTTCCGGAAGATTGAGTTTTTATGAAGGAAAAAAGGGAGATATGATGTACATCAAAACGCAGGATAGAAAAAAATCAACAGTGGGTTATTTGGTGGGTGGCCTGTTCGCGGTGGCCGCGTCTATCTTGTTGCCGCAACTCTTTCACGCCGTGGGGCAGATAAGTGGCTTAAAAGCCTCCCTTGGTGCCGCATTATTGCCTATGCAAATTCCCGTTTTATTGGCCGGCTTTTTACTTGGCCCTGCAGTGGGATTGTTGGTTGGAGCCATCAGTCCGCTTGTTAGTTTTTCTCTTTCGGGAATGCCAAATGCCGCATTATTGCCGTTGATTTTGGTAGAACTGGCAGTCTACGGCGGTTTGGCCGGTTTGGTTGCAAAAACGAAGTGGAACGAATATACGAAATTGCTTGTGGTACAGGTTTGCGGTCGCGTGGCACGTATGGGGGCGTTTTTGATTTCGGCGCGGCTTTTTCAAACGTCCGAAATCAATTTTTGGACGCTGTGTTCCTTTGTTATGGCAGGGCTTTGGGGTATTCTCTTGCAACTTTTGATTATCCCTCCTATTTGTCGCAGCGCAACCGGTGGAGCAATGAAACGATGAAAGATTTAGAAAAAGCCAAACAACGCCTCGCACAAGGAAATTTCACCTGTGTGTTATGCTACGATGAAACGGTTTATACCTCCTCTCAAAAGGGTATTGCCCCGATGCTCGCTTTTTTGGAAGAGGGGATTTCCCTCGTCGGTTTTTCGGCGGCCGATAAAATCATTGGCAAAGCTGCCGCAATGTTGTTTGCCTTAGCCGGTGTCAAAGCGGTTTACGGTGAAGTGATGAGCCAAGCCGCCGTGGATTATTTAAAACAAAAAGGCATTTTGTTTTTTTACGGCGTTTTGACAAAACAGATTATTAACCGCCGTGGGGATGGTCTTTGCCCTATGGAAGAAAGCGTACTTTTTATTCAAGATGAGCAAGAGGCCTTTTGGTCTCTTCGTCACAAAAGAGCCGAACTGCAAGGAGAAACAAAAATGAAAAAATTAGGGTTTGGGTGTATGCGCCTGCCTCTGCTGGAGAGCGAGAATCCCAAAAGTATCGATTTAAAACACACCGAAGAAATGGTTGATTTCTTTTTGGCAAATGGGTTTTCCTATTTTGATACCGCCTATATGTATCACGACGGCGAAAGTGAGCGCGTGGTTAAAAAAGTGTTGGTCGACCGTTACCCGAGAGAAAGTTTTTTGCTTGCCACTAAATTACCAACCCCGCATTTAAACGAAAAATCGGATATGGAACGCATTTTTAACGAGCAACTCGAAAAAACCGGTGCCGGTTATTTCGATTATTATTTGATGCATTGCTTAAATCGAGATTTGTATCAAAAGCTAGAAGAGCTTGACGGGTTTGGATTTGGTCTGCAAAAGAAGAAGGAGGGGAAAATCCGTCGCCTTGGTTTTTCTTTTCACGATACGGCTGAGGTGTTGGATGTTATTTTAACCGACCACCCCGAAGTTGAGTTCGTGCAACTGCAAATTAACTATTTGGATTGGGAACACGAAAAAATTCAATCTCGCCTATGTTATGAGGTAGCCCGTAAACACAAAAAAGATATTATTGTGATGGAGCCGGTCAAAGGCGGTGCCTTGGCGCAGCTGCCATCGGCGGCCGAAAGGGTTTTGCAACAAACCGGAACTCCGCTTTCCATTCCTTCGTTTGCCATCCGCTTTGCGGCAGGGTTAGAAGGGGTGATAATGGTTCTTAGCGGTATGAGTAATCAAAAGCAACTGCAAGACAACGTCGGGTATATGAAAGATTTTATTCCCCTTTCCAAAGTTGAACAAGAGGCATGCTTTGCTGCCGCCGAGATTATTTTAAAGAAAAAGGATATTCCCTGCACCGCTTGTCACTACTGCGAGGAGGTTTGCCCCAAACATATTCCTATTCCCGATTACTTTTCCCTTTATAATGCGGCTCTTTCCGGTGATTCTCAAAAAGGCACCAACGCGAAGGTCGATTATCTGTCGTTATCAGCCAAGGGTTCAAGTATCGAAGATTGCATTGGTTGTCGCCGTTGTGAGGAACAATGCCCGCAACATATTCGGGTGGCCGACTGCCTGCAACAGATGAAAGAGACTTTTGAGTAAAAATAAAACAAAGAATAACGAATTGCCCTTTCCGTGAAGATACGGAAAGGGCAATTCTTTTACGGCTTGAGTTTTTTTAAAAGGGAAATTATTGGAGAGATAAGAAGTCCGGCGATAAAGTTGCTGATGCCGTGCAGCAGATCAAAGGGAAGCCCCGCCACCACCCAAGCGATAGTTTGCTCAAAATTCAAACCAAAAAAGAAGGCTTGGCAGGGGGCGTATAGAACCCCGTAAAGCAGCCCGTGCAGACCGCAAAGGGACATATAAAAAATCCGAGCCACTCGAGGTGGAATTTGCTTTGGTAATAACATCGTGGCCAAACAAAGCAACGTCCATAGGTAGAGGTGGGGAATCCACCAAGCGGAAAAACCGGCAAATACTCCATTTAAAAGGACGTATGTGTAGATGGCATAGAGTGCTTTTTGTCGATAAACCACCGTGATGGCGATGGTAAAGACCCCCAACAAATGAATATTGGGCAACCATTCCATCCACAGTTTTGAAATAAACATTATGGTCCCCAAAACGGCAAAAAGGGCTAATTCTTTTGCCTTTAGTTTCATAGGCTATTCGGCGCGAAAGGCATAGGTTGTACCGGTTTTAATCTTGGTAGTATCTACCCCCTCGGACGCATAGGAGCCCCCCACGTAAAAGGCCCAATATTTTTTATCGATTTCGTAGTCTAATGTGATGCCGTTTACGGTTTTGTAAAGGCCGTCATCACCATCGGCAATCAAGTCGACTTCTCGCAATGCATCACCTACCGTTGTTTGATTGGTATGTATTTCAAAGGCGGTGGTTTTCTTCTCCGTATCGGTTACGGAAAAGAAAAAGACGGTGGAACCCTCCCCCAAAAGAGTGGGGGCAACGGCTTGCATATCGGAGGAAGTCGTAGGGGCGGATGGGTGTTCTTTGCAAGACACAGAGGTTAGCGCTGTTGCCGCAGTCAGCACCAAACAAAGGAGCAAAGATAAAAATTTTTTGCAGTTTGCAGGTTTCATAAAAAATTTCTCCTTTTTTTACTATTTCCTCTATCGGCCGGCCCTCGCAGCCTTTAAAACAAGAGGTTTTTGCCCAAAAAATATTTCGGCTTAAAACACCAAGATTGTTTTTCGGCCTTCTCAAAGAAAATTCTTCAATGGCTTTTCTTTGCCTTTTGCGGCGCGGCAAATAGAAAAACAAAAGGGGTTGCGGTGTATCACGGCGACGGGCTCGCACAGGAATCTCACCTGTTTCCTTTTTGGACAAAATGTATTATAGCACAAACAAGGAAGTGATTCAACGCTCGAAAAGAAAAAAGACGAAGAAACTTCTTTACGAAGTGTCTGCCTACTTGGTGTCGGCAATGGTAAAAAAATGAAAAAATTACATAATTGCGGTCAAGCAATCGCCCCTGTTGTCATATAGCCCGGCATACAGATTTTCACTTCGAAAACAATCGGGTTTTAAGCCGCAGTTTTGGCAGAGAAAGGGAGGTTTTATAGGCATTGGCTTGGAGGTAAGAAGATATTGAACCATTGAAAAAGACTGGAATGGTTTTTGGAAAAACGGTAACGCTGTGAGCAAGAAATAAAAAAACAACCGGCGGCAGTACGGTTTCTGTCGCCGGTTTGTTTTGTGCGTATTCAGCATTCAAAAGGGGAATGTTAAATGCTCTTGCGAACCTCTTCAAACTCTGTTTGAATTTCTTTTGAGGGCGGTGCAGTGAGTAGCGATACTACCACAATCAGCAGGCTGGAGAAAAGGAAAGCGGGAAGGAGCTCGTAAATATTGAAAACGCCGCCAAGAGGACGAATGACCAAATTCCAGAAAAAGACCATAATGCCGCCACCTAACATACCGGCAATGGCGCCGGCACGGTTGGTGCGTTTCCAAAATAGGCTAAAGAGAACCAACGGACCGAAGGTGGCACCGAAGCCTGCCCACGCAAAGGAAACAATGCTAAAGATAACACTTTTTTCATCCAAAGCGATGATAACGGCGATGACCGTAATGGCCAGCAATACCAGCCGTGAAACGGTCATAACCTGCTTATCGGTTGCATTCCGTTTGAAGATGCCTTGGTAAATGTTTTTCGAGAAGGAGGATGCCGCGATTAACAAATAAGAGTCGGAAGAGCTGATGGTGGCAGCCAAAATACCGGCCATTACAAAACCGGCAATGATGGGAGGCAGATAGCTTGTGGAAAGGGTAATGAAGATGTTTTCCGCATCGGAAGCAGTCAGATGCTTTGTGGGGAACAGCTGGCGACCCATAATGCCGATGAACACGGCAACTGCCAGGGAAATGCCGACCCACACCATAGCAATCCGACGGGAGCTCTTAAGCTCGCTCTCCTTGCGGATGGCCAT
>JAZNIW010000023.1:0-14399 GCA_045577695.1 Acutalibacteraceae bacterium
ACACGATTTTCTGCTGGAAGGTGCTAAAATACTAAAGGAGACGTGGAATGGTAACAGACATAACAGAATCGTTCCTTTTTATGATAATGAGGAATCGGTTTGCGGCATTGCCTATAACTACCAAAACTACTTCTTCCAAAAGAACCTGCAGGGCGATATTATTGCCATTACCGATTCCACCGGCGAGGTTGTTGCTCGTTACTCTTATGACGCATGGGGCGTTCCTACCATCACGCAAGATTTAACCGATTGCGGCGTTGCCCAAGCCAACCCCTTCCGCTATAGAGGATACTATTACGATAGCGAGACGAATCTGTATTATTTGCAGAGTCGCTATTATGATGCAAATATAGGACGGTTTGTGAATGGGGATATGGCGGAGTTTGCTACGATTAGACAAGGTGTTTTAGAACATAATTTGTTTGCGTATTGTAGAAATCAAATAATAAATTGCGATGATAAAGATGGCAGAGATGCATTTTGGCTGCAAGCAACCGAAAGTGTTATGGGATTGGGACATACCGGTCTAATCTTTAAACATAAAAAGAAATGGTACTATTGGTATTGGGGAATTGATGAAAAAGTAGCTGTTTTTGGATATCTGGCATCGCTTGCGTTTGCACTAATACGTGCGCGGTTTTTGTTGAAAACAGTATACAGGATTTCACCATATCCAATAAAATACGTATGTGCATTAATTGGAATTGCGTACAGAGTGGCATCCACAACGGTTAGGGCAAAGTGTGCATTGATTGGTTTTAACATTAAATCACTTACTGAGTCTCAAGCTCTTGTAGAAGGAAATAAAAGATATGACGGTGAATTTAATGATTCCTTTTATATAAAAGGAGATTTCGAAAATAGCTATTATTATTTCGAAAGGTTGACTAAAACTAAAAATTATAATTTGCTATTTAGAAATTGTATGCAAACAACGGTTGATGGATTAGTTAAGGGCACATTTTCAAAAAACAAAGGAATAACTCGTACAAGATTTTATATTGCTCGAAATATGATAGTTCCAAACTTTGCTTTTAACTATATGGATAAGTATTTTTAATACAATATGTAATTTAGGGAGGGATATTATGAAGAAAGTAAGTTGTCTTTTGAGTATACTCATTTTATTATTTTTATCTTCTTGTTCAACAAACTCCAACGTGTATCAAACACAAGATGGAATCACGTTCAATTATAATAATATAGGCACAAGCTCCGGAATTTGGTTAACAAACGAAAGTATTTGTTATTTGGAAGATATGCTTTGGCAGAATTATTATCTCGTTAGTGACAATAAAAAAGAGAGAATATGTTCTAATAACGGATATGGTTTTGGAAGAATTCAACATTATGGCGATAAAATCTATATGTTGGACTGCTGTACTTATATTGATGAGCAAAATTCTGATTATCTGCTAAAATATTACGATGTTGAACAAAAGAAAGTGAATGATATAATTACTATTAGGAATTGTGATGAATTTTTTGTGTTGAATAACGATATATTCTACCTTCGACATTATTGGTTAGATGATATGCAAAAGTTATCTTTAAAAATGTATTCAACCAATTCTAACATACACACTTCAATCAATGATTCTGTTTTGTCATTCGGCGTAATAGGAAACGACGTTTATTATGTAACAGAAAAAAATAGTATCATATCTATTTTTCGATATGATAAGGGAAATGGCTCTTCTGTTGAGTGCGGAAAATTTGCGTTGGAAACCGAGGACGTTGAAAGCTTTCGAGAGTATGTGAATATATCATATACCCCTAAATATGTAATGTTTTCATTGTCCGGCTTACAAAACAATACCTCGATGATTTGGAAGTTCACACTTGAAGATAGTAGTGTGGAGAAATTTGATTTTGATGGTAATATTACAACGTTTATATCATATAACGAATGTTCTTATTTTGTGGCATATGATAGCAATCAAGATAAAGAAAACAGTACGATTTATAGGCTTACTAATAAGACAGGCGAAACAAGTAAAATGGGTCAGTTTTCGGGGTACTGTGGGTTGTTCGTAGGTTCTGATTATGGCGTTTATGTTATCGAACGTAGTAAAAATAGAATCGTTTATTGTTCTGAAGAAGAGGATTACAATATTGTTTATGAATTTTAATACAAAGTAAAACACAAAGACAGTGGACGGTTCCTTGTCTTCACAAAATTTCTCCTAAAGGAAAGAGCGGTCGGCGATAAGCCGACCGCTTTTCCTTCACCCTTTCGGGTTGGGCCAAGGCCGATGGATTTTACGCTATATTTTGCATTTGCCGGCGATGAAAATGCCGCTTGCTCCATTGACATTGTAAGGAAAAAATAGTACAATTATACAAGAGGAAACGATTCCACCGGCGCCGTTGTTGCAAGATACTCTTATGACGCTTGGGGCGTGCCCACCATCACGCAAGATTTAACCGATTGCGGCGTTGCCCAAATAAACCCCTTCCGCTATAGAGGCTACTATTACGATAGCGAGACGGGGCTGTATTATCTCCAAAGCCGATACTACGATCCAACCATTGGTAGGTTTGTGAATGGGGATGAGGTGGAGTTTGCTTTTATAGGTGATAACGGTACAGTTGAGTCTAATATTTTTGCATATTGTGAAAATAAACCAATTAATATGATTGATTTTTTTGGTTTTTGGGCAGAAAAGTATTCTGGATTTAAATTGACTTCGAAAGGCTTTAATATAGATGAAAACAAAAACTTTTTATCCAGGAAGTTCTGTTTGTCATATGCTGGAAATATCGTAAAACGGTATGGAAGATGGTGTACATATCGTATGCTTTACAAAAATATGGATAAATTGCGTATAGCACAAGAAATATGGTTTCATGCAATTGTGTATTATGTAGGAACGCCTATAAAAAAGATTCTTAAAAAGTTAAAGATAACTTCTAAATGGCTTGATGACATTATAGAGCGTGCCGAGCATATCGAAATAAATAATAACGATAATAGATCTTGGGCATTTGTAATAGCATGGTGGGCAGCATATTATATAAAAACTTGTTTGCGTTCAGTTATTGGTCTATACGGTATATTCATATATACATATTTGATTTTGGGGTGATATAATGCATAAAAAACTGATACTAAGTGTTACTGCTTTAGCGGTTTTAATTTTTAGCTTTGCAGGGTGTTCGCACAAAACATACTTTCATTCAGAAAGTTATTCGCAAATATGGGAACAATCCGGATTTCATCCAATGACTTATGACCTTTATGAGACATCTGCTCTATTTCCCGAAAATATAGATGACCTAAAAGTAGAGAAGTTTTATGCAAGATATGATGAGCTTTTGCCGTTGGGAGAAAGTTTTCAGATTTTACTTTCCATAAAATATGAGGATAAATTAGTATTTGATTTAGAATGTAATCGAATTGAATCGATTTCTACTGAATTTTCAAAACAATTTGATATTCCCAATTTTGAGTTTTTGGCATACGCAACAATTATTGGTTGGGAAGACTGTTTTGAATATGCAATAATAAACACAGATGAAAATGTAATACATTATGTTTTTTTGCAAGATATTTACAAGCAAGATATTGACTTCGATTATGTTTTTTTACCAAATAATTATCCTGAATTAAAAGATATATATATTAATACCTATAATTAGGTTTAATAGAACACAGAATACTGGGGACGGTTTTAATATCTTGACAAAAAAGTTATCATTTTCACGTTGCTTTTTAAAAAAGGCGGTCGGCGATAAGCCGTCCCCTTTTCCTTCACCCTTTCGGGTTGGGCCAAGGCCAATGAATTTTACGCTATATTTTGCAAAATATACTTGACAGAACCGCAAGATATAGTGTAAATTATATGTGTATGTTTGTATCGCTTCGGTGTTTTTTGTTCTTCTGTGTCGCCGAAATCGGATAATCTTTAAAGGATAAGGACGGATTGGTTTTATGCCAAAGAAAACAACAGAATACAATAACGAAAGCATTCAAAAACTGGAAGGGGCCGACCGTGTCCGCAAACGCCCGGCTGTTATTTTTGGTTCGGATGGGTTGGACGGTTGCCAACATTCGGTTTTTGAAATCATTTCCAACTCCATCGACGAAGCGCGCGAGGGACATGGCAAAAAAATCATCGTTACGGTGTATGAGGACCATTCGATTGAAGTGCAGGACTTTGCCCGCGGTATACCGGTGGATTTTAACAACCGTGAAAATTGTTATAACTGGGAATTGCTGTATTGTGAAATGTATGCCGGTGGTAAATACAATACCAATGATGGGGAAAATTATGAATTTTCGCTCGGCTTAAACGGTCTCGGCCTTTGTTCCACGCAATACGCCTCGGAATATATGGACGTAGAGTGCAAGCGCGACGGCTATATTTATAATCTGCATTTCGAAAAGGGTAAAAACATCGGAGGTTTGAAAAAAGAGCCTTATGCCGGCCGCGATACCGGCACTCGTACTCGATGGAAGCCCGATTTAGAGGTTTTCACCGACATTGATATCCCGTTGGAATACTATTTGGACACCCTAAAACGGCAGGCCGTTGCTAACGATGGATTGTTGTTTATCTTAAAAAAACAGGTGGGCAACAAATTTGAAACGTATGAATTCTGCTATCCCAACGGCATTGCCGATTATGCCAAAGAGTTGGTGGATGAAAAAACCTTAACCCCCATCCAACTCTGGAATACTGAGCGTATGGGACGTGACCGCGCGGACAAGCCGGATTATAAGGTGAAAATCAAAGCGGCGGTCACCTTTTCCAATCAGGTGCATTTAAAAGAATATTATCATAACTCCAGTTGGTTGGAGTATGGCGGCGCCCCGGAAAAGGCAGTTCGCAGTGCCTTTGTTTCACAAATCGATGCCTATTTAAAACAAAACAATAAATACCAACGTAATGAAAGTAAAATTGGTTTTTCGGATGTTGAAGAATCTTTGGTGGTGATTATTTCTTCTTTCTCCACTCAAACCTCTTACGAAAACCAAACCAAAAAGGCGATTAACAACAAATTTATTTACGAGGCGATGGTAGAATTTTTCCGCCATCAACTGGAAATTTATTTCATTGAGAATCATGCCGATGCTGAAAAAATTGCGGAGCAAATTCTCATCAACAAACGTTCTCGCGAACGTAGCGAGCGCGAGCGTTTGAATCTGAAAAAAACGATGCAAACCGGTAACGATATGGTTAGTCGCGTGCAAAAATTCGTCGACTGTCGCAGTCGTGATGTTGGTGAGCGCGAACTCTATATTGTAGAGGGTGATTCGGCTCTCGGTTCTTGTAAATTGGCGCGTGATGCCGCATTTCAGGCCATTATGCCGGTGCGTGGTAAAATTCTCAACTGTTTGAAAGCGGAATATGATAAGATTTTCAAAAGCGAAATTATCACCGATTTGATTAAGGTGTTGGGATGTGGGGTAGAGGTTAAAGGAAAAACCAGCAAAGATCTTTCTACCTTTAACATTGATAATTTGCGGTGGAATAAGGTTATTATTTGTACCGATGCCGACGTCGACGGCTTTCACATTCGCACCTTGATTTTAACTATGATTTATCGGTTGATGCCCACCTTGATTGAACAGGGGAGGGTGTTTATCGCCGAGACCCCGCTGTATGAAATCGGAACCAAGGAAATGACCTATTTCGCTTATGATGAAAACGAGAAAAAAGAGATTTTGGAAAAAATCGGGGATGCGAAATATACCTTGCAACGTTCTAAGGGACTGGGTGAAAACCAACCGGATATGATGAATTTGACAACAATGAATCCCTTAACCCGCCGTTTGGTGAAAATTTTGCCGGAGGATGCCGCCTTAACAAGCGAAATGTTTGATTTGTTGTTGGGCGATAATCTTCAAGGTCGAAAAGAGTATATTTCGGAAAACGGGTATCTGTATTTAGAGGATGCCGATATAAGCTAATCGATAATGATGTTTTGATTGAGATTGTTAAGGAAGGGGAATGCCTTTATGCCTCCCAGAAAGAAAAAAGAGTCTGCCAAAAAGGCGGTCAAATCGGCAGCCAATGCCTACATTGCCGGTGCCGGCACCGTGGTGGAACAGCAGGTGAGTGAAACCTTAAAATCCAACTTTATGCCTTATGCGATGAGCGTTATTGTATCGCGTGCCATTCCCGAAATTGATGGATTCAAACCCTCTCACCGCAAATTATTATATACTATGCACACTATGGGTCTACTCAAAGGCGGTACGATCAAATCGGCAAATATCGTTGGCCGTACTATGCAGCTCAATCCCCACGGCGATGCCGCCATTTACGATACGATGGTTCGTCTGTCTGAGGGGAACGGCGCCTTGCTCCATCCTTTTGTTGCTTCGAAGGGTAGTTTTGGTAAGGCTTATTCGCGCGATATGCAGTGCGCCGCCGCCCGTTATACTGAGGCAAAATTGGCCCCTATTGCGGCAGAACTCTTTGCCGATATTGATAAAGACACCGTTGACTTTGTGGACAACTACGATGCCACTATGAAAGAGCCTACCTTGTTTCCCGTGACCTTTCCAACCGTGCTGGTCAATGCCAATATGGGCATTGCGGCCGGTATGGCAAGTTCTATCTGCCCTTTTAATTTAGAGGAAGTTTGCCGCACCACTATTGCTTTAATTAAGGACGAAGAGGCCAACCTGTTTGACACTCTGATTGCCCCTGATTTTTCCATCGGTGGCCAACTGCTTTACGACCGCGAAACGATGCAAAAAATTTATCAAACCGGTCGCGGTGGTTTTAAAGTGCGGGGCGTTTATCAGTACGATAAATCTGCCAACTGTATTGAGATTACTGAAATCCCACCCACTACTACCACCGAAGCCATCATTGAGAAGGTGGTGGAACTGGCCAAGGCTAAAAAAATTACCGAAGTTAGCGATATTCGCGATGAAACTGATTTGAACGGTCTGAAAATTGCCATCGATTTAAAACGCGGAGTTGACCCCGATAAACTGATGAATCGTCTTTTTAAACTGACGCCTCTGCAAGATACTTTCTCTTGTAATTTCAACATTCTGATTGCGGGTACCCCACGGGTGATGGGAGTTCGTGAAATCCTAACCGAGTGGATTGCCTTCCGTACCGAGTGTATTCGTCGCCGCGTGTATTTCACCCTAACCAAGGCCAAAGACCGTCTGCACTTGTTGAAGGGTCTTTCCAAAATTTTGTTGGATATTGATAAGGCTATTCAAATCGTCCGCGAAACCGAAGAGGAAAAAGAGGTTGTTCCCAATTTGATGATAGGTTTCGGTATCGATGAAATTCAAGCCGAATACGTGGCTGAAATCAAATTGCGCCACCTAAACCGTGAATATATTTTAAAACGCTTGGAAGATATTGCGGCTTTGGAAGAAGAAATTGCCGATATGGAGGCCATTTTAAATAGCCGCCGCCGTGTTAATACCATTTTAATCAAAGAGTTAGAAGAGGTAATTCATAAGCACGCCCAGCCGCGCAAAACGGCCGTGTTATACGATTATACTTCAACCGACGATGTTGAAGAAGATCCGGTGAACGATTCACCGGTGCATTTGTTCTTTACTCGCGACGGATATTTCAAAAAAATTACGCCGCAATCGCTTCGTATGAGTGGTGAGCAAAAAATAAAAGAAGGAGACGAACTGGTTTTGGCCGAAGAGTCGACCAATGCAACCGAACTTCTTTTCTTCACCAACAAGTGTCAAGTTTATAAGGCAAAAACCATCGACTTTTCTGACAGCAAGGCCAGTTTGCTGGGAGAGTATATTCCGGCAAAACTTGGCTTTGAGGAGGGCGAAGTACCGGTCGGTATGGTGCAAACCAAGGATTACAAAGGAATTTTAATCTTTGTTTTCGAAAACGGTCGGGTCGCCAAGGTGGATTTATCTGCCTATTTTACCAAAACCAACCGCAAAAAACTCATCGGTGCCTTTAGTGATAAGTTTAACCTCCATAGCATTGTATCGCTCAAAGAGGATGCCGAGATTTTATTGACCTCAACCAACGGGCGTATGTTGTTGTTGCATACCGGTGCTTTGGCCACCAAAACCACCCGTAATAACAGCGGTGTGGCTGTTATGACACAGCGTAAGGGGCAACGGGTATTTCAGGTTGAGCGATATACCGAGGGGCGGCTTTTAAAGCCTCACCGTTACCGCACCAAAACTTTGCCGGCGGCCGGTAGTTTGCCTTCGACTGAAGAGCTTGGTGAACAAATTAGTATGCTTTAAAAAACACAGCGGACAGGCAAATGCCTGTCCGCTGCTGTCAACAAGATTTCCGGTTTTTTGCGTTTTGAAAAAATCCATTTGAATGTAGCATAGTCGAAACAACTCGGCTTACCGTTGGATTTCACGGATTCCTTTTTCCGCCCATTTGGGTTTTCTTACCATTGTCCCTATGATCGGTCGGAAAAGGAAACTGCCGAAAAAATACATCGAATGAGGGGAACCTCCCTCATATGACTATGGTTTTCAAAGGCGCCTTTTCCACGCATCTACCGCACAAACGCAAGCATTTCTTTGTTGACAGTAGTATTATCCCGCAAAATTTCCGGAATATTGTTGGAAATGAATGGAATTTTTGTGTTCAATTCTTGCAAAAAGATTGACAAAAACAACAGATAGATATATCATATAAAATGTGTTATTCTTATGTTTTGAAAAAATATTGGAGGTTACATTGTGAAGGATATTGCAAAAATCTATGACCCTTCAGAGGTAGAAGATAGAATATACGACTTTTGGCTTAAAGGAAACTATTTTCACGCCAAAGTTGACCAAAAGAAAAAGCCTTATACCATTGTTATTCCGCCGCCCAATATCACCGGCCAACTTCATATGGGTCACGCGTTGGATAATACTCTGCAAGATATTCTTATTCGGTTTCGCCGTATGCAAGGATACTCGGCCTTGTGGATGCCGGGCACGGACCACGCCTCGATTGCAACCGAAGCCAAAATCGTAGAAGCTATGAAAGCCGAAGGAATCACCAAAGAGGATATCGGTCGCGATGGTTTTTTGGAACGCGCGTGGGCTTGGCGCGATAAGTTTGGCTCTCGTATTATTTCGCAACTGAAAAAACTTGGTTCTTCTTGTGATTGGGAGCGTGAGCGTTTTACTTTGGATGAGGGTTGCTCCAAAGCTGTCAAAGAGGTTTTCGTTCGTTTGTACGAAAAGGGATTGATTTATCGTGGTGAACGTATCATCAACTGGTGTCCCCACTGTAAAACTTCCATTTCGGATGCCGAGGTTACCTATGAGGAAAAAGAGGGAAGCTTCTGGCATTTGCGTTATCCTTTAACCGATGGAAGCGGCTATTTGGAATTGGCCACCACCCGGCCTGAAACGATGATGGGGGATACCGCCGTTGCCGTTCACCCCGAAGATGAACGCTATCAACACCTCATTGGTAAAACCGTCCTGTTGCCACTTATGAATCGCGAGATTCCTATTGTGGCCGACGAATATGTAGAAATGGATTTCGGTACCGGTGTGGTAAAAATCACTCCCGCCCACGACCCTAACGATTTTGAAGTGGGTTTACGCCACCACTTGCCTATCATTAATATTATGACCGATGAAGCCATTATCAACGAAAACGGCGGGCGATACCAAGGGATGGATCGTTACACCGCTCGCAAAGCCGTAGTGAAGGATTTGGAAGAAGGCGGCTTTTTGGTGAAGGTGGAAGCGATGAAGCACAATGTCGGAGCTTGCTACCGTTGTAATTCGGTGGTAGAACCTCGCATCTCCAAACAATGGTTTGTCAAAATGGAACCGCTGGCCAAACCGGCGATCGACACCGTGAAAAACGGCGAGATTAAGCTCATTCCCGCCCGCTTTGAAAAAACCTATTATAATTGGATGGAAAACATCAAAGATTGGTGCATCTCGCGTCAACTTTGGTGGGGACATCGCATTCCCGCTTGGTATTGTGAAGAGTGCGGCGAGGTGATGGTTGCTAAAGAGGAACCGATGGCCTGCTGCAAGTGCGGCAGTCAAAAACTCCGTCAAGATGAGGATACTTTAGACACTTGGTTCTCCTCGGCACTCTGGCCCTTTTCCACTCTTGGTTGGCCCGAAAAAACCGAAGAATTAGATTATTTCTATCCGACCAGCACCTTGGTGACCGGTTATGATATTATCTTCTTCTGGGTAGCTCGTATGATTTTTTCCGGTCTGGAATACACCGGCACCCCTCCTTTTAACACCGTCTTGTTCCACGGTATTGTTCGCGATGACCAAGGCCGCAAAATGTCCAAATCGCTGGGCAACGGCATTGATCCGCTACAAGAGATTTCTACCTTTGGCGCCGATGCCTTGCGCTTCACTCTAGCTACCGGCAATACCCCCGGCAACGATATGCGCTATTCCTCCGAACGTGTTTCGGCCAGCCGAAATTTTGCGAATAAAATTTGGAATGCCGCCCGTTTCTTGTTGATGAATTTAGAAGATAATGAGCCGGCACCCCACATTCCCGAATATCTTTCCATAGAGGATAAGTGGATTCTTTCAAAATTCAACATTCTCACCAAAGAGGTAACCGAAAATTTGGAAAAATTCGAACTCGGCTTGGCTGTGGCTAAACTCTATGACTTCATTTGGGATGTTTTTTGCGACTGGTATATTGAACTGTCCAAGATTAAACTGAACGGGAAGGATATAACCGCCGCCAAAACTGCCAAGGCAGTTTTGGTCTATGTCTTCTCCGAAACGATGAAATTGCTCCATCCCTTTATGCCTTTTATTACCGAAGAAATTTGGCAGGCACTGCCGCATGAGGGTGACTCCATTATGGTTTC
The DNA here is from genome assembly GCA_045577695.1 of Acutalibacteraceae bacterium. Classification (GTDB taxonomy): domain Bacteria; phylum Bacillota; class Clostridia; order Oscillospirales; family Acutalibacteraceae; genus UMGS1279. Next base: position 10,783 of record JAZNIW010000023.1, read on the forward strand.
CAAGTGGCCTGAGTATTCTGCCGATTTGGATTTTGCGGAAGACGAGCAGGAGTTCCAAATCATTATGGATGCCATCCGTGCAATTCGCATTCGTAGAAATGAAATGAATGTTCCGCCTTCCAAAAAAGCAAAGGTGGTTATTTCATCCGAGCGAGGCGAGTTGTTTGCTCGTTGTGCCTCCTTTATTGAGCGTTTGGCCTACGCCTCAGAGGTACAGTGGGATAACGACTATAATCCAAGCGGTGCCGTTTGTGTGGTGACCGATGCTGCTACCATTTATATTCCTATGAACGAGTTGATTGATTTTGCGGCAGAAAAAGAGCGTCTAACTAAGGATTTGGAAAAAGCAATGGCCGACAGGGCGTTCTTCGAAGGGAAATTAAACAACCAAAATTTCGTGGCCAAGGCTCCTGAAAAGGTGGTTGCTGCCCAACGTGAACAATTGGCTAAGGTATTAGAGCGCATTGAGAACTTAAACCAAAGTTTGGCCGATGTGGAAAAACAAATGGCATAACTTTCTTAAAAAAGGCGGTGGAGTAATGCACTCCGCCGCCCTTTCTCTACCAATGAAAGGAGAAAAGGCAAACCTATGACCTATTCGGAAGCTTTATCCTACATCCATTCTCTCAATCGTTTCGGCATCAAACCGGGGCTTAAACGTATTACCACATTGTTGCGCCTTTTGGGTAATCCGCAAGATGATTTGGCGGTTATACACGTCGCCGGTACAAACGGTAAGGGATCTACTGCTACGGCACTTAGTCGTATTATGCAAGTGGCCGGCTACCAAACGGGATTATTTATTTCCCCTTTTGTCGTAGAGTTTTGTGAACGGATTCAAATCAACCAAACCTATATTCCTAAAAAAGATTTGGCGCGGTGGACTGAAAAAATTGTGCCTCTCGCCGAACGGGTAGGGGCGCAGTTAGGGGATGCAGTTACCGAGTTTGAGTTTATTACAGCTCTGGCCTTTTGTTATTTTCAAGAACAAAAATGCGAACGGGTGGTTTTAGAAACCGGTCTCGGCGGCCGATTGGATAGTACGAACGTTGTGTCGCATCCGCTTTGCGCCGTTCTGACCAAAATCGATTTAGACCACATCGCCGTCTTGGGCAACACCATTGAACAAATCGCTTTGGAAAAATGCGGCATTATTAAGCCACGGTGTCCGGTGGTGGTTTCATCCGGCCAAAAAGCGGGGGCACTTTCTACCATACAAACGGTTGCCGCCCAAAAAAAAGCCCCTCTCATCGTAACCCATACTGGTGCGGTTGAAGGGTTGACCGTTGCAGCCTATGGGTCGCAGTTTAAGTATCGGGGACTTTCGCTCTCGATTCCCTTGGCCGGTGCACATCAGGTAGAAAATATGGTCACCGCCGCCGAAACGGCCCTGCAACTTGGTGTGATGCCTGCGGCCATCGAAGAGGGAATTGCTCATACCGTCTTTCCTGCGCGGTTAGAGGTTTTACAACAGGAACCTTTGGTTCTGCTGGATGGCGCTCACAACCAAAACGGAGCAGCCGCACTTTCCAATTATTTAAAAAACTTCTCTCTTTCTCCGATTGCTATTATTGGTATGATGCAGGATAAAGATTGTACCGCCGCCTTGGAACAGATTATTCCTCATTGCCATTCGGTTATCACCGTAACGGTTATGGGGAATGCCCGTGCTGCCCAAGCAGAAACTTTAGCCGAATTGGTCGCGCCGTATGGCAAACCTGTAATCGCTGCGTCCAATTACGGTGCGGCGCTTGATATGGCAAAAGAGGAGGCCAAAAAAAATCGACTTCCCATTTTGATTTGCGGCTCATTGTATTTAGCGTCGGACATTCGTCCGTTGGCATTAAAAGCGTTAAAAAACTAATTTTCGACACGACAATTTGATAAGATTTTCATATGGACAAGCCTACAATAGAAAAAAGGCTTGTCCATTTTTTATTATAAGGAGGAAAAAATGTCTGTTCGTATTGTAGTGAAAGGCGAAGTGGTTACCGCCTGCCTAGAGGGAGAAATCGACCATCATTCGGCCGCCGAAATGCGGCAGGAAATCGACCAATCGGTTGCGGACCATCACCCCACACTCTTGGTGTTGGATTTTAAAAATATATCCTTTATGGATAGTTCCGGTATTGGTTTGGTGATGGGACGGTATAAAACTGTTAGTGAAATTGGCGGTGAGTTGGCTATTATCAATACGTCGCCGCAAATTGGTAAGGTAATGCGATTGGCCGGTATGGAGCGGCTGGCACAAATAGGAATGGAGGAAACCGTTTATGAAAGCAAGCAATAAATTTACGTTGAAAATTCCGTCGCGCTCGGCGAATGAGAGTTTTGCTCGTGTGGCGGTTGCATCTTTTGTCGCACAACTCGACCCCACTTTAGAAGAACTCAGCGATATCAAAACTGCCGTTTCCGAGGCAGTTACCAACAGCATTGTGCACGCGTATCCCAACGAAATTGGTGCAATATACATAGCGGTGGAATTATTTGAAGATCGAAGTGTAAAAATTCGCATTCGCGATACCGGTTGCGGTATGGAAGATGTTGAACAAGCGATGCAACCGCTTTTTACCACTATAGGGGGCGAGCGATCGGGTCTCGGCTTCTCGGTTATGCAGAGTTTTATGGATTCGTTAAAGGTTACATCAAAGTTAGGAAAGGGAACGGTCATCGTGATGAAAAAAAACTTCTCCCTTCGCATTGGAAAAAATGGATAGAGAGGCATTGGTAACCAATAATTTAAAATTGGTTCATTCTTGTTGCAAACGGTTCCGCGGTCGCGGAGTCGAGTATGACGATTTGTACGGTGCCGGTTGCTTGGGTTTGGTTAAGGCGGCCAACGCCTTTCAAGAGGAATTGGGCTTTTGCTTTTCAACTTATGCTGTTCCGGTCATTTTGGGGGAAATCAAACGGCTTTTTCGTGATGGTGGTTCGCTCAAGGTATCGCGCGGCCTAAAAGAACTTTCCTTGCGGGCAACCCGAACCAAGGATGCTTTGTGCTTGCAGTTGGGGCGCGAGCCGCATTTGTCAGAATTAGCCGAAGCGTTGGGGGTTACCCCCGAAGAAACTGCCGAAGCACTTTGTGTCGCCGTGCCGCCAACCTCTCTTAGCTATGTTGACCAAGATGGGGGCGTTAAAGAGTTGGAAATCGGACTGAGCGAAAGCGCAGAGGACGTTGTTGCCAACCGATTGGCATTACGGCAGGTGCTAGAGCGGCTGGAAGAAAAAGATCGCGACCTGATTACCCTGCGCTATTTTGGACATAAAACCCAATGCGAAACGGCTAAAATCATTGGTATGACACAGGTGCAGGTTTCTCGCCGAGAGAAAAAAATATTGCAGATGATGAGTGATTTTTTCTAATTTTCCGGTATCGAGAGGGAACATAGAACAAGGACCATTCCACAAAGTTCTTGAAATTACACCATATTTTGTGGTCGAAAAGAAAGGGTTACACAAAACAAAAAAAGTTTGAAAAAATCGAAAAAAAGGTGTTGACAACGGGGGTTAAATTTGGTATTATAATCTGGCACCCTTGAGAGAGGGAGCACAATGAACCTTGAAAATTAAACAACGATGACGATTTTATAGGACCCGACAATTCAAGTTAAAAAACT